>JAEZYZ010000072.1 GCA_023418705.1 Pseudomonadota bacterium | reverse complement strand
GCAGCGGGCACGGGACCCGATCGCGACGTCTTCCGACCGGAGCAGCGCCCCTTCAGTCAGGAACGTTTCGACCAGCTGACGGTCGCCGACGGCTTCACCCTTCAGGTGTTCGCCGCCGATCTCGGCCACGCGCGCATGCTCGAGCCCGTCGGAGAGGACGGCATTCTCTTGAGCCGCCCCACTCAGGGCGACGTCTTGCTCCTCGCCGACACCGACGGCGACGGCGAGATGGACGAGCAGTCCACGGTGGTCGAGAACATGCCCGGCATCCATGGCCTGGCCGCCACCGCGACCCAGGTCTTCTTCGCGACCCCGACCGAGCTTTTGGTCTCCGAGATCGCCGGCAACGGCAGCATCGGCACGCCGACCGTGATCGTCGACGATCTCCCGGAGGGCGGCCAGCACCCCTACCGCACGCTGCGCTACGGCTCCGACGACCTGCTCTACGTCTCCATCGGATCGAGCTGCGACGCCTGCGAACAGCTCGACCCGGAGTACGCCACCATCGTCCGGATGGCGCCGAACGGCAGCTCTCGGACCCTGTTCGCCGAGGGCCTCCGCAACACCCTCGGCTTCGACTGGCACCCCGAGTCCGGGGAAATGTGGGGCATGGACAACGGATCCGACTGGCGCGGCAACGAGCTCCCCCCCGAGGAGCTGAATCGCATCGAAGAAGGCGCCCACTACGGCTGGCCCTACTGCTACGGCGATCGCCAGATCGACCCCATCATCCAAGATCCCTCCGGCACGACCAAAGAGACCTTCTGCGCCGCGACCGAGCCCAGCGTGCTCGAGAACACCGCCCATGGTGCGCCCATCGGCATGGTCTTCTACGACGGCGCCCAGTTCCCCGCCGAGTACCAGGGCGACGCCTTCGTCGTGCTGCGCGGCTCCTGGAACCGCTTCCCCCCCACCGGCTACAAGGTCATCCGCGTCCTGTTCGACGACGACGGCGAGCCCACCGGCTTCGAAGATTTCGTCTCGGGCTTCTTGATCGAGGACGGCGCCGCCCACTTCGGACGCCTCGCCGGCATCACCGTCGCCCAAGACGGAGCGATCCTGTTCACCGACGACACCAACGGGATGGTGTATCGGGTGGCGGCGGAGTGACAAGGCGGTCCACACGCTGCTCGTTCGCGAATCGCGGGCGGCGGCGTGCCGAGACCAGCAAACTCGAGCTGCACCACCGCCAAGCGCACGCCTTCGGCGGACCGGACACGGTGACCAATGCCGGCAACGCTGACGCGGCGAGATCCATCTGACCAGGGTTGAGGGTCCCCGACGCCCTCGAGCGTTCGGACGCTGGCACGAAGTCTGCTCTGCGCCGGAGCATGCGCTGGGGCTCGACGTTCGCCGTCCTTGTGGGGTTCGCCTTCTGGAGCACGCTCGGAAGGGCGCAGCCGCGCGACACCGGACACGAGCACCAGCGATCGAACGACCTCGATCGACGCCTGGTCCCTCATGTGCCGACGCACCCGCCGCGCTTCTCCGACAGACCCTTGCACCTCGAGGCGCGCGCCGGCTTCGGGACGTTGGTGGGGCTGCTCGGGGCGACCGCCGGTTACAACGTGCACGATCGCATCGAGCTGGGAGCCGGGGGCGGCGTCAACATTTGGGGACCGATGGGCGGGGCCTACGTGCGCCTGCGGCCAGTGGGCGGCCCTCGCCCGAACGGGAGGCTCCACGCGTTCAGCATCGACCTCGGCGTTTCGGCTGGGCCCTGGCGCGACGCCTTCGCCGGCTGGTTCCCGGCGATGGGCCATGGGGATCCAGACGACTACGAGCGCTATCACTCCGACCTGGCCGTCTGGCTTCAAGGCGAGCTGTCGTGGGAAACCTGGAGCGTCAGCGGGTTCACCCTACGCCTGGGTGCCGGGTACGCCACCATGCTGAACCGCAGTGACATCGTCTGCTACAACGCTGCGCGGCCGGACGAGAGCTGCGGCGCCTCCGGCGCGGTGACCACGGTTGGCGTCTTCACCGTGGCGCTGGGCTACGCCGCGAGCTTGACCCGTGTTGCCAACTAGCAACAGTGTTTCTGCTGGAGACGGGCGTTGGCGGCTCAGGAGGAGGAAACTACCGCGGCAGGTTTTCGCCGGTGGCCTGACCCATGGCCGCAAAGCGCCGCTTCTGATGCTACGCTCGAGGCGGTCGGGTGATGGGATCTTTCTCTTGGGGCATTGATGTCGCCGTGACCCGAGCGCGGCGACGGAGGTCAAGGGCAGCTCCGCGCCGTGGTCACTTTGGGTGGATCGGGGGCGCCGTCCTGATCACGGCCACGCTCGGCTGCTCACCCGAAGACCCGATGGTCGCGGGGGATGGCGGCTACGACGAGTTCTGGCTCGAGACGTGCGGCAAGCCACGACCCCCGCGCGGGCCCGTGGCGCCCAGGATGTGCGGCGGGGACGTCTCCATCTACGTCGACTGTGATGGAGATGGGTACGGCGATGTCGAGTTCCCGAGGGGATTCGATACCATCGGCTGTGCCGAGCCGCTGCCACCCGGCTACACGGGCGTGGACGCCGCGAGCGATTGCGACGATGCCGATCCGACGCGGCAAAGACTGCTGCACGAGGACAAGGATGGCGACGGCTATGGCGTCAATCCAGGGTGCGTCGCCGCTGGATCCGGCATCGTGCCCTTCTCCGATCGCGAAGATTGCGACGACACGGATCCGGATCGGCATCCCGGTCAGACCGAGCGCTGCTTCGACGGTGTCGACTCGAACTGCGACGGGAACGATGACGCCGATCTGAGCATTCCGAGCCTCGACCCCACCTGCTCGTGCGAGCCCTTCCGGCCGACGGAGCCACCGCCGGTGGATGTGGTTTGCTCCGGAGCTGCCGACCTGGTGTTCGCAGACATCGTCACCTGCGACATCGACTGCCGGGACACGATCTTCGTTCGAGTGGGCAACCGAGGCGACCTTGCAGCGGATCCTCCCATCGAGGTGCGAACGACGACCCGCGACGGCGCGGAACACGTGGAGCACGTGACGGCACCGCTCGCCCCCGGGGCTCGATCACCCTGGATCACGCTGCCGCACTTCGCCGAATCCCCCTTCGAAGAAGGTCCGGATCTTCGTCGGGTACAGATCGCATGGCCAGGCTCGGAGTGCGACGCGACGAACAACAGCACGGAGGTGCAGGTTCGGCTCCTCTGCGTCGAGTGAGCGCACCACGCCTCCTGCGGCGATCGAGTGGAACCACTGGCTGCTCGAGTGCTCTGTAGACCGTTTGTCACTCTAGAAGGCGCGCTCGAGGAGGGCGAGCGCTTGATCGGCGTCGACCTCGACGGGGTTCATGAGGAGCGCGCCGTCGTCGAGGGACAGGCGGGCGATCTCCGGGAGCTGGTCGCGCCGGACCCTGCCGGTCTCCCCGAGGGTGCGCGGCAGGCCCGTGAGGGCGTGCAGCTCGTCGCGCAGGGCGCGGATGCGCGCGATGGCGGTCTCGGCGCGCCGCTCTGCGGGCGTGCGCGCGTAGAGGTCGGGGCCGCCGAGGGGGAGCAGCAGCTCGCCGATCGCCTCACGCCGGGCGGTGAGGTTGAAGTCGAGGGCGATGGGGAGGAGCACGTTCATGCACACGCCGTGGGGCAGCCGCGCCACGGCGCCGACGGAGTGCCCGAGCGCGTGCACGAGGCCGACCATCGAGTTGGAGAAGGCGATGCCCGCCATCGTCGCGGCCAGCGACAGCTCGAGGCGGCGCGCTGCGTCGCGGGGCGCCCGGAGCACGAGCAGCAGGTTGTCTGCGATGCGCCGGATCGCCGCCGTCGCGTAGGCGTCGGAGAGGGGGTTCTTCGACAGGCAGATGAACGCCTCGACGGCGTGGGTCATCGCGTCCATCGCGGTCGCTGCCGTGAGGTAGGCAGGCAGCTGCAGCGTCATACGGGGATCGAGGAGCGCCACATCGGGCAGAAGGAACTGCGACACGAAGGGCAGCTTCACGCCCGCATCCGCGTCCGCGAGGACGAGCACGTTGGTCACCTCCGAGCCGGTCCCGCTCGTCGTGGGCAGCACCACCAGCGGCCGGAGCCGCCGCTCGAGCACCGACGTGCCCGAATAGACGCGGATGTCGTCACCGCCCTCGGAGACGAGCACGTTGACGGCCTTGCTGGTGTCGATGACCGAGCCGCCGCCCACCGCCAGGAGCGCGTCGCAGCCGTGCTCGCGGTAGACGCGCGCCGCGTCGGCCACGACCTGCGTCGACGAGTCAGGGGGCACCGCGTCGAAGACGGGCGGCGCGGGGAGGCCCGCGCTCTTCAGCGCCTCCTGGACCAGGGCGCAGAGTCCAGCCTCGCGCACGCCCCGATCGGTGACGATGAGCGGACGCTCGGCGCCAAGCGTCCGGAGCTCGAAGAACAGATGCTCGAGCGCCTTGAAGCCGGCGACCACCTTGACGGGGCAGTAGAACTCGAAGAAGGACGTGCTCATCGGGCCCACCTCGGCGAAAGCCCCACGGCCTGGGCGACGAGGCGCCCGTAGGCCCGCGACGCGAGGGTGAGCTTTTCTCTCCACGGGAGGCGCGGCGGGCTCTTGAGGGCGCGCCGCGCGACGACCTGGGGCAAAATGACCGCTTCCAGGCGGTTCAGGCAGCGCACGAAGCGCATCGCGAGGGCGGGATCCCCGTGCAAGATGAGACGCGACCGAGCGTAGGACCGCGCGGTGCCTTCCTGGAAGGTCAGGACGAGGAAGGCATGTGTCAGGTGCTTGAAGACGAGCTCGAGGTCGGGGGAGGTCGGATCGTCCTCGTCGAGCCGCACGAGCCGATCGCCGAGCTTGCGGAGGCGCAGCGGCGCTGGTTTTCCCAAGACGGACATGCCGATCACCGTCCCCTCGGGGAAGCCAGCGAGCTCCGCCTTCAGCGTCGGATCGGTCGTCGAAGCGGCCTCGAGCAACCCCGCCAAGAGCGCGAGCAGCGTGGACACATAGACGCGCTGAACACCGTAGCCAATCTTCATCGGGCACCTCCTGCGCCGAGGCCGATCGCCGGCCCGCTGCAATCCACCCAACGCCCACGGCGACACTCGAGGAAGTTAGGTTGCTTTCGCGACGGGATATTGGCCTCGGTTACACAGCCACATGAAAGCTTCCTCGAAGTCGTCGAACGTTTCGACCGTGACGCCCTTCTTGGCATAGACTTTCACGAGGCGTTTCATATTGGCAGTCCCGAGCGCATCTTGGGGCGGCAAGAGTGCCCAGTACCGCCAGCCCGCCTTGACCGCTTGCGGCGCCCAGATTCTGTCGCCCCACTCGTGATGTGATTTCGGTAGGGCGCCGCCATTCCGATCGTCCGAGAGCCATTTGATGGCACCGTTTTCCTTCATCACTTCGAGGCCACCCAAGAGGATCCGCTCCAGGATCTCCATCCCAGGATAGTTGTGCATCTCGTGGTGAACGATGTTCTCCATCGGATGGTAGTAGAGAGACATTCGAGGCGTTTCGATGATCGTCTCTTTCATGCGCGAAAGTATACCGCTTGCCACGCCTGAACGCACCTTTCCTGGCCGCGCGCTAGAGCTCCGATCCGTTTGCCAGCGAGAGCCCTCAGCTTTGCTCCTGGATCGGGGCTCTAGATCGTCACCTTTTCCGCGACAAACGCTCTGCGCTGCAAACCGTTTGTCGCTCTAGCTTCGTGCGGCGAAAAAACTCCTGGCTCCGACCCTGTAGGCGCTGTTGAGCGGCTGGCGTCCCGGTCTACGGCCAGCGCGCTCTTCCGCAGCGCTCGACGGTGTAGGCAGAGATGGTGCTGCTGGCGAGCGCTCCTCCCGCGGCCGCCTCGGCGACCCCTTCCTGCTGAAGGAGCGTGAAGGAGGCGACGGCATAGGCGTCCCCATCGCTCGCCGTGGCGGCGATCTCCGCGAGGGGCACCATGTACGTCTCCTGATAGAGGAGCAGCGCGTCAAAGGCCTCGGAGGTCTCCGTCTCCACCACGAACTCCTGAGCCCGCCCGAAATGCTGCCCCGTGCGCTCGGCGGCATCGAGGGCGACGTCGCCATGGGCGTTCAGGGTGGCCCCTGCTATGTCTGGCTCGAGCTGGATGGCGTTGGTCTCCTCGATGAAGATATCGAGCTGCTCGAAGCCGTTCCAGGCGTGGGCGCAGTAGGGGTCGTCTGGATCTTCAGAGGCGGCGCCACCGGACGACGAGCTGGAGCCGCCCGTTGCGGTCCCGGCGTCCGCGCCGCCGGGGGCCTCGCCGGCCCCGCCTCCTGCTCCTTGCTCTTCCGATCCGCTCGTCCCGCCGGTCGCCGATTGAGTCGCGCTGCCGTCGCCTCCTGCTCCTTCATCGGAGAAGCAGCTCACGGCCGCCATCAGGTTCAGGGCGAGAACGAAGCAGTTTCGCATGCGCATGAAGATTCTCCGGTGGCAAGGGCGCTCGTAGGTCCGGTGCCCACATACCGCAAACGGGTCCAAGAGCTTCCTTCGCGGCTGCTCACTGGCACCGCGATCATCGCGTGCCCGTCGAGCCGCGCCGGAGTCTCCGGCGCTCCGACTCCAAGGCACAGATCAGCGTCGCTGCGCTCCCGAGCTGATCGAGCGTCAGCAGGCGCAGGCCTGTAGCGCAAGAATCACAGCCACATCGAGCCCATCATGCGGTTCGCGTGGGCTGCGCAGCCGTCGCAGCCGCCACGCCGGGGCGCAATTCTGGTAGCGCTGGCCAGCTGCCTCCTCAGCTCGCCATACCGCCGCCCGCCCGACTCTGGGGCGTGGTCCTCACAGCGATGATGTAACCGAGCAGTAGGCGGAGCTCTACCTGCCAGTGCGCAGCCAATACTGCTTCGGCGTTGAACTCGAACCGAATCTCGCCGTGCGTCAACTGCCAGGGCGCCCGGCGCCCGGCGCCCCGCTTCCGCCAGAAGCCCGCCCGCGAAGCTCGCCCACAGCGCGTCCGCCTCCGCCCCGAACCGCCGCCCTGTCGGCCGCCGCGCCTCCACGAAGCGCAATGCCGTCAATGCAGCGCGGTAGTACGACTCGGTGGCGTCGGACATGAGGACGCGTGAGGGTACTTCAATGGGACCCTGGGTGGCCAGCGATGCTTGACGTCGCGCCCCGATGCTGGCGTCAGACCATCGAGAAAAGCGCGTCAGTCGGACCGAGCCGTCGAACTAGCGGTTGAGGCAGCTCGGAGACACCCGCCCGGAATGGCACATACACCGCGACCTGAGGTTGATCGTATGACTGCCAGCCGTCCGCGACGATGGCTCTCGAGTCCCAGCCCACCCATCGCGGTAAAGCGGTGCCGACGAACCGAAGATTGACGCGTCCCCTCGCGATGGTCGCTCCCGAATGGGGACGACGCGTATCGCGGCGGCGATGCCGGGTTGCGGAGCCGCGCTCTGCACGTTTGCACAGTAATCGGAGCACCAGGCGGCCATCCGCTGACCTTGCTGCGGAGCACCAGGGCTCTTCACGCCACGAAGTAGATCGAAGGCAGGGCACCTTGCTGATCTCCCGTCATGGACAACCTCCGGCAGCTTGACCTACCCTCCGCGCATGCTCGCGATACAGCGCCCCGCGGGTCCCGGAAGCGTGATCTGCCTGGCGAACGCTGGCGGCAGGCATGCGTCTGATCGGTAAGAGGAGCGCCGTCACGACGCGAGCGACACGCAGGGGCACGGGACATGACGCCACACGACAACACACGGGAGGAGGGAGCCAGGCTCTCCCTCGACTTCGTCGCCACCGACGCCCTCTGCTTCGCGATGGAGCACGCGGGGGTGCCGATCGTGCGAGACTTGACGATCCGCGCGCCGGGAGGCGCTGATCTGAGGGGCTGCGAGGTCCGGGTTCAACTCTATCCAGATCTCGGCGCCGAGCAGCGCTTCCCGGTGAAGGTTGCCGGCACTGCCGAGCAGGTGGAGATCGGAGTGCTCGACTTCCGCCTGGAACCCGGACGGCTGCGGACGGTGGTGGAGCGGGAGCGGGCGCGGCTGGTCGTGCGGGTGATGCGCGAAGGTCTACCCCTGGCCGAGGAGGCTCGCGACTTGGAGGTGCTGGCCTACAACGAGTGGCCAGGTTCGGGGGCCCCGCTCGGGCTGCTCGCCTGCTTCGTCACGCCGAACGATCCGGCGCTCGTGCCATTGCTCCATGGCGTGCGCGAAGCGCTGGCCGCGGGGACGGGCAATGGGGCCATCGATGGTTACCAGCAGCGCTCGACCGCGCGGGCGTACGACCAGGTGGCGGCGGCGTACGAGGCGGTGCGGCGCAGCGGGATTGGCTACATCGGCGTTCCGGCGAGCTTCGAGCAAACCGGGCAGAAAGTGCGGCTGTGCGACAGCGTGCTCAGAGATCGGCTGGCAAACTGTCTGGACGTCGCGCTGTTGATCGCCAGCGCGCTGGAACAGATGGGGCTGTGCCCGCTGGTGGTGATCAAGCAAGGTCATGCCTTCTGTGCCGCCTGGCTCACGGACGAGCGCTTTCCCGAGGGGGTGGTCGAAGATGCCGCCCGCTTGCGGACCTCGACGCAGCTCAAGCAGCTGGTCGCGTTCGATCCCACGTTGGCCTTGAACGATCCCCAAGCTTCGTTCGAGGACGCGGTCTCGGTCGCGACGCGGCACTTGGCCGACGAGGACGCGTTCGTCGGGGCGATCGACGTGCGCAGCTTGCGCCACGCCGGCTTCTTGCCGCTGCCGCTGCGCGATCCGGTCTCGGGGCACCTGCCCTCTCCCGGCTCGATTGTCGCCGGGGCCGCGGAGGCGAGGAGCGGGGCCGCGCTGGGATACGGCGAGCCCGCGCCGGACGCGGCCGGCGCTCTCGACGCGAAGACGCAGGAGCTGACCCGCTTCCGCAAATGGAAGGACGCCCTGCTCGATCTGTCGCTCCGGAACAAGCTGCTCAACTTCCGCCTGAGCAGCCGCTCGGCGCTGCCTTTGTTGGTGCCCGACGTGGCCGGGTTCGAGGACCTGCTCGCTGCAGAGCGTGCCTTTCAGCTACTGCCACGTCCGACCGCCAGCAGCGTCGATCCTCGCGATGAAGATCTGGTCAAAGCACGGTCCGAGGACGACCCGGAGGTTCGGGAGCGGCGGCTGCAGGACCTGAGCAATGCCGTCGTGCACAGCCCGCTCGATCCGACGGAGCTCTGGAGGCGTGCAGTGAACCTGGACCGAACGGCTCGTTCCGACCTGGAAGAGGGCGGCGCAACGACGCTGTACGCAGCCATCGGCATCCTGCGCTGGTACGAGACGGCGGGCAGCGATCAGGCGCGCCTGGCGCCGCTGCTGCTCTACCCGGTCACGCTCGAGTTCGACCGTCGTAGCCGGCGCGTCCGGTTTCGGCGCCTGTCTGACGATCCCGTGCCCAACCAGACGCTGGTGGAGAAGTTGCGCCGAGACTTTGCCGTCGATCTCTCGGGGTTGGTCAACCTCGACAGCGACGAGTCCGGAGTGGACATCCCGCGGCTGCTTACGGCTGCGCGCCGGGCGGTGCAGCACGTGCCACGCTGGGAAGTGCTCGACGAAGCCCACCTCGGCCACTTCACCTTCACCAAGTTTCTCATGTGGCGGGACCTGGAGGAGAACGCCCAGATCCTGCTTCAGAACCCGATCGTGCGTCACATCGCCGAGCGGGAGGGTATCGCGGGCGTGCGCGCGGAGATCCCCGATCCCCCCGGCCTGCTCGACGAGCACGTGCGGGCCGCCGAGCTGCCCTGCGTCGTGGACGCCGACGCGACTCAGCTCTCCGCGATCCACGCGGTTCTGTCCGGCGCCAACCTGGTGCTGCAGGGGCCACCTGGCACCGGGAAGTCACAGACCATCACCAACCTCATCGCCGCGGCGGTCGCCCGCGGCAAGAGCGTGCTGTTCGTGTCGGAGAAGATGGCGGCGCTCGAGGTGGTCCACCGCCGGCTCAAGGACGTGGGTCTGGAGGATTTTTGCCTCGAGCTGCACAGCCACAAGAGCAACAAAAAGGAGGTGCTCCAGTCGTTTCGGCGAGCGCTCGAACGCGTGCGTTCGGGTACGGAACCACGCTGGGAGACGGCATCGCGAGAGCTCGAGCAGCTCCGCGGCCACTTGAACGCCTACGTCCAGGCGTTGCATGCGCCGACGCCGCTTGGAAAGTCCTACTACGAGGCGGCCAGCCGACTCCGCGAGCTGCAGGACGCGCCGCAGATCCCGCTCTCGCTCGCCGGCGTCGAGCACCTGACCGCCGATCGGTACCAGCAGCTCGGAAACCTGGTCGAGGGCTTCGCCGTCAAGGCGCAAGGGGTCACGCCCGTGAACGAGCACCCCTGGCGCGGCTCGACGCGCACCAGCTTGAGCGCCGTGGAAGAACAAGCGCTCCCGACCGAGCTGGACGCGGCGCTGGCGGCGCTCTCCGACCTGGAGCGCCGGGGGCAAGCGCTGGCCCACGAGCACGGCGAGGGCTCGGACGGCTCCCTGCGGCAGGCACGCGACCTGATCGCACGCGGTCAGTCCCTGCTGCTCGAGCTGTCCGCCGGAGTGCAAGCGCTGCACGCCGGCCCCACCACCCGCGCGGCGCTGACCCATCCCGAGTGGCCGGCGATTGCGTCGGACGCCCAGCAGTACGCCGAGCTACGCCGCCAGCACGAGGCCATCCAGAGCGACCTGGAGCGCCGCTGGACCCCCGCCCTGTTCGAGCGCGACCTGAGCGGCTTGTCGGAGCTGTTCAGGCGCTGGGGTGGCGCGTTCTTCATTATCTCCTGGTTCATGCTGTGGTCGGCACGCCGATCGCTGCGGGCGGTCGCGCGCGGCGCGCTGCCCCCGAACAAGGTGACGGCCGCGGATCTCACCGCGGCGCAAGCCACCGCGGAGCGGCAGGCGCGCCTCCGGGCGTTCGAGGCGCATCTCTCTCCCGTGCTGTCCGACGCGTGGGGCGCCGTCGCGGGGAGCGCCGAGGCGCTGCTCGATCTCGTGCAGCGTTCGGACCGTTTGCGCGCCAGCGCCTGGCGTGTTTCGCAGCTCCCAGGGAGCGCCGCTGCCGGCGTCGGCGGTCCCGAGACGTGGGACGCGGCCCGGCGCCGGCTCTCGGCGGCGGTGGAGCAGGCTTCGGCGGCGCTGCAGCGCTGGACGCAGATCGAGGCTCGCCTTCGCCCGCTCTTGGCGCTCGACGCGGACTGGTGGCTGAGGGAGGAGGCGCCGCAAGGGTTGGCCGGCTTTCGACAGTGGCTGTCGCATTGGCAAGCCTCCGTCCCGCTGCTCCGCCCTTGGTGCCTCTACCTCGAAGGGGCCGAAAGCTTGCGGCAGCACGGCTTGGAGGCTCTGGTGGTCGCGCATGGCCGCGGCCTGCCACCCGATCAGCTCTCGGCCGGGTTCGAACGCGCCGTGCTCCGGCAGTGGTGCGCGGTGCAGCTCGATCGGCACCCGGTGCTGCGCGATTTCGACGGGGACGCTCACCACGCTTCAACGGCGCGCTTCATCGAGCGCGACCAGGCGCACATCGCGCTGGCACGCCGCTGGACCATCGGTCAACTCGAAGCGGCGCTGCCGTCGAAAAGCTCCGCTATCAAAGGCTCCGAGCTCGACGTGCTGATGCGTGAGGTGCAGAAGAAGACCCGGCACATGGCGATTCGCCGCTTGCTCGGCGCCATCGCGGGGCTGCGCGCTCGGCTGAAGCCGTGCTTTTTGATGAGCCCGCTCTCCGTCGCGCAGTACCTCCCGCCCGACCACCTCTTCGACCTGGTCGTGTTCGACGAGGCCTCTCAGATCGAGACGCACGATGCGATCGGGACCATCGCCCGCGGACACCAGGTGATCGTGGTGGGGGATTCCAAACAGCTCCCGCCCACCCGGTTCTTCACGCGCAGCGTCGACACGGAAGAGAGCCCCGACGAAAATGACGTACAGGACCTCGACAGCATTCTGGAGGAAGCGGTCGCCAAAGGCCTTCCGCAGAAGACGCTGGGCTGGCACTACCGCAGCCGGCACGATGCGCTGATCGACTTCAGCAATCGCCACTACTACGACGAGCGGCTCCAGGTCTTTCCGGCGGCGCGCCGCTACGTCGAGGAGCTCGGCGTTCGCTACCATCCGGTCCCGGACGGCGTGTACATCGGCGGCAGCGCGCAGCGCGGCGGGCGCACCAACCCCCGCGAGGCGGCGGCGCTGGTCGACCACCTGGTGCCGGTCCTGCGCCGCACGCCGCCCGGTCGACGCACGTTCGGCGTCGTCACCTTCAGCCTGAGCCAGCGCGATCTGATCCAGGAGCTTTTGGACGAAGCGCGCGCCAAGTTCCCGGAGCTCGAGCCGCACTTCACCGGGGACGAGCCGCTCTTCGTCAAGAACCTGGAGAACGTGCAGGGGGACGAGCGCGACGAGATCCTCTTCAGCGTCTGCTATGCCAGGGACGCTCAGGGCAAGCTGCGACAGCATTTCGGGCCGCTGAGCAACCAGGGCGGAGAGCGCCGCCTGAACGTCGCCATCACGCGCGCCAAGCTGCAGCTCCGCGTCTTTTCGACGCTGACGTACGATCAGATCGATTTGCGGCGGACCCACTCGCTTGGCGCCGCGCACCTGCGCGAGTTCTTGCGCTTCGCGAGCGAGCGCGGAGGCGCCGGCGCCGAAGCGGCGGAGCACGCCGCGCGCTTCGACAGCCGCTTCGAGAGAGAGGCCCACGAAGAGCTCACCCGCGCCGGCTACCAGGTCCACACCAAGGTGGGCTGCGGCGGCTACCGGCTCGACCTGGCGGTCGTGCATCCCAAGGACGCCCGGGTTTACGCGCTGGCGGTCGAGATGGACGGCCCCAACTACCGGGCCGCTCGGGCCGCCCGCGACCGCGATCGGCTGCGACCAGAGGTGTTGAGCGGCCTGGGCTGGCGCACGCACCGGATCTGGTCGCGTGACTGGGAGCTGCAGCGCGAGCGTGAGCGCCAGCGCCTCTTGAACGCCGCCGCCGAAGCAGCGGAGGCCGCCCCCGCGAACGTCCACCGCCCAGAGCCGGCGCGAGCCGCGGCAGCCGCCGTTCAACAAGGCGCTCCGAGCCGCACGCCGGTCCTTCCAGCCGTTTCGACGCCGCCCATTCCGGCTCCGCTCGTTTCGGTTCCCGCCGACCCCGTCGAGCCCGCGCGCCAAAGTTCGCCGGGCGCTGGCGGGGGGTACCGGGCCGCACGGCTGGCGCTCATCGCCGGCTCCGCCGAAGAGCTCTATTCACCCGCCGCCAGCCCCGCGATCCGCGCTCGCCTCGAGCAGATCATCGACGAGGAGGCGCCCGCGCACACGACCCTGGCCTTCCGCCGCATCGTCGGGTGCTGGGGCCTGACGAAGCTCACGCGCAAGGCCCACGCCAGGGTTCATCAGGAGCTCAGGGTCCTGGTCCGCCGCGGGCGGGCGGTGCTGCTCGGGGAGTTCATCTGGGCCTCCCACGAGCAGGCGCAGGGCTACCGGGGGTTTCGCACCGGTGGCCCCGACGGCTTTGCGCGCGATCTGGACCAGATCGCCCCCGAAGAGCTCGCGAACGCGACCGCGCACATCCTCTCCCAAGCGCATTCGCTGCTCGAAGCAGATCTGCTGCGCGAGACGGCGCGTCTGTTTGGCGTGGAGCGGCTGGGACCACGCGTCGCTGCAGCCCTCAAAGGCGGGCTACAGCACCTCGAGAGCCAAGCCCGCTGCCGCCACGCCGGCGACCGCATCCACTGGGTGCGTGAGGGCGAACACACTCCCAGGCGGCCCCCAGTCACCGTCGCGCCAGCGAGTCCCGCGCCTCCCCCCGAGCAGGCGTTCGACGCCGTCGTCCAACGCCTCGCGAACAGCCCGATCTTCCAGGCGCGGTTGGCCGCCGACGGTCCCGCCCAGGACGTCGTGCTCCGGGCGGTTCAGTTCCTGCTCAGCCGCAACGGCCGCGCCCCCGCCAGCGATTTCGCCGTCGCCTTGAGCCACCACGAGCGGCGCGCTCGCCAGCTCGTTGCCCTCCTCTCCGAGGCCCTGAACGTCGACTCGTACAGCGTGCTTCGCTACGACGCTAGCAGCGACCTGGTCGAGCTCGATCGCGAGAAGCTGGTGCAGCAGTTTCAGGTCGGAAGCTAGGCCGCCGGCTCCCAGTCGAGCACCGCCGGTCGGGACGACGTCCCACCGGCCGCTTCCACCAACCCCGTTGCCACGCCCTCCCCGATGGAGGCACGATTCCGGATCGCGCTCAGGGCGATCTCGCGAGACGCCGGGGTGAGCGCGCCGTGATGGTCAGGGAGCGAGCATGCTGGATTTGAACCCATTTCTAACCGCGTACGATCCGTCGGATCTACCCGGGACGAGCGTCGATCCGCTGGGGTTCGAGCGGGGGTACCTGTTCCTGGCGGACAAGATCCTGCCGGGCCTGACGAACGTCGCCAGTCGACCGCGCTACTTCTCGTTGCTCTGCGCGGCGTTGAAGCTGGCGGAGGAGGCGGCGACGGACGCAGCGCCGCCGAAGCTGCGCCGGCAGCAGCGCCTGGAGGTGACGCAGCGGCTCGAACGTTTCTGGGCGTTGGCTTGCGTGCTCGCGACGGCGGCGGACGGCGCCCTGGACGCGACGGGCATCCGCGGCTGGCGGTACGTGAACGCCGCGCGCCGACGTCTGGAGGAGCGGGGAGCGACGAGCACGAAGGCGGACTATCGGCTGCTTTCGCGCCAGGCGACCTACGGGATGTTGGGCGCCTATGGCGCCACGGGCGACGGGCTGCGCCTGCTGGATCGCGGCGAGCTCGTGCTGTCGCCGGATTTGGGACGCCGCTTGGCGGACGCCTTCCTGACCGAGACGGAGCTGCCGGCGGCGTTGAGGAAGGCGGTTCGAGAAGGGGGCGAAGTGTCGCTCGACCTGCTCGCGAAGTGGGGCCGGCGGGCTCACCTCGCGGTGCGGCCCGGGGTCGGCGAGGCGACGGTCCTGAACGAGGCGCTGGAGGCGAACGACGTGCGCCGGCGCATGGTGCGCCTGCTCCGGGCGCACCCGCCGCGAGAAGGCGAGAGCGAGCTGTCCCGCTTCGAGCGGATCCGGGACGCGGCGGACGACGTGGCCGATGGCGCGGACCTTCGCGAGGCGCTGACGGCGATCAGTGCGTTCGAGCACTGTTATCGGCTCAGCCTGTTGGCGTTTCATCGGCTGCTCTGGTTCTGCCAGCAGGATCCGCTCGGCAAGCCGCTGGAGGGGGCGGCCGCCGATGGGGTGATCGAGCGGGTGCACGCGGAGCTGCCGGGAGCGATGGTCAGGCTGCGGGCCGCCGTGGACGGCGCGCGCACGCTCGCGTTCCGGGAAGACCTCGCGCGGCTCGACGACGTGCTGTTGTTCCTGGCCGCGGCGGAGAGCGCCGCGTCGGCCGATCGGCTCTTGGTGGCGCTCCTCGCGCGGCACCGCGCGGTACAGCAGGGCAAGCTGCACCGCGGGCGCCCAAAGATGCCGTGGATCGAGCTGGCCGAAGGCTGGATCAAGCCCACGCTCTCTGCCGCCCAGTGGGTGCCCGCGGAGCCGGAGGACCTGCAGTCCATCGTTGCCCACCCCTACCGGAGCTGGGGCGCCGATCGCTTCACGCCGCCCGGAGGTGCCGCGTGAGCCGCCAGCGCAGGCCGGAGGGCTCGCGGCGCCTCATCGATCACTTGCCCGGTGCGGCAGAGCACGGACCGTTGCAGGCGCTGCTCGCGACGAGCTTCGCGTTGGAGCCGGACTTCGTCGATCGCGACTTCCTGCCCTCGCTGCTGGGCGTGCCGGCGTTCGAGGACCGATCGGTGCGCGGGGACATTCAGCTCGAGGTGGCGCTCGGGCAGCTCGACGCGGCGGCGCTCTTGACCGAGGCCCGCCAGTACCGCGGCCGCCCGCGCAGCCTGCGCGTGGACGTGCGCGCGGCCAGCTCCGATCGCCACGGCTGCCAGCACGCCAAGCTGATCCTGGCGGTCCACGCCGAGGCAGTGCGGTTGTTGGTCGGGAGCGCCAACCTGACCACCACCGGCTATCGCGAGAACCGAGAAGTGGCCGTCGCGCTGGCCGCGACGCGGCGGCGGCCGCGGGCCGGCGCCTTGATCCGGCAAGCTCTGGCCGACCTGCCCGCTCGCTTCGGACCCTGGTGGAGCGAGGCGGCCCGCACCGCGTGGGGGGCCGCCATCGAAAAGCTCGACGCGTTCGCCGCACCGCACGACAGCAGCGACGCCTGGTTCGCCTGGGGCGGGGACGAGACGCCGTTGTGGAAACGCTTCGTGGAGCAATGGCCAGAAGGCGAGCCGATCCAGCGCGTCCGGATCGTCTCGCCGTTCTGGTCGGAGGAAGAGCAGGACGGGCCGTTCGAGCGCTTGATCGGAGCCTTGCGCGAGCGGCGCGCTCGGGTGGATGGCGCCGATGCGCTGCTCGTGGCGTCGCCGGTGCCGGACGGGGCGACCAGCTACCTGCCGGGGTTGCCGCGCTCGCTCTCGCGCTTCGACTTCACGCGGCTCGGCGTGCGCGCCTGGGCGGTGGCGGCCCGACCGACCGTCGACGCAGAGGACGTGGGCCGGGACGACGTGCAACGCGCGCGCCGCTTGCACGCGAAGGTGCTGCTGCTCTCGGGGCCGCGCACGTGCCTGGCGTACCTGGGGTCGGCGAATTTCACCGCCTCCGGGTGGGGGTTCGCGCGCCGCTCGAACATCGAGGCAGGGCTGATCGTGCGATATCCCGGTAAGCAGCGCGCCGAGATCGAGCGGTGGCTCATCCCGCCCCATGTCGGCGAACGGATCGCGCTCGGGCCCACTAGCGTCAGCCTCCCGGTCACGTCGGAGGCGGAAGACCCGCCACAGCCCTGGCCGCACTTCTTGTCGAGCGCCGAGCTCGCGCCGGACGCCGCGGGGCGGCTGGCGCTCCTGCTCCGCTTCGCGCGCGCTCGGCTCCCGTCGACCTGGTCGCTGGAGCTGCCGGTGGATCGTCCCGAACCGATCCGGGGCTTCGATCCCGCGCTGTTGGGCGACGGGTCGAGCCTCGAGCTGGCGCTGGACCCGGAGGATCTGCCCAAGGTCCTGCGCTGCCGAGCGCTACTGGTGAAATGGAGCGACTGTCCCCAGGGCGTCGAGTACCCCCTGAACGTGGTCCGCGACGTCCGGGACAAGCTCCCGCTCGGCGACCCCGAAAGACCGCCCACCGAAGCCGATCTGATCGCGTTCTACCAGGGTCGCATCGCGCTCGAGGACGTGCTCGGGGGCGAGCCACAGGCGGGGATTTCGGGCGAAAGAAACACTGCCAGCGGCGCCACGACGGGGGCGGCCGTCGACACCTCCAAGATCCTCTCGTACCAGGTGCGGGCGTTCGTGGAGGCGCTGCCCGGGATCCGCGACGAGCTGCGGCGAGCCGCCGTGACCGAGAGCAGCATCCGCTTGGCGCTGCTCGGACCGATCAGCCCGCTCGCGCTGGCGCGCTCCATCTCCGAGGCTGGGCAGAACGGGCGCTCCGCGATGGCGACGGGCTTTCAGCTCGTCGAGCTGCTCGCCGTGCTGCGGGCGGCGCGCTCGACGGAGGTGCCGCCGGCGCTCGAGCGCGCGTGGACGGCGGCGCTGTCCGAAGCGGAGCGCGAGGTCGGCCAGCTCCTCGACCAGGTCGCGCTCGACCACGGCGCGTTCCGTCGCTTCCGCGAAAGCATCCTCGGACCCACCCGCAAGGAGGCCCGCCGATGATCCCGCTGTCGCACGATTTCGAGCTCGGCCGCGATCGCACCCGCATCAAAAACCCCGCGGACGCGGAGCGGCAGCGCAAGACGGCCGCGACGCTGCTGGATCGGCTGTACCACGACGACCCCGAGCAGCGCTGGGAGCTGCAGCTTCTGGCCGACGAGGTCGGCATGGGCAAGACGTTCGTCGCGCTGGCGGTCGCCCATTCCGTGCTGGCGGCTCAACGTGCCCGTGTGCCCAACGCCGCCTTCGCAGGGTGCTCGCAGCGGGTGCTGGTGATCGCGCCCAACAACGCGTCGCTCGCGACCAAGTGGGCCCGCGAGGTCCGTGAGTTCGTGCGGCGCTGCATCCCCGAGGAGCTGGCGCGAACCACGCGGGTGTGGTTCGCGCCCGAGTACGTGGATCGCCTGGACGATCTGGCCATTGCTCTCCGTCGTAGCGACGGACCGGCCGTGATTGTCACGCACATGGGGGTCCTGGCTGGCAAACGCCGCCGGCTCGTCAACTATGAGATGAAGCGGCGGTTCGTGTTGGCCGGGCTGTTCGGCTGCTGGGGCGAGCGCTTCCCGCGGGATGCCAGGGCACGCCTCTTGAAAGGGGCCCCGGAGCAGTGGCCGCGCGATCCGGACGAGCTCACCCGCTTCTCGGAGGAGGAGCTCGCACAGCTCCCGTTCTCGTCGCTTGCGGAGCTGGTCGAGGTGCTGCGGGCGGAGCAGAAGAACGACGCACTGGAGGCGGCGTTCAAGACTTGCAACGAAATAGCCACGCCCTATACCCGGCGACGGGAGGACCGGTTCAAGGACTTGAACACCCAGCTCACCGACGTCTACCGCAGCGTGTGCTTCGCGGGCGTGACCAAGGCGCTCCCGCTGGTGATCGTGGACGAGGCGCACAACTGGAAGAACGGCCCGACCAAAGGAGCCAACGGCTACCGCGGTTTCGAGCAGCACATCGCGCCGCGCGTGCGCCGGGCCCTGCTGCTCACCGCGACGCCGTTCCAGCTCCATCCGGACGAAATGCTCATGCTGCTCAAGATCGGAGAGGAGCACCTCGCGGTCGACGCCGACCCGACGATGGCCCAACAGCGCCGCGGCCGCCTCGCGCACCGCAGCGCTCAGGTGATCCGCCCCGTCTTGGAGCGCTCGGCGCGCCAGAGCCGCGTCTTCGCCCAGGCCTGGGCACGGCTCCCCCCGCGCGCGGTCCCGGGGCTGGCGCGGGCCTGGTCGGCGCCCGCGTTGCAGCGGAGCCGCCATGTGCTCCAGGCGCTGGCGACTGCCGAAGGCGCCCTCGACCTCCACCCCGTGGACGAGATCGCGCACGCCACTGCCACGGAGGTGGACTCCGATCTGCGCGAGATCGTTCGGGAGGGGCTCCGTCTCTACGCCTACAACGAGGATTTGTCCCAAGAGCTCGGGGTCTTCGTGGTGCGCCATCGTCGCGCCACCGACCATCGCCTCGTCCGGGTCGGCGCGGAGTTTGGCGCAGAAAACGGCGCCGTGCTCCAGCGCGGCGATCGCCACCTGCTCCACGCCGCGCCGGGGCTCGACGTCTCCGGTGCAGGCGAGCTCCCCCACTACCTCTTGATGCGCTGCGTGTCGGAGATGAAGCACGGCAAGGGGCGCACCGCTCTGGGCAGCAACCTGACGGGCTGCTACTCGACGCTGCTCGACAGCGCCGACGGGCGGTCGGTCGCTGCCAGCCTGAAGGCCTCACCGGCGGGGCGCCGCTACCTGGACCTGTTGCTCCAGATGGTGACGGAGGCGCAGGATCCCGAGCACCCGAAGGTGCAACGCGTCGTCGACGCGGTGATGCGGAATTGGGCGGCGGGTGAGAAGACGCTAATCTTCTGTTTCCGCAGTCAAACGGCCAAGCGACTGACGCAGATCATCGGCGAACGCATCGGGCGCGAGCTCGAGCAACGCCGGGCGGCGGCCCTGGACGGCAAGGAAGCGCTCACCCGGCTGCGATCGCGCTTCACGCGCCGCGACGGTGACCTGATCGGGGTCGGCCTCGATCGCGTGTTCTGGTCGCTGCTGTGGGCCGCACAAACCGAGGAGCTGGCTCTGCCCAGGCTGTCGGCGGAGACCTTCCGGCTCGAGGATCACGAGCTGGGTGCCCTGGCCCGCGCCGCGCTGCGCGCCGGCGTCGATCTCACCCAGGAGCACGCCGACCGGGTCTTTCTGCACCGCGCCACCGAACACCTGATCGCCCGTCGCCTGCTAGGCCAGCGCGTGGCGAGCACGCCGTTCTTCAAAGGCATCGTGCAGCGCATCGCCGACGAGACCTGGCTGTCGCACCCCTACGGGCTCTCGCTGTCCGAAACGCTCACCGAGCCCGGCGCTCACCGGGAGCTCGCAGGCATCGACGAGCGCGGCGTCCACGCGAGCTACGAGCCGGTGACCGACCGGGTCTCGGAGGGTGACGTGCACGCGCTCGCCGACCAGCTCCGCGAGCGCCGGGCACGCGCGCGCCGCCAGGGGCAGACCTCGGTCTTCGACGCCTACGCCACGGCCCCGAGCTTGTGGCTGGGGCGTGACCCCGAGGCCGCCATCGCTTCGCAGGGAGACCCGACGCACCGGCAAGCCCTGGCGCGCCTGCACACGGAGCTGTGGGGGCTCACCCGCCACCAGCTCGAGCTAGCCTGGGAAGAGCGGCTGTTGGTCTTTCAAGGTCTGCGGCGCGCGCTGCTCCGGGAATCGGTGCTGGTCCGCTTGTTGCCAAGCCGGGAGCAACTCTCGGAAGAGAGCTGGGGCGACCTGCTCGTCGAGGGCTTCTTCAGGCCGCTGCCGGGCCAAAGCGAGAGCATGGCCCACCGCCTGGTCGCGTTCGTCGAGGATCTCCGCGCCGCAGACGGGCGCATCCATCCCAGCGCGCCCGATGCGACGGTCGAGTCGCCCCGCGCGACCCTCTACGACGCGACCAAGCTGCGGGATGCGCGCTTCGTCGCCCTGGTCGACGGCAGCACCTCCTCCGAACAGCGCGAACGCGTGTTCTCCGGCTTCAACAGCCCCTTGTTGCCGGAGGTCTTGATCTGCACCACCGTCGGGCAGGAAGGCATCGACCTGCACCGCCACTGCCGGCACGTCATCCACTACGATCTGGCCTGGAACCCCGCCGTGCTCGAGCAGCGCACCGGCCGGGTCGATCGCATCGGCAGCAAGACGTTTCGCGAACGCGCCGCCGCGCCTCCCTCGTCGCCTTGCTTCCTGGACGTCGGTGTGCCCTTCCTGGCCGGGACGTACGACGAGCGCATGTACGAGGAGCTCCGCATCCGGGCTCAGATGTTCGAGGTGCTGACGGGCGGCGACCTGGCGGCGGACAACCTGGAAGGCCACGACAGCCAACCGGAAGCGGAGGGAACCGAGGCTGGGCTCAGCTATCCGGTGCTCCCCGCGGAGATGGTCGCCGACCTGCGGGTGAAGCTGCACGTCTGGACGAGCGAGTAGCGGCGTTCGGCACGCATCAACAAACGTCTGCCGCATCGCAAGCACAGCCACGCCCCTCGAGGACGGTCGCGTCCGCAGGGCGGTTCGCGAGGCGCCGGACGCCTTGCAGGGCGCGACTGGCCTCCGGCGGCTCGCCTATTCCGGTGGCTCCTGCGTGCGCGCCCTGATGGCTTGCAGCTCCATCACGGCCAGCTTGTCGCGGGGTCGACCGAGCTCTTGCTTGACGGCGATCAAACGGTCGAGGGAGATGCAGAGGAATGCGGTCCCGAACGCCTCGACACGCACCGCGTCGACCGCAAGATCCTCATAAAGGACATCGCCGTGTTTTCCGAGCGACCCGAGCGCACCGAGGCGACCGGCTCGCGTCGCATTGAGATGATGCCCGAGGTTGTTCAGGTGCTCGAAGCCGAACCTCAAGTTTCGCGGGTCGCCGTACACCCGGGCATTCAACTCCGCGAGCGCCGCCAAAAGGCGGCGGACGTTGCCCGCTTCCACGCGATAGACGATGTCGAGATCCTCGGTCATCAGCGAGGATCCGTGAGCGGCCACCGCCACGCCTCCCACCACGACAAAGTCGACGCCGTGTTTGGTCAAGACCTGCAGCGCCAGCCGCAGATTCAGCACCGCCGCATCCCAGCGCGCAGCTCGGCGATCTGCCGCACTCGCTGTTCGAGACGCTCGAGGCGCTCCTCGACCGTGAGCTTCAAGTGCTCCTCGAGCAGCAGCAAGTCCACGCCGTTTGCGTCCTGTACCTGGCTCAGATCATGACCGAAACGGACGTCGACTTCGTCCGGACTGCCGCTCGCTGGCCCGAGCTCTACAGGATCGTCGTTCTCGGACATGGGCCGGGAGCCTACCACGAGGGCGCTCGAGCAACAGCTCTCACCGCCGCCGGTCGACCGGGTGATGGGGAGATCGGCGATCGGCTCTCGACCGACGGTCCATTCCAGATAGATGCGGGTCAACGTAAGCACGGTCGACCTCGGCCTCAGGCGCACGAGAACGGACGCATGGGGCGTGCTGCAACGCTGCAGCCCGAGCTAGAGTCGTGGCTGGGGAGGCCACTCAGTCGGAACCGGGTGCAGGCGTGGGAACGAGCCTCCGAGCCTCCGCGCCTCCGAGCCAGCTCTCCGACTCGAGTCAGCAAACCTCCGCCGCATCGCAAGCACAGCCACGTCCCTTGTGGCACGCCTTCTTGCGGCTGATGCAGGTGTTCCCGCACGCCTGACCAGCGCTGCACACCTTGCAACACCGGTCGCGTGGGATGCAGGCGTCGAGCTCCTTGGGTGCGTGCTCGCCACGCAGCGCAACCTCCCTCCGCGGCTTCTCGGTCCAAAGATCCGCATCGGGCGCCGCTGCAACACCCGGAGCACCGACAGAGAGGAGCACGAGGGCAGTAAAGGCGCCTTTGATGGGTTTACGTAGAGACAGCATTGACAACAGTGCCCGCGTTCACAAGGTGCTGCAGAGCTCGGACTGGCAAGTGTAGCTTCCGTCGCCGGCGTCGGAGCACACCCCGCTCGAGCATTCGCTGCCGCGAGAGCAGCTCTCGCCGTCTGGGCGGCTGGCCTCGCAGGTCTGGGTTGCGCTCGAACAATAGCTATCCCCGGCGCAGGTCAGGAACCTGACCTGACCAGCGGAGCAGGGGCTACCAATGCTGCCGTCGCCGATCGCCTCGCAGGATCCGGACACGCAGCGCAGGTTGTAGATGGGATTGCAGGCGCGCGTCACGTCGTCGCAGCTATCGCCGACGGCGTTCTGAACGATCGCCTCGGCACACACGGACCCCTCATCTTTCGGAACGCAGACCATGCCCTCGACGCAGGTGTCCGTCGAGCTGCAAGGGGCGCCCGCCGGAAGGAACGCGCGGCAGACCTCGTCGGCGTCACAGAACAAGCCGTCGGCGCAGCCGGTCCAGGCGTTCCCACCCGTCTCGCCGCACTCGGCCCCTTCCTCGGCAGGGGGGTGGATCGTCATCTGTTGGCAGACACTGTCTCCGGTGGTCGCGTCGTAGGTGCACGTCAACCCGGGGGCGCACTCGACACCGTCCAGACAAGGCTCGCCCGCTTCCTTGCGAGACGTGCAGGTGCCGGGGCATTCGTTGACCGCGTCGTTCGAGGCGCAGTAGGCCTCGCCCTGGCACATCTCGTGATAGGTACAGGGCGAGCCGAGCGCTACTTCCCCTTCGAAGGCTTCCCGACAAGCCCAATTGCTGGCTCCAATGGGCGCGGAGCAGTCGCGAACGGCCGAAAGGCACTCGTCGACGGCGCTCTCGCTGAGCTCGAGGGTGCCGGCCTCCAGCTCAGCGTCGAGAAAGCGCCCGCTCCGCCAAAGACTCTTCGCCATCATTTCGGGGCAGGTTTGCTCGGTGAGCACCAGCCGCTCGATCGCGTAGACGGGGTCGCCCCGGCACGCCCAAACGCGATCGCACATCGCCGCTGCGAAACGCTGCCAGAAGTCTCCTGGCCGAGCTTCCCCTGCGCCCGCATTCCCGCCAGTGCTGGAGCCAGGGCCGCCGCCAGTGGCTGGACCGGCGCCGCCAGTGCTGGAGCCAGGGCCGCCGCCAGTGGCTGGACCATTCGAGTCCTCCGATCCACCGCAAGCGAACGCGAGCTGACCCACCACCATCGAGATCCCGAACCACCTCAATCCCGGCATGGCGGCACCATAGACCAGGGCTCTCAGAAATCGCCAGCGTGACGAACGCGATTTTCAGTGGGTTCATCGGTGAGGATGAAATACGGTGACATCGAGCGACGGATGAGCCTCATGAGCCAGCGGCGCCCAGTAGGCTCCACGCGCGCGGGCCCGGCCCGTGCCTGGCCGCGCGATCTCCGGGATTTGCCATCTGGCATTGGTCGAGCGGGAGGCAGCCGCAGCCGATGCAGCCCGTGAGGGTGTCGCGGAGCCGCTCGAGCTCCGCGATGCGCTCGTCGATCCCTGAGGCGAGGCCGCGTCCTCGAGATCCCCGGTCGCGCGCCGGGCCTCCCGGCAGCAGCCCATTGGTGGTCTAATCGCCGCTCTCGATGAGCGCGACGAACAAGGGCTTCCTCGGTTGGGTGGAGCGCACCGGCAATCGGCTGCCGGATCCGGTCTTCATCTTCTTCTATCTCATTGCCGGCTTGATCGTCCTGTCGGTGATCGCCGCCGGCTTCGAGCTCTCGGCGACCCACCCGACGCAGAAGCTCGCGGATGGCGGCGCGCTGGTGCTCGGGGCCCAAAGCCTGCTCTCCGCGCAGAACATCGCCCGCCTGTGGGTCGAGATGCCGAAGACGTTCACGCACTTTCACCCGCTCGGCTACGTGCTGGTGGTGATGCTGGGCGCCGGGGTCGCCGAACGCTCGGGCTTGTTCGCCACGGCGATGAGCGCCGCCGTCCGGCGGGCACCAAAGCTGCTGTTGACGCCGGTCACGGCGCTCGTCGCCATGATCAGCAACCACGCCGCCGACGCTGCCTACGTCGTCTTGATCCCGCTGGCGGGGGTCTTGTACGCGGCGGCCGGGCGGCATCCGCTGGCCGGCATCGCTGCCGCGTTCGCGGGTGTGTCCGGCGGGTTCTCGGCCAACATCGCCCCCGGACAGCTCGACGCGCTGCTGTTCGGGATCACCGAGCAGGCCGCTGAAGCGCTCGTCCCCAGCTACGACGCGAACATCGCCGGCAACTGGTACTTCATCACCGCCATGACCGCGACCTTTCTGCCCGTCATCTGGTGGGTGACCGATCGAGTGGTCGAGCCTCGGCTCGGGCCGTGGAGCCCGCGAGCTGCGGAGGCCGAGGGCGCTCTCGAAGCCGAGCGCACCGACGTCGCGGGCCCCTCGGAGGCCGAGGGCGCCGGCGCCGCGACGGCCGCCGACCAAAAGCGCGGCCTGGTGCGCGCGGGCGTCGCGGCGTTGGCCATCGCGCTGCTCTGGGCGTTTATGGCGCTCGGCTCGGGCACGCCGCTGATCGACGAGGCCGCGTGCCCCGACGACCAGCTCGCGCTCGGCCAGTGCTCAGTGCAGGCGCGGCTGACCCCGCTGTACCAGTCGTTGGTGGCAGGCTTTTTCATCGCGTTTCTGGCGGCCGGTTGGGCCTACGGCGCGGCGGCGGGCACCGTGAAGAGCCATCGTGACGTGGTCCAGATGATGTCCGAGGCGATGAAGGACCTCGGCTACTACCTCGTGCTCGCGTTTGCCGCCGCGCATTTCGTCGCGCTGTTCAACTGGTCCAATCTCGGGCTTATTTTCGCGATTCACGGCGCGAGCGGCATCGAACGGAGCGGCCTGCCGCTGCCGGCGCTGCTCGGTGTGATCGTGCTCTTCTCCTCGATGGCCAACCTCTTCATCGGATCGGCGAGCGCCAAGTGGGCGCTCCTCGCGCCCGTCATGGTGCCGATGCTCATGTTGCTCGGGGTGAGCCCCGAGGGCGCCACCGCCGCTTACCGCGTGGGCGACAGCGCGACCAACATCGTCACGCCGCTGATGGTTTACTTCCCGCTCATCCTCATCTTCTGCCGGCGTTGGCAGAAGAGCTTCGGCCTCGGCAGCCTCACCGCCCTGATGATCCCGTACTCCGTCTGGCTGTTCGCGACGGGGCTCGTCCTGACCATCGGCTGGGTCGCCCTCGGCTTCGATCTCGGCCCGGGCGCGCCCGTCGAATACGCCTTGCCGCCCGGGTGAGGGTCCGGCCTGGTCCGGCCGGCGAGGGAGGGGTGGGAAATTCGCCCCCGAGAGGACCAGAGCGATGAGTTTCTTTGGCGCCGGGAGTCTCATTGCGGAGACAGTGGCGGCGAACACGAGCGGCCCCGTCCACTCACGAAGGAGAACCGAACCATGGCGTTGAACTCCGATTGCAAAATCTTCACCCACCTCTGGTACGCGAAGGAAGCCGAGGAGGCCGCGGCCTTCTATGCCTCGATCTTTCCGAACTCGCGGATCGATCGCGTGACGCCCCTTTTGAGCGAGTCGCCGAGCGGGCCGCCCGGCTCGGTCAAGGTGGTCGACTTCACCCTGTTCGGTCAGCGCTTTCAGGCCATCACCGCCGGTCCCCATCACGAGTTCAACGACGCCATGTCGCTGGTCGTGCTGTGCGACGATCAGGCCGAGCTCGACCGCTATTGGGACGCCCTGCTCGAGGGCGGCGGCAAGCCGCAGGCGTGCGGCTGGCTCATCGACAAGTATGGCGTCCGCTGGCAGATCGTGCCGCGCATCCTCGATGACCTGATGCAAGAGCGCGACCCGAAGCGCGCGGCGCGCGTGACCGACGCCATGCTCAAGATGGTCAAGCTCGACATCGCGGCGCTGGAGCGAGCGTACGGCTCTTGATGGCCCTTGGCCGCGCCAATCCATGATTGGGGTGGCAGGAGGCCCGCGCACCTCAGGACGCGCCATGATCGTCTCGGATCGCGCCGGCGCAGCTCCGTCCAAGCAAGCTGGCGACAGCGCGCCGGGCCCCCGAGGCGTGACGCTTCCGCCGGTCGTCGCGCGCGTGCTGCCCCCCGCCGCGGATCTTGTAGCGGCGACCTATGGAAGCTATCGTTTTCGGTCATGGGGAAGCTCCGACACGCGGACGGGCGTGAAATCGTGCTGAAGCAGCGAACCCTCATCGGTCGTTCGAGGCGGGCCGACCTGCGGCTTGCCGGCCGCCGCACCTCACAGGAGCACGCGATCATACATTTTGCGGGAAGCGGTTGGTTGATCAAGGATCTGACGAGCCGAAATGGAACCCAGCTGAACAACCGCCATCTGCGCGGCGAGGAATGGCGGCTCACGGTGGGCGACAGGCTTACCTTCGGAGACCCGGAGGAGTGCTGGTCTTGGTGCGACGCGACCCCCCCCGAGCCAACCGCTACCCGAGAGAATGGATCGGTCGTGAGGGGCGAAGGATCGCTGCTTCTTTTGCCGGACGAGGGCACCCCCCGCGCTGCGATTTCGCCGGGGAGCACCGGGTGGGAGCTCGAGATGGACGGTGAAGTTCGTCAAGTGTTGGATCAGGAGGAGATCGAGGTCGACGGACAGCGATTTCGGGTTGATTTGCCAGAGCTCAACCCGTCGTCCAACTTGACAGAAGCCGGTGCTCCACTCGCCCGCATTTCCGACTCCCTTCTTTTTTTGAAGGTCAGCACCGATCAGGAACACGTCTCGTTGACGCTCGAGAGTGGCGGGCGGCGGTGGGAGCTGCCTCAGCGCACATTCTGGTATACGCTCGTGCTGCTTGCCCGCGCGCGCCTAAACGATTCGAGCTGCGGCATCGACCCGGACGACGCGGGTTGGGTCTACGCTCAAGAGCTAAGCGCTCAGCTTTTGATCCATCCAGAACGGCTCAACGTCGATGTTCACCGCATGCGCGCCGTGGTTCGCGCGCTGGGCGCCTTCCACAATCCAGAAGCCATCGTCGAACGTCGCCGCACCACCACGCAGCTCCGGCTTGGCATCGGGCAATTGAAATTTTGCTAAGCGCATCGTCGTCCGGCTCGCGCTTCATGCTACGGGTGCCGATCGCTCGGCTCCCTGAACGACCGACATCCTTGGAAGCACCACCGCAAACTCGCAGTACTCACCGGGTTTGCTGTCCACCGAGATTTCGCCGCCGTGAGCGACCACGATGTCCCGACTGATTGAGAGGCCAAGGCCGATGCCCTGCCCCGCTGGCTTGGTGGTGGAGAACGGCTCGAACAGCCTCTCGCGAATCGAAGGCGCGATGCCCGTGCCGTTGTCACGAATGCGAACCTCGACTCGATCACCGAAACTTCTCGTCGTCACCGCGATGACCGGTCGGAAACTCCCCGCGGCAGAGTTCAGCTTCTGTTGCAACGCTTGTTGCGCATTGTTGATGAGGTTCACCAACACCCGGCACACGTCCTGTGCCACGATTTCGACCCTACCAACGTTGTCGTCGTAGTCGGTGACAAACTCCGGCCGTTGAAGCGCCCTCTCTCCCAAGCCATGGCAGGCCAGGCTGAGGCTTTGTGCCACCAACCGGTTCAGGTCCGCGGGGGCCCGCGCGCCTGCGCTTCCGCTGGCAAGCTCCGACATGCGGCTTACGATGTCTGCAGCCCGTTGTCCGTGCTCCACGATCTTTTCTGTTGCGCGCTGTAAGCCTGGGAGGAGCTTCCCCACCGAGTCCCGGAGCTCTTGGTCCGATGCGTTGGGCTGCTCCAGCAGGTGCGCCTCAATTTCTCCCGATGTTCGACGAGCAATTCGGGCGAAGTTCGTGACGAAGTTCAGCGGGTTCTTTATCTCGTGTCCAACGCCCGCTGCCAATGCCCCGAGTGCTGCCAACTTCTCCTTCGTCGCAAGCTGAACCTGCATCGCCGCCAGCGTGGCGAGAGCGCTCTCCAGTTCTTGATTCTTGGCGGTCAGCTCCCTGGTTCGGGCGTCGACCTGAGCCTCGAGGTTACTGTAAAGCTGCGCGTGTTGAAATGAAATCACCGCTTGCGAGCACAACAACTCGACGACCCGTCGCGCGTCCGGCGAAAACGCACCCCGGGCCAAGTTATTTTCGAGATAAGCAACGGCGATCGTCTCGCCGGCACGCTGCAGTGGAAAGCACAGGACAGAAAGCACGGGCCGCGACACCACGTGGTGATCGAGCCGGAACTCTTCACTGGTCGAGGCATCGTCTAGCACGATCGTCTTCGCGGTGGCGGCCACCACCCGCACCACCGACTCCACGACCGGAGGGTATCCGAGGTTCTCGAGCTCCCCGATAGCCAAGGGGGCCTCGAGCGAAAGCTCCCCCCTCTGCGACGAGCGACCCGCATGAACGCACCAGTTGCCGCTCGAAGGCAGGAGCAGGTATCCAACCTGAGCGCCGGCGCTCTCGACGAGCAGCGACATGAGCTTCTGCATCAGCCGCTCTGGCCTGATCTCGGTGGAAATCGCCTGTGAGGCGGCGAGTACGCTCAGCAGATCGATGGAATCCAGCTCCTGGGTGTCGACCACTCCTTGGTGTTCTCCCGGGGGCTCTGAGGTTCTCGCGATCAGCTCCGGATATCGCTCCAGCAGCCAGCGTACCTTCGTGCTCGCGCCCCATCTCTCGTAGGCTCGGAAGGCAGCACGCATGTACTTTCGCGCCATCGCAAGGTCCCCCCTCTGCAAAAAGTATCGTGCGGCCAGCTCACAAGCGATGCCCTCCTCGTGAAGCACGCCGGAAGCCGCAGCTAGCTCGGCCGCCTGCTCGAATGCCAGAACCGCACCCGGGTGATCGTCACGAACACGCGCGAGCTCGGCTTCGATGGTCCGCAGTTTGTGTTCCACCGCTCGTGGGTTGTGAGGCAGCCACGACGTCAGCTTGCTCGCCGTGTCGACGACTTGGTCGATCAGCTGGGTCCGCCGTTCGGGCGCGACCTCGCCGCACAAGGCGAGGCGGCAGAGCGCGTCCAGGTAGGCCACCGGCAAGGCCCAGAAGGCCGTCGCGAACGAGCTGGCGTAGCGCTGGCATAGGTCTGCGTGCTTCAGCGCCTCTGCTCGCGCATCGAACAAGTAGCACAACAGCGTTTTAGATACATAAAAGTTGAACAGTGAGCTGTGAGAAGCGCTCTCGAGGTGCTTTGCAACGCGCGCGGCTTCGTCGTAGGTGGGACCCGCGAGTTGCTCCGGACTTTCGACGTCCAGGCTCAAGTTTTGAATCGCTTGAAGCAAGACCTCGTGCCAGTTCAGCACCAGGTGCTGTCGAAACTGGGAAATGGTGAGGCGAAGCTCCTCCATGTCTTGCAGAAGGGAGGGCAGCCCTTCACCCGCCCAGAATCGGCAAATGCAAAGCGTGGTCGCGCTGGCGGCAGCATTCAGCGGACTGCCAGCTTCGAGGCCGTAGGTGTACGCGGCGCGCAAGGGCTGCTGCAACGCCGAAAGGGGCAGCTTCCAGTGCATCAGCTGATAGTTGACGAACAAGTAGCTCTGAGAGAGTGTGCCTGGGTCGCCGAACCGGTGTGCGATTTCCAGGGCGGCTTGCCCGAAGCGAAAGGCACCGTCCAAATCTCGGTCTCGACACCGCAAGAGCCCGTAAAAGGTATAACCGTTCGCAGACTCGGCCGTGTTCCCGTGAAGCAACGAGAGACGCACGAGTCGACAGACGGCGACCGGGAACAATGGGTGATTTGCCGAGTAGGTAAACAAGATCAGCTTGCTGAGGAGCTCCATTGCCAGCGTCGTCTGAGGCGCATGGCAGGGCGGCAAGACGATGAGATCCCCCGGGGTCCGGTCGCCAAGCGCTGCAACGGTCTCGCGCAGCTCGGCCTCTATTTCGCTTTCGGCCGGTTCTCGCGCCAGTGGAATGCCCAGGTCGTTCAGGGCCGCTACGTAGATCGCGATCGCCTCGCCCTTACCTTGAGACTGATACAAGCGGCCCTCGAGCTTCCGCGCACGAACGGCGTCGACGGGCGTGCGCGCGCACCTTACCACCTTGGCGACCGTTTCGATCAGGGTGTCGTGGTCAGCCCAATCGAAGGCACACTCCGCCGCGAGGTAGTGCAGCTCGAGCGTCAAGTCATAGCTGTTCTCCCAAGAGTCACTCCCCAGCGCCAGGAGGCCGGACTTCGCCAGCGCCAAGGCTTCGGTCCCTGCCCCCTGAGAAAGGGCGCTGCGACCCGCTCGTAGATTCAGAGCGGCGAGCTGGTGCCGCTCTTTCTCGGTTTTCAAAAGGGGCAATGCAAAGTTTGAGTGTCTGCAGATCGCGAAGAGATAAGATGGGTCCTCCAGGTCCGAACTCAACAGGCGGCGTGCGATTCCCAGACGAAGCTCCTGCTGGCGTTCGATGCTCACTTCGCCAAGGATCGCCTCGCGCACCCGTTCATGGGCGAACAGCAGCTCGCCGTTCGAATCTGGTCGTCGAAGCTCGGCCGCTGACTGCAGCGCGGTGGTGGTCAGCAGGAGCTCCGCCTCGAGCGCCGGCCAAAGCTCCCCGGCGGTCTCTGCGTCCGCGACGAGATGAAAGGTTCGGAGCTCGAAGCGCCCTCCCAGGCAGGCCGCCATGCTCAGGGCGCGTCGGGTTCGCCCGGATAGCTTCAGGATGCGCTTGCCAAGCAGATCGCCCAGGTTGTCCGTCGCAGCTCGCTGGCGAATTCGCTCGATGTCGAAGCTGAAGCCGTTGGGTCGCCGTTCCACGACGGCGTCCTCCACGAGCGACTCCAGGAAGGCCCGAACGAAGTAGGGGTTCCGCGCCGTCCTGACGCAGACCAGGTCGGCTATCGCGCGTGCGCTTTCGTTCGGCAACGAGAACGAGTCCTGGATCATGTCCTCGACATCCGAGACCTGCAGCGGGGCGAGGCGAAGTTGCCTAACGGCGACGCCCTGGTCCGCGATCCGACCGAGCGCGAGCCGCCACTCGCCGGCCGCGCCAGCGGCGCATGCCTGGGTTGCGTCGCTTGTTTCGTTTGGATCGTTTGCGTCCTCTCGATAGGTCGCGATGAGAAGAACAGGAGCTGCTCGAATTGCTAGCGCAAGATCCTCGAACAACTGCAGCAGTTCTGGTGACGCGTCATGCAGGTCATCGAACGCCAGACACACCGACCGCCCTGCGCTGGCGATCCGTCCCAAGAGCGCAGCAAGCGCTTGGTGCAGACGAGCGCGGGTCTCGGAGGGTGGAAGGGCTGTCGCCGCTCGCCGCTCCCCAAGAAGCGACCGAAGAGGTCGGCAAAGCTCGACCAACACCTCGGCGTGTGCGTCACTGATGGCGCCAAGATGAGTGCGAAGCGCCCTCATCGCTTCGGCGCTGCCCATGAACAGCTGATGAACGAGCGCCTCGAGCGCTTTGGACAATGAATGATACGGTGCGGAAGCCCGCTCCTGGTTGAACGACAGCATGGCGAAGCAGCCCCGCCGCTCGGCGACCGGCCGTGCGACCTCCCGGACCAGGGCTGACTTCCCCATCCCCCGCGATCCGGAAACCACGAGCAAGCTCGGCTGACCTTGGCGAGACTGCTCGAAAGCTCGCGACAGAGCGAGCACCTGCGAGTCTCGGCCATAGAGCCGCTGCGGCAACGTGAACCGCTCCGGGCGATCATCCGCCGCCAGCGCGAATGCGAACTCGACCTCGCCGGCCGCCATGTGCGTGCGGCATTGCTCGAGATCGTGCTGCAGCGCTCGCATGGACTGATAGCGGTTGTCTGCGTCCTTCGCGAGCAGCTTCAAGATGATTAGAGAAAGCGCCTCCGGCAAGTGCGGATTGAGTCCACCGGGGTACGGTGGTGCCCGCGCGATGTGCGCGTGCACCAGCTCCAGCGGGTTCGTGAAAGGGAAAGGCAGGGACTCCGTGAACAGCTCGAACAGCAGCACGCCCAAGGAGTAGTAGTCGCTCCGGTAGTCGAGCTTCCGATTCATTCGGCCGGTCTGCTCTGGAGAGACGTAGGGCAAAGTGCCTTCGAAGCCACTCAAGTTGTCCGGCGCCGGTGACTGTCGTCCGAGGGACGTCGCACACCCGAACTCCACGAGGCTTACCTCCAACGTGCTGGGCTGCACCAGAACGTGAGCTGGATGAATGCACCTGTGCACGACATCGCGGCGATGAACTTGGTCCAGGGCCGCGCAAAGGCCGAGCACCACCTGCAGTAGGTCGACCGGACGCGCTTGGCGCTTGAATTGATGCAGCGGCACCCCGCCGACGTCGGCAAGGACGAGACCGTATCGATCGTCGTCTCGCCTCAGCTCTAGGGCCCGCGCAACTCCAGATGCGGTGGTCAAGAGCTGCAGCAGGTCCCATTCTCTGTGCAGTGCCCGGATTGTTGCGAGCCGTGGTGCGCCCTCATTCGGAATTTTGATGAGCACGCCGGCGTGGTCTGACGGACTCACCGCGCGGTAAAATGCGCTGCGCGGGCCATGATGCAGAAGCTCTTGAACCGAGTAGCCAAAGGCGTCGAACATCATGGCCCGCGTTTGCTGTGTCGCTGGTTCGTTACGGTAGCGGTGGGCTCTGCTCGTCGTCCGGGCCAGGATCACAGCAGGTCGTGCAAGCGGCAAATTCTGCCTCAGCTACGACAGCTTCCACGTTCTCGCTGGGAAGCGTCCCTTGGATGCCTGTATTGGCCGTCAAGAACTCTCGCCTCACGAAGGGGTCGACGGCGAGATCGGTGTAAAGGTGCAGATCGGGTTTCATGACTTCTCCTTCGCCGGTTTTTGGCGCTTGATCGAGAACTTGTCGCAGAAGGACTGCAGCTGCTTCTCCAGGCCGAACTCGCGAATCCGTTCACGCACATCCGGGTCCTCGGATCGGAAGACGGGGTCCAGACTCATCATCGCTCGGGTTTCTAGATCAGGCGGGATCGTCTCGAAAAGCTTCATCGCAACGCCAGCTAGTTCTTTATCGTTGCGCATGACGGCGATCCCTGCCAAGGTGGTCGCGGCCTGACTGAGCGCGTTGATGGAGCGGATCTGTGCGCCTTCCAGGGTAGCTTCGAGCCTATCGCGGTACGCTGCGTTGCTTTTGCCATGACGCGCCAACCACCACAGACTCGCAGCGCCGAAGTAGGACGCCATGAAGTCCTCCGGATCTTGCTCCACCGCTTGCAAGGCACGACTGATAGACTCGTCGGCCGACGCCTCCCGGCTGTCGTGCGCAAGATTCGGCAGGAACGTATCATACGAATAAAGCATCGCGATGCTGCGGTTTAGCGAGGATTGGTCGTACTTGTCCTGGGTTTCAACCTGACTGAGCCGCTCCCTCGCCTGTTTGACGTAGTCAGCATGTCCCTGCGGCTCCAGTGAAGCGCCACGCAGGGCGTACAGAAACGCCAGAAACCGAGTCGCCCAAACGTAGCCGTTGGGGGAAGCGGAGATTGCCGCCTCGAACCCCTTCTCCGCGCTATCGAACAAGTCTCCGTCACCGCGCCCGTTTTTGACGAGGCTCATCCAGTAGCGCATCGTGTACACAGCAGCGCAATGTGCTTCCATCCAGGCGAGGCCGTCGCCGGCGCGGTGTTCCGCGATCGCGTTATTGAAGCAATCGAGTGCGTGTTTGGAGAAACGATTTACCTCAGACGGGTCCGTTTTGCTCAAAGAGACGTCGCGCGCATAGATGCGGAACGCCTCTCCCAGCTGCGCCACGAGCCATGCAGGGCCCTGCGGCGATTTCTTCTCGTAAACGGGAAGCAGGTCGGACAGTTTCTGCTGACCTAGGCGCGGGTCGGGCTCTTTCGTTTGACTCTTGTGATGCACGTACGCTCTCAACAGATCCTCGAGTCCCGCCGTCGCAAGCCCGAGATCCGACTGCAGCGCGCCGCGCGCTACCAGCGCTTTGACCTGCTCTTCCGCTGTCCTCGCCTCTTGTACTGCGACATCAGCCGCTCTCAAACGTTCGAACTTAGCCATGTCTACTCTCCCAGAATGTCCGCGTTTCGGCGCGGGTTGCTACTTCTAAGTAAGGCGGCGAGGCGGCGGTCCACGTGCTCATCGACCGGTGGGGCGCTCGCCGGCGGCACATACAGGGTCGAGAGCTCCCGGATCTCAGCGGCCGGGAGGTTCCGCAGAAGAATGGTCTCCACGCGCGGCTCCTGCAGCGGATGAGCAGCGGCTTCGTACACGACGATCGGGTGCTCGCGAGGATAAACGGAGAGCAGGCGCTCCGTTAAGAGCATCAGAGTCTTTTGTATGCGGTCGACGTTGCGATCGAAGGCGCCGCGGTTCCCGATCATGGCGACCTGAAACAAGACGAGATGCGCGTGCGGATCCAGCTTTCGCGGGCGAAGCAACAGGTCGCTCGCCTCGTACAACTGGCACCCCCCCTTGGCCCCGTCGATGTTGAGATCGGCGCACAGGCAGTCGAACGCAGAGACGCCCGGGAGCATTTGCGCAAAGAACCCGGCTGCACGGGCGGCAGCGACAGCCTGGTGAGCAGGCTCGGTGAGCAGCGTCGGGCTTCCGTAGAACGCCGCGCACACCCGCTGCCCCGCCTCCAGCTCGCTGAGGATCCTTTCGACCATTGCTGCATAAATCAGCTTTCGAGGCCGACCATTCCGCGGATACGGGAGGGACTTCGCCTGGGGGCACACCGACAGCAGCCAGCCTGCCGCCCAGGGGTCGGCCACCGCGAACAGCACGCTATCGGCTGCCTCGAGCGAACGGCGCGCGGCGAGCGTGGTCTGCCCGGCCCATTGAATGCCTGTGCCGAGCACGACCAGGGCCGCGCGGTCGCGGCACGGATTCGCCGGGGGTATCGATGGTCGCGGGCCCTCTGAAGGTATCACCATGCGCTGATTCCCGGGCGCGATGCTAGCCTCTCCGAGCTGCCGTCCACCATTTCAGCTCATTACGGCCGCCCATGATTGACCGCGCGGTCGAGGGAGTGGTATTGGATCTCGCAAGGAAGCCAACATGAGGGTGGTTGCGGAGCGCTTCGAGCTGGTGGAAGAGATCGGCCGGGGCGCGACGGGGTCCGTGTGGGTCGCGGTCGACCGGCACCTGGACCGCCCCGTAGCCGTAAAGCTGCTCCACCGTGAGCTCTTGGAGAACCCGGTCGCCTACGCATCGTTCGAACATGAGGCGAAGACGGCTGCACAGCTGCAGATCCCGAACGTGGTGCGGATCTACGACGCCGGTGTCGATCAGGGCGAGCCCTTCATCGTCATGGAGCATCTACGCGGTGAGACCCTCGAGGTTAGACTCCAGAAGCACGGGCGGCGACCCCTTCCGCTGGAGCTCGCCGCCGACATCATCACAGATGTTTGTCGCGCGCTGACGGTCGTGCACGAAGCCGGGATCGTACACCGAGATTTGAAGCCGGCGAACATCATCATTACGCCGGAGCGGGGAAGAGAGGCGATCAAGCTGGTCGATTTCGGGGTAGCGGCGCTGGTAAGAAATCATAGCGCGTGGAGCGCGGTCTACGGACAGCCCTTCGCCGGCACGCCGCGCTACATGAGCCCGGAACAGTTCCACGGCAAAGAGCCCAGCGTTCGAACGGATCTGTGGGCGCTCGGGGTCATCGCCTACGAAGTCATGACGGGCCGCCAACCGTTCGAGGCAGAGGACGCACGACAGCTACGCCAACAGGTGCTTTCCGGAGCGCATCTCAAGCCCTCCGCCGTTCGTCCCGAAGCCGGACTCGAGCTCGACGCATTCTTTCTGCGGGCTTTTGATCAGCGTACGGACAAGCGGTTTCAAACCGCCGCCGAGTTTGCTTCGGAGTTCTCGCGCATCGTGAACTGTTTCGAGAGACCCCCCGCGAGGCTGCTTTTCATCGACGACGAACCGGATACACACCTTCTGTTGGAGGATATGTTCAACGCGGAGATCGAGCGGCGCGAGTACGAACTTTGCTTCTCGCCCAACGGCGCAGACGGCCTCGACGTGCTTCGCCGAAGGCCGGACCTCGACGTCGTCTTCACCGATCTCAATATGCCCGGCATGGATGGGCTCACCTTCCTTCAGCGCGTGCCGGATGTGAATCCATTCGTCCGGGTGGTCGTCGTGTCTGCGTACGATGACATGAAGAATGTCCGTGCGGCGATGAATCACGGCGCGTTCGATTTCCTCTGCAAGCCGATTCAAGAAGAAGAGCTGCGACGTACGATCTGCAAGTGCGCAGACCACGTCGCTGTTTTGCGCAGGACGATGCGGTATTCTGAGGAGAACGACATCCTGAGAGTCGTACTCGGGCCGGGGGTTGACCAGATGATCAGCGCGATTCGCGTCACCGATGAAACCATCCAAGAGCAGTTCGATGGCACGGTCATGTTTTTGGGATTCGGTAGCGCGGACCAGCGTCAAAACTCGCGGCTGGAGGCCATGTCCTTGGATCACTTCAGCGCATGTTACGCGGCGGCGGCTCGGGAGATCGGTTGTCAGGCTGGCGTGCTTCAGCGCGTACTGGGTCAAGCCGGAATGGCGCTGTTCCGTGGCGAAGGACACTGTGTTCGGGCCGTCGAAGCGGCGCTGGCCCTCCAAGAGCGGCTACGACGATGCCTGAATGGGGAGCCTACGCTTTCTGCAGCGATCGGGCTCGAGACGGGTCAGCTCGTGGGAGGAAGCATCGGCTCCCTCGCGATCGGCAATCTTGAACAGGTGACCGTCGGCAACGCCGTGAAGGTCGCGTCCGAGCTGCAGGTCGTCGCAGATCTCGACGAGATTCTGCTGGGCCCGCGGATCCAAGAGCAGATTGCGTCGCAATATCGTTGTGTTGGAGTCGTGCCAAGGCCCGCCGAAGTTCATTTGACGGGCCCTTTGGCCCGCCTGGTTTCCCGACTGGGTACGCGAGCATCCCTGGAACCGACGGGCTCGCTGGCCACCGAGGACGACCCGTGGATCCATCCCGTTCCGTCAGTTGAAGTGTGAAGTGTGAAGCCGCCTCCACTCGGTCGCGCGGGGAGTCCCCAGTGACCGCCAAACCGTCGATGCGACCTGCGCGAACCCGGGGGGGGGCCGTCTGCGGGCCAAAGCGGCGCATCTGAACGGAGACACGTATTTGCCCGTTTGGCGCGAGCTGCCGCAAGCTCACGGGCCATGCAGGAACGATGTGAAGTTTGCCAGAACTTTCGGTCCTCCGCGAAACGGCCCGCGAATCGAGCCTTCGTCGAGGTGCGTTTCGGCCAGCGGGTGCTCGTGCTCTGCCGCGCGCACGCGCTGATCGCTCGCAACTCCGGGGTCAGGTCGCTCGCCGCGCTTCGGGAGCTCTACCACGAGAGCGACGGGCAGCGTTCGTACGTGCCACGCCGGTCGCTCGGTCACGACACCGATCGAGGGCGAGGACGGCGAGCGACGGACGCGCGCGCCTGAAGAGCGCGGGATTGCCCGCCAGCGCGAGCTTCACGGAGGCGCGCCGTACAGCGGGGTGACGCCGCCGTCGTCGGGCGGGATGCCATAGGGCGGGGCGATGCCGCCGTCGACCGTGCCACCGCCGGATCCGATGGTGCCGCCCGTCGCGCCCGCGCCACCGGCGCCGGCGCTGCCACCGGTCGCGCCCGCGCCACCGGTGTTGTCGTTGCCGCCGGAGCCGGCGGTGCCGCCCGTCGCGCC
>JAEZYZ010000437.1 GCA_023418705.1 Pseudomonadota bacterium | reverse complement strand
GCGCAAGGCCCAGCGTCCGCGCGCGGAGAAAGAGGAAGCGGTCGCCTCGCCAAGCCAGATCCGCGAGGAGCTGGTCCTGCTCGACCGAGCGCGGTCGCTGCTACAGGCGGGCAACGCGCCGCCGGCGCTGACCGTGTTGAACGACTACCGGCGTCGGTTCCCGAGCGGGGCCCTCAAACAGGAGGCCGCCGTGCTGCGGGTGGAGGCCCTCTCGCAGACGGGTGAGAAACGGCGCGCGTCCGCCCTGGCGCGCCGCTTCGCTCAACAGCACCCGGACAGCCCGCACCTCGAACGGGTCGAGACGCTGGCCAAGCCCCAGCGCGGCGCCGCCTCGTCTCCGTGACGCCGATCGGTGAAAGCGCTCGAGGCGCCGCACGGTTGGCGCTGGTCGTTCTCTGTGCGGGGTGCGGCGACGGCACCCTGGTGACGCTCGGTGACGGCCGCACCACGTCCCCCGGCACCGCCGTCGTGCGCCGAGTCCCCGAGCTCTCGTCCGTCGATCAGAGCGACAACCCCACGCTCACCGGTGACCTCTTGGAGATCTACTTCACCTCGAAGCGCTCCGGGGGCACGGGCGATGAGGACATTTGGTTTGCCACCCGCGGCTCCGTCTCCGAACCGTTCGGGACACCCGAGCCCATCTCGATCATCAACAGCGACGGCTTCGAATCGAGCTCGGCCATTGATGCCGGAGGGACGACGCTCTGGTTCGCCTCGAGGCGCGACGGCGGTACCGGCGGGGTGGACATTTGGGTCTCGACGCGCGCCGCGCGCGGGTTGCCCTGGTCGGAGCCGATCAACGCGGCGGATCTCAACTCCGACGCCGACGACATCCCGCGTCCGCCCGGGCAGGGCGGGCTCGTCATGCCGCTGGCATCGCGTCGAGATGGCGAACGGTACCGCACGTATCTGGCGGCGCGCGATCGGCTCGACGGCGCCTTCGGACCCGCCGTGCTGCTGTCCGAGCTCGCGCCCGAGGCCGATTCCGTGGTCGACGCGTTCCTGAGCGCCGACGGGCTCGTCATCGTCTTCAACGCCATCACCGATGGCAACGACGACCTGTACGTCGCCCGGCGCGCCAGCACGACCGCGACGTTCTCCGCGGGGGTCCCGCTGACGGCCCTCAACACCGAGCACGACGAGCGGGACCCGTGGCTCAGTCCCGACGGTGCGCGCCTGTACTTCTCCTCGGACCGCGATGGCCCGCTGAACATCTACGAGGCGGACGTCGAGAGCCTGGGCGGACTCCCGTAGCCAACGCAAGCGGCGGTCGCGGGAGCAGACGCCGGGTTCGTCGTGTCACTGCTTGAGCGGCAGGGTGAACGAAAAGAGCGTGCCCCTGGCGCAATCGGGTTCGAGCCAGATGCTGCCGCCGTGCGCTTCGATGATCCCCTTGGCGATCCAAAGGCCGAGCCCGCTGCCCTTGCCAAGCTGGCGGGCTCCCGACCAGTACGGGTCGAAAATGTGTGCTCGGTCTTCGACGCTGATGCCGGGCCCGCTATCCCGCACGCCGAAGCACACCTGCTCTCCGGTCCGCAGCGCTCGAAGCTCGATGTTGTCGCCCGGGCGGCAGAATTTCAGGGCGTTGCCGATCAGGTTCGAGAAGACCTGCAGCACCCGCTCCCGGTCACAGCACACCTGCAGATTCTCTGCCATGTGTCGCGCGCCGATCTCGATGGCCTTGTTCCTGGCCAGATCGCGGTGGAGCTCGAGCGCGTCCTCCAAGAGGTCGTTGGTGCGGCACACGCCCGCCTGAACCGACAGGCGTCCCTCCTGGAGGCTCGTCACGTCGAGCAGGTCGCGGATCAAGCGGTCCATCTGGTTGGCGGCCCGATCGATCTTGTCGACGGTGGCCGCGACCTGCGGATCGCCGGCGTGGGTCACGCCCATTTCCTCGAGCAGGGTGCTCCCGAGCTTCACGATACCCAGTGAGTTCTTGAGGTCGTGGGAGACCACCGCCAGCACGTGGTCGCGGGTCTTCACCGCGGATTCGAGCTGCTGCAGCAGACGCTCCCGGTCGCGCTCGATGCGCTTGCGGTCGGTGATGTCGGTCGCGATCGTGCAGAGGGCGTAGGTGTTGCCGTCGGCGTCGCGCAGGGGGAACTTGACGGAGAGGAAGGTGTGCCGGCGTTCGCCGAACGTGAGCGTTTCTTCGTGCTCGATCGGGATCTGGGCGTCCAGCGAACGCGGATCGATCTCCAGGGCGGCCTCCTGGCTGAGCCCGAGATCGCGATCGGTCAAGCCGTACAGCTCTTGCATCGAATAGCCGATGAGCTGCAGGTACGCGCTGTTCGCGAAGACGTAGTGGCCCTCCAGATCCTTGGCGTAGACCGGAGAAGGGTAGTTGTCGACGAGCAGGCGAAGCCACTCGCCGGTGGCGCGGAGCTGGTCGACGATCCTGCGTTGCACGACCGCGCTGGCGACGACGTTCGCGATCGACTGCACGAAGTTGACGTCGTCTTGACTGAAGCTCCGTCTCCCTCTGCACAAGGCGACGATGGCGCTCTGCGGCTGATCGTTTGGCGTGGGCGCCGGGATTGGCAAGGCGAGGCTCGCTCCGGCGGTGAAGTGCTTGGCGAGCAGTGATCGGTCGAGCCCTTCGTCCTCGCTCGTCAGCAGGACCACCTGGTTCAGCGCCAGCGCACCGCTCACGGCTGGATCGTCGATCAGCACGCTGAGCTCGCTGGAGGTGCCCTCGCCTGCCGCGCAGCGAACCGCGATGTCGGATCCATCTGCCTCCAGCACCAGCGCAGCCCCGGCGCCCACCTTGGCGGTGACGGTCTGCACGGCCCGCTCGTAGACGACGTCGAGGTCCGAAGCGCTCAGCGCGTCGAGCCCCAAGGCAGCGATGGCGGCTTGACGCTCCTCCCGCAGGCGCGCCGCCTCGCGCGTCTGGCGCTGAATGATGGTGCTCGCGGCGCGTCCGGCGATGCTCGCGAACAAGAGCTTGTCTGCCTCGGAGAACTCCGGTGCCTTGAGCGAGCCCATGTGCGCGACACCGATCAGCCGCTCATCGTCGAACAGCGGCACACCGTAGAGCGCGCGCACGCCCTTCCACATGAGACCGGCGTTCGCCATTTCGGGGGGCGCGCCGTCGGCCGACACGGCGTGCGGGCGCCGATCCGCCGCGATCTTTCCCACGAACCCCGCCCCCAGGTCGACGCTTCCGGTGCTCGGGACGCCCTCGTCGAACCCGATGGCCGCCTTGAGCACGAGTTTTTCACCCTCTTTCAGCAGCACGGCCGCCGTATCGACCGAAGGCGCGAGCTCGCGCAGCGAATCGAAGAGCTTCTGCAAGAAGCTGTCGAGGTCGTCCGCCTTGAGCGCCAACGTCGAGACGCGATCCAAAGCTTGTTCGATGCGGCCTTCGGTGCGCTGATACTGTTCGATGGTGTCGATGATGGCTTCGTCGATGGCGCGGTGAAAGCCGGCGAGCTCGCAAGCATCCACCGGGGAGCGCTGGCGCAACCACAAGTCGGTCACGCTGTCACGCAGCGTCGTGAGCTCGCGAACGACGTCGCTTAGGGTGTAGCCTTGCTTGAACCGTTCGAAGGCATGTCGCGTCGCGTCTCCTTCACCCAGCACTCGGATGGCAGAGATGTCTTCGATCGCTTCGGCGATGCGATCGAGGATGGCGCCGAGCGCGCGTTCGGCGTCCCCCGACTCGGTGGCAGGCGACGCAGACCGAGGGTGCCGCGTCGCCCAATCACTCAGGATTGCGCTTTTGTGTGAACGAAGAAAAGCCGCGATGCCGATCGGGCCGTTCAAGCTGCTCCCGCCTGCTGGTCGCATGGTTTGACCCGTGCCCTGCGGCCACTCAGGGCGGCAGGGCCACGCCGTGGGGGTCAATATGGGGACGACGTGAACGAGCGCAATAACGTCGATCGAGCGCGGTTCTCGGGGTGACCGACGCCTACATGCGACTCAACGAGGCACCGGGTTGCCCTGTGCGTCGTACACCGAGATAGGCAGCTTCAGTCCCGCGAGGGTCGGCTCTACTTGCTTCAGATCGCCGGCGACCACGACCACGTAGTCGCCGGTGTTGCAGTAGCTCCGCGCAAGCTCATTGGCCGCATCGAGCGACTGTGCACCCAGCTGATCCGGCCAGCGGGAAAACCAGTCGAGCGCGCGATCGTAGATCGGCAGGGTCGCGTATTGCGCGGCGACGCCGTCGAGGCGCTCGAAGCGCGCCGGATACCCCAACAACAGGCCATTCATCGCCTCGCGGTGCTCCTCCGCCGTCAATGGACGCGATGAGCAGAGGTCTTTGAGCTCCTTGAGCATCTCGTCGATGCTCTGTCGCGTCACCTCGGACTTCACGTTCGCGGCGAGCTGAAACGAGCCGGAATTTCGATAGCGCCGGAAGCCGCCGCGCGCACCGTAGGTGTAGCCCTTGTCCTCGCGCAGGTTGAGGTTCAAGCGGCTGGTGAAGGCTTCACCGAACGCACGGCTGAAAATCAAGCCTGGGAAGTACTCGGGGCTGTTCTCCGGCGCAGCGCGTCGCGCGACCGCGATGGACGACTGCGTCGCACCGGAGAAATCGACGAGATGGAGACCGGGCTCCGGGCGGCCGGTCTCGACGGCAGCCGGCTCCGCCGTGGCTTTTCCGCGCCAGTCGCCGAACGCTTTGCCCAGCACGCGCTCGGCATCGGCCCGATCGATCCTGCCGACCAGCACGAGCGAAGCCCCCTCGGGCGCGACGATCGCCGAGTAGTGGCGCTTCACGTCGCCGAAGGTGATCTTTTCGAGCGTCGACCGCGTGCCGAAAGCCAGTCGCCCCGCGTAGCCGTCGCCGAACAGCGCCTGCTGAAGCAAGACCTCGCGCGCGTGCGAGGGGCTCGACTCACTCGCGAGCGCTTCCGAGATGCGCTGCGTCTTGCGGCGAGTGAACTCCGCCGCGGACAGCTGCGGCCGGCGGACGATGTCGGCCAAGAGCTCGGCAGAGGCCTCGAAGTTCTCCGCCAGCAGATCCATGCCGATCAGCGCGTAGTCGACGTCCACCCCGGCGCGGAAGTCGGTAGCGAGGCGTTGCAGGGCGTCGCTGAGCTCGAGGGCCGTCTTGCCGCCCGCGCCCTCGTCGAGGAGATCGATCGTCAGCGCGCTGAGGCCCGCCTTTGCCTTCGGATCGGTGGCAGCACCGCGCGGCAGCACGAGCAGCAAGCTGGCGAGCGGCGAATCCTGCGCCACCTGGTAGACGGCCATGCCGTTGGCGAGCTGCCAGCGTTCCGGCACCGGCGGGCTGAAGTCGGCGATCTCCGCCGGTGCTGGCAAGCGCGTGCGGTCCGGGCCTTCGTCGGGCGCCGCCTGTGCGGGGGGCGCCGGCGCCGGTGGCGGCGAGGCGACGGTGCTGACCGGGGTCGGCCGACCGCCGCACCCCAACGCCGCCAAGATCGACAGCGAGCTCCAGGCGAGCTTCGAGAAACGTCCACGCGTCATCGGGCACCTCCCTGAGCGACCTTGTCTCCCGGCACGATGTCGAGTCGGACCCGGTTCGCGCCCAAAAAGCGGGTGCCCGCTTGCTGCACCTTCGTGGGGGTCGCCCGCAAATAGCGGCCGAGATCCTGTGCGAGGTAGTCGGCCCGGCCGGTGAATTGATAGTAGACGCTGAGCAGCTGAGCCCGCTCCAGAACGCCCTGGAGGCGTGAGTAGTAAGACTTCTTGTACTTGTTCAAGGCGCGCTCGAGCTCGTCGGCGGTAGGAGGCGTCGCGAGCGCTGCTTTCAAGACCCGATCGAGCTCTTTCGAGAGCGTCTCCACGCTCACCCCCGGGGCGGCGGTCGCGTCCACGACGAAGAAGCTGCCGAGCCCGAGCGAGACCTGATAGGCATTGACGGTCTTGGCGACCTTCTTGTCGTAGACCAGCGGCTCGTACAGACGGCTGGTCTTGCCATCCGTCAAAATCGAGCTCAACAAGTCGAGCTCGGCGTCACCTTCTGCGTACAGGGCCGGGGTGTTCCAGGCGAGGTAGACGCGGGGCAGCTTGACGTTGTCGGTCTTGGTCACGTGCACGGGCGCTCCCCGCTCGACCTTGGGTGCGGCGGGTGCGCTGGCGCGCTTGCCCGCCGGGATCGCACCGAAGTAGGTCTCGATGAGAGCCTTGGTCTGCGCCTCGTCGAAATCCCCCGAAATCGTGAGCACCGCGTTGGCGGGCGCGTAGTACTCGTTGAAAAATGCGCGGACGTCGTCGAGCGTGGCCGCCGACAGATCCTCGTGCGAGCCGATCACGCTGTTGTGGTACGGGTGTCCTTTGGGGAACAGCGCCTCACTCAAGTAGATCCACGACATGCCATAGGGTTCGTTCTCGTACCGCTGGCGGCGTTCGTTTTTGACGACGTCACGCTGATTGTCGAGCTTGCTCTGATCGAGCGCCGGCAGCAGGTGCTGCATTCGATCGGACTCCATCCACAAGGCGAGCTCCAAGTAGTTCCTGGGGACGCGCTCGTAGTAGTTGGTGCGATCCTGATTGGTGGTGCCGTTCACGGAGCCGCCGATCGGCTCGAAGGGACCGAAGTACTCCTTGTCGTGGTGCTTCGAGCCCTGGAACATCAGGTGCTCGAACAGGTGCGCGAAGCCGCTGCGCCCTTCGCGCTCGTGGCCGGAGCCGACCAGGTAGCGCACCTCGACGGCGACCACGGGCAGACGCGGGTCGCGGTTCAAAATGACCGTGAGCCCATTGTCGAGCTCGTATTGTTCGACGGCGAGCTTCGGGAGCTCCGCTGCGGCTTTGGTGTCAGCCGCCGAAGCATCACTTGGCGGCGCGTCTGCCGCCCCGGCCGAGAGCGCCAGGGCCAACGTCAGCACACTCCATCTCACACTTGCGATTCTCATCATTCGAGGACCCAGCAGCCGGTCCGCCGCGCAAGCCTCGTCGACTCGGCGTGGACAACGGCTCGGAAGGCAACAGGCGGAGCGGTCGAACATTCCCGCGCCGGCGCTGGTTTGGCAAGCGATTCCGGGCGGCTCGACGTTCGATGGCCGCCTCGCTTGCCGGGCTCGCCTCGGATGGGCCAAGATGCCGCCGAATGGAGCAACCGATGCCGCGCCCGTGCTTGTCCCTCGCTCTCGTGTTCGCCATCGTCTGCGGTTGCGACAAGGCACCCGAGCCCGAACCGGCGCAGGAGCCGGCGGCGGCCGAGCCTCCGCCTCGAACGGAACAACCCGAGCCGGCGGCAAAAGCTCCGCCGCGGACGCTGGCGCCGGCTCCCGACAAGGCCGGTATCCAGTGGCATGAGCCGAGCCGGTGGGAGAAGCTGTCGCGGCGCAATCCAATGCGACAGGCGACCTACCGTATCCCGGCGGCGGAGGGCGATACGGAGAGCGGGGAGCTTGCCGTGTTTTACTTCGGACAAGGGCAGGGCGGCGACGTCGAGGCCAACATGCAGCGCTGGGTCGGTCAGTTCGAGCTGGGCGAGAAGGTAGAGCCGGAACGTTCGATCAGAAGCTCCGGCAAGTTCAAGCAGCACGTGATCCAGATCGCCAAGGGGACCTACAAAAGCGGTATGCCAGGGCAGCCCACGGAACCCAAGGAGGGCTACGCATTGCTGGGCGCCATCGTCGAGACGCCGCGCGGCAACTACTTCTTCAAGCTGACGGGGCCAGCGAAGACCGTGGCCGCCGCCAAGCGCGACGTCTTCCAAATGCTCGACAGCATCGAGCTCGAAGAAGAGAAAGAGTAGCCCCCTGCGCACGGCGTGGCGAAAGCGGTTTGCGCTGCGCGCCGTCTGTCGCTTCGGACGCTCAGATCATCTGCTCCGGCTGACGTCCGCCGGGGCGCTCGCGGCGCCGCAGCAGCCGCTGGCCGACATCCATGCGGATGAACGCGAGCATGGCACCGAAGATCGCCAACAGGCCGCCCCCCGCCAGCCAGCGGTTGTATTCAGCGCGCATGTAAACGGTGCCCACGCCGACGCGCGGCATCGTCGCTGGCTCGAGCGGGAGGCCATGCTCGCGCGCCAGGCGGCTGACGCCGCTCAAGTGAACGACCGGGACGTCCCGTTCCAGAAAGCGTAGCATGACCGAATCTGCGATCGCCTGCACGCCGCGGGGGGTGTCCACGTGCACGCCGGGTTCGAACAGCTTCTTGCCGACGTGTGTCCCGACCGACGCGGTGCCGCCCCCGACGTTGACATAGGCCTTGATGGGGCGGGTCCCCGCCAGCTCGTCGTACAGCTCCATGCGGCGCTCGACGGCGTCCGCCAGCGAGCTCGGGTCGATGCGGATCAACGCGTTGCGCTCGATCGCCCGGTCGAGCAAGCGCCGCCCCTCTTCGGACATGCCGCGCCCGCGGTCTTCGATCCCACCTCGCGAAGCCGCCGCGCTCCGAAACTCGAAGACGTCTCTGTCCAGCAGCGCCCGCTCCATGTCCGGCCACATGAACTCCGCGAAGTTCGCGCCCCACTCGGATGCGGCCGTGCTCGTGATCACCAGGGGCTTGGTGCCCAAGACCTGCAGGGCCGCGTAGGTGGCGATGTTCAGCGCCGGAAAAGAGCCGGAGACCCCGACGGCGACGGCATCGCCGGGCTGCACGCCGGCCTCCTTCAGGAGATGAACGATCACCGCCGCGAAATTCGGATTGACGCTGGTCCGCTTGGCCGCCAGATACCCCGTGTTCGAAGTGACGGGGGAGAAGGGGGGACCCAAGAGGCCGGTCCGCGCAGGATCGACCGCCGGGTCGATGCGAAGCCCGCGCCGCAGGCGCTCGGCCTTGATGACGCGCAAGGCCTCCTCTGCCAGCCGCGCCGCGGCGATCTTCTCGCTGTACCACGGCTGTTTGCGTTGCACGGGGAGCTTCTCCACGGCGAGCAGCGCGACCAACGCAACCAAAGCGATCAAGACGAGCGCCGCGCGGGACACCCGGGTGGGCCGCCAGTAGACGCGTTTCATGCCGGCAGCTCCACGCCGAGCACCACGAGCAGCAAGCGGACCGCCACCGACGCCGTGACCAAGGCCGCGAGGGTTTCGACGATGCCCTGGCGGTCGAGCCAGATGGCGATCAAGCCAGGGATGATGAAGCCGATCACCTGCCAGTCCGAGCCCCCGACCGAGCCCAGGCCTCCGGCGCCAAAGCGCACCCCCATGCCCACCAGGTACCCAACCAGGATCATCAGGACGGTGCGCCGGCGCCCGTAGATGATCATGAAAGTGGAGAGCGTGTGGACGATCGCGAAGGTGGCGAACCCGGCGAGCACCGTCAACAGGACATCGATGGGGCGGGTGATGCTCAAGGCGAAGTAGCCCGGCACGATCATGCCGCCCGCAGCGATGCCGAACAGCTCGGTGAACAGCAGGCTGATCGCCAGGCCGATGCCCACCGACAGCGCCAAAACGTCGATCATGATGGGAGCGACTCCGGCGGCGCGCGGTTCTTGAAGTAGCGAACCAGGGGCAACCCCAGGCCGCCGATGTTCCCCATGCCGATGATCACCGCGGATCGATCGATCAGGCTGAGGATGCGCTCGAAAATTTCCTCGACCCCGAGCCCCTCGACGAAGATCAAGCGGGTCGCATCGAAGCCAGCGTCGGCGGCGGCGCGCCCGAAGAGATACGTCCCGGTGCCCATCAGCACCACGAAGTCCGCCGAGCTCCACGAGCCGAACTCGCCGCCGAGCTGTAGGCTGCGATCGGGGCGGTCTGCCCGGCAGTTGAAGACGGCGATGCGCTGTTGGTGGTCAGGATGGCGCGCGAGCGCCAGCTCCCAGAGCTGCCGCGTCGACACGGGGTCATTGGCAGCGAAGGCATTGTAAAACACCACCTCGCGTCCGAAGTAGTGGAGCCGGTAGGCGAACAGCGCGCCCGGATCGGGTCGGGTCTTCCACATGCCCGAGAGCGCGATCTCGCGCTCGACGCCGAGGTCCGCGCACACGCGCAGCGCGAGGGCGACGTTGTCCGGGTGTTCGGTGTGGCTGAACCTGGCCAGGTCCTCGCTCGTCACCCGTTCGGTGTCCTCCGGCGAGATCGCGACGATCTCGCTGCCGCGATCGCGAGCGACCGCCTCGAAGATGCCGAGGTGCTGGCGCTCAGCCGTGTAGAGCTTGCCGCCGACCGGCACCATGCCGGCGAGCGCCCAGGCCACGTCGGCTTCCGTGGGGCCCATCACGTCGAGGTGATCGGGGCGTGCGTTGGTGATGACCGCGTGGGTGGCGCGAACCATCTTGAATTCGCTCAGCGATTGCAGCTCCGGCTGAAGCGCCATGCATTCGACGACGAGCGCCCGAGCTCCGTTGGCGGCGGCCGCCGCCACGATGCGGCGTTGCTCGATGATGTTCGCGCCGGCTGGGCGAAAAATCGGCAGCTCGCGCCCGTCGGGCAAGATCATCCTGGCCAGCGTGCCCGTCGTCTTCGCGCAGGTGACGATCTTCGCCTCCCGCAAGGCGGCGGCGATGAGCCGGGTCACGCTCGACTTGCCGCGGGTGCCGTTGACGTGGACGCGGATGGGGATGCGCGCCAAGTTGCGCCGGTGGAGCGCGAGCTCGGCGCCGCCCGCCGAGATCAGGGCGGCCGTGACGGCCAGCAGGAGCTCCGCGCCAATCATGGGCGCCGCTGCCATACCACGAGCCTGGCACTACCGCAGCGCGGCCGAGCACCGGAGCCTTGCGTGGCGCACGGCGGGACGTAAGCTCGCTCGCCCAAGCAGACGGGGGCTGTGGAAAGCGACGTGGCGAAGAACGTTCCTGGATTTTTCGTGAAGCGGCAATCGCCGTGGCGGCGTGCCGCCGCGAACCTGTGGTCGCCGCCGGACGATCCGACCGTCTTCGGCGGCATCGAACTGGACGCGTCGCCGCTTTTGGCCTACCTGCGCGCGCGCGAAGCGCTGGGGCGGCCGCGCGTCACGTTGACCCACGTCGTCGTCAAGGCCATCGCGCTGGCGCTGCGCGCCCACCCGGAGTGCAACGCCTACGTGCGGATGGGTCGCATCTACCAGCGGCGGGACGTGGACGTGTTCGTGCTCGTCGCCGTGCGGCCGGAGGATGGAGGGGCCCCCTCGGCAGACCTCAGCGGCGTCAAGATCGAGAACGCCGATCGGTTGAGCCTGGCCGCGATCGCGCAGGCGATCGAGACCGGCGCGCGTCAGGCCCGCGCTGGCGACGAGGTCGTCTTCGGGGGCGCCAAGCGCTGGGCGTCGCGGCTGCCGCCCTCGTTGATTTCTGCCGGGCTGCGGGTGGTCACCTACCTGCAATACGAGCTCAACCTGGATTTGTCGCCGCTGGGCGTCCCGCGAGACTCGTTCGGAGGCGCGCTGGTCACCAACGTGGGCACGTTCGGGATCGGCCACGCCTACGCCCCGCTCGCCCCGGTGGCCCGCTTCGCGACCAGCGTCGTCATCGGCCGCGTCAGCGACAAACCCGTGGCCGAAGGCGGCCAGGTGGTGATCCGGCCCATGCTGCCGCTGATGACCACGTTCGATCACCGCGTCGTCGACGCCTACCACGCCAGCCGTCTGGCCGAGACCTTGCGGGCGGGGCTCGCAGATCCCGCGGCTTGGCTCGGAGAGGGATGAGCCAGGAGCACGCTCTCTCCGCTGGCGTGCACACCGACGGCGCGGGCCGATGCCTGCCGTATCGGCTGTTTCTGCCGGCCCGGCGCGCGACGGGGCCGCTACCCTTGGTGCTATACCTGCACGGGGCGGGGGAGCGGGGCGACGACAACCGCCGCCACGTCGAGGTCCATCTCGGCCGGCGCGGGCATCCAGGGGGGCTTTTTACCTCGGACACCGTTCAGGCAAGCTACCCGCACTGCTTCCTCGCGCCGCAGTGCCCCCATGGGAGCGTTTGGCGAGGTTGGGCGGCGGAGGCCGCCATCGAGCTCGTGCAGCGCATCCGCCAGCGCGAGCACGTCGATCCGGATCGAGTGTACGTCACGGGTATTTCCATGGGCGGCTACGGGAGCTTCTACGCGGTCGAGCGCTACCCGGAGGCGTTCGCGGCGGTGGTGCCACAGTCGGGCGGCGGCGACGCGGGGGCCGCGCCCCGCCTGGTGGCGGTGCCCGCGTGGATCTTCCACGGCGCGCGTGACGAGGTCGTACCGGTCGAAAACGCACGCCGGATGGTCCAGGCCATCACGACGGCCGGCGGATCACCGCGCTACACGGAGTACCCTCAGCTGGGCCACGACATCTGGGACACGGCCTACGGCGAGCCGGATCTGCTCCCCTGGTTGTTCTCCCAGCGGCGGGGTGAGCCCGATCGGTTCGGCTCCGTTCGCTGAAAACTTGGGGCTTCCCTTTGCCCGCCGCGGGCCGGCAGTATTCCCGGCGTGTCCCTGGCCGATGGTGAGCGTCGCTCGGCGCCGTACCGCCCGCTTCCGCTCGGCGGAGGGCGGCCGCGGGTGCGGTTCACGCGGGGGCGGAGCTGGCCGCGCGCGGTGGCCTGGTTCGGGATCCGCTCGTTCTGGGGACACCTGCGGCACTTCGTGGCGAGCGCCATCGCCACGGAGAACATCGACTCCCGCGACTGGATGTCCCCGGACCCGCCGGACGAGCTGGTCGAGCGGGTGGCGCGTGCGCTGGGCGGCCTGGAAGCGCCGTCGCTGAGTGAGGCCCTCGACGACGAGATCTGGATCGATTTTCTCGCCGACACGGGCGACGACGCGGACGTGAGCCGGGCGGTGGCGGAGATGGTGTTCGCCGAGTACGAGCTGCCGGATCCGGAGCGTCCGGGGCGCTGGCTACGGGCGCCGCGCGGCGATCTGCTCATCTTCGGGGGCGACACGGCGTATCCCGTCGCGACCGCGGAAGAGATCAATAACCGTGTGGTCGTGCCGTTCAACCAGGTGCTTGCCCAGCGCAACGACGGCAAGGCGCGCGTGCTGCTTGGCATTCCGGGCAACCACGACTGGTACGACGGCCTGGACGGGTTCGGACGTATGTTCCGGCGCCGGCCCGACGCGCCGTCCGGCGCCAGCATGCGGCCGAGCGTCGTCGCCGTCGAGCGGCGTCAGCTCGAGCACGCGGCGGACTGGGCCAAGGGCTTGATGTTGGGGCGGATGGTCAAGAAGCTGCCGGCGCTCGTGCTCGACGGCTACACGACCGTGCAAAACGCCAGCTACTTTGCTTTGCCGCTGAGCGAGCACGTGCACCTGATCGCCGTCGATCGCCAGCTCAAGCAAATCGACTTCCGACAGCGCGTCTATTTCCGCGACTGGCTCGCGCAGCATCGCAAGGTCCTGCCGCTCGTGATGATCCCGGACCCGGTGCTGCAGTTCGGGCTCGAGAGCCCGAGCGGACGAGGCGCCGTGTCCGCCATCGGACTGCGCTTGGGCGCCAAGCCGCACCTGATCCTGTCAGGGGATCTGCACCACTACCAGCGCTGGAGCGAGGGGCTCAGCCAACACGTCGTGGCGGGTGGCGGCGGCGCGTTCCTACACCCGACGGGGCAGCGCGATTTGCCGTCGCAGCGCGGCTCCAAGGCCTGGCCCGATCGACGGCAAAGCCGAGCGCTGCTCGCGGCGGTGCCGTGGCGGGTGATGCTCGGGCGGGCGGGGTTTCTGCCGCACGTCGTCGTCTTGCTCTTGCTCCTGCCGTTGCTCGATCGCTACCAGCGGCTGCACGTGCGGCTTCTGGAGGAGCCGTGGCGCATCGCGGTCACCGCCCTCGCCGCAGCGGTCGTCCTTGCCCTGATCGGCGGTGTTCGCAAGGGGGAGGCGGTCGCCATCGCGGCGCTGGCGGCGCTCGCTGGCGCCGGCATCGCGGTGCTTCCCGTCGGCGTGGCGGTCGCCGTCGCCGCCGTGCCGTGGACACTGCCTTTGGGATGGCTGTCGGACCTGCTCATTCTGGTGGGCGCCGCCTTCGGCGGTGCGCTCCTCTTCGGCAGCTACCTGACGGCGTTGACGGCCTTCGGCCTCGAGCACACCCAGGCGTTCACGACGCTCGGCCACCCCGGCTTCAAGCACTTCTTGCGCCTGCGCCTGCGCCGCGACGGGCGAACGCTCGACGTCTGGTGCATCGGCAGGGAGGACCCGCTCGGCGGGCAGCCGCCCGTGCTCGTCGACCATTTCACATGGCCTTCCGAGGGCGACCCGGATCGCCCTCGGGATGGCGAGGCGTGAAGCCTCCGAATCAACCGATGAGCTTCGCTTCGAGCTCGATCTGAATCGCGCCGAGGGCCTTCGACACGGGGCAGCCCGCCTTCGCTTGCTCGGCGTGCTCACGGAAGGTTTTCTCGTCGATCCCCGGCACTTCGCCCTCGGTGACCAGGCTCACCTTGGTGATCGCGAACCCCGCCTCTTGCTTCTCGAGGTGCGCCTTGGCGCTGGTGTGGACCCGCTTGGGCGTGTGGCCGGCCTTGGCCAAGATGTTCGACAAGGCCATCGAGAAACAGCCGGCGTGCGCCGCCGCGAGCAGCTCTTCCGGGTTGGTGCCCTGGCCGCTCTCGAAGCGAGAGGCGAACGTGAACGGCCCCTCGTAGTGACCGGCCCCCACCTTCATTTTGCCTTTGCCCTGCGGCAGGTTTCCTTCCCAAGTGGCTTCTGACGTACGAATCGGCATGGTTTTTCCCTCGGTGGTTTGGGTGGGAGAGCCACTTGCTGCGGCGGCGAGCCGCTGTCAAGGCCTCGACGATCTTGGGCCGGGAAGGACGCACGCCGCGACGCCAAAAGCGCCGCGGCGTTTTCCCATCCACGCCGGTGAGCTCAGCCGCCTTCGACCAGCCCGCACCCGATCTGATCGCCCGGGCCGGGGGGCTCGTGGATGTTCAGCGGCTTGCCGAGCACGCCCGTGTCCTCGTCGTCGTCGAGAGTGATGGCGTCCGTCATCACCGTCACCGTGCCGGCGCCGTCCGAGCACGGGATGGGATGGTCCATGTAGACCGCCGCGTTCGGAAAGGGCGCGCCGACGTCGTCGTCACAGTTGGTGCCGCTGTGAATGTGCCAAACCACGTCGCCATCCGGACACCCTTCGGTGATGGTGATGGTGATGCTCACCGTGTCACCGTCTTGGGTGAGCACCGCGCTGCCCTCGAGCGCATCGCCCTCGAGCGTCACGCTGGCCGTCGTGCCATTGCCGCCGCCAGCGCTGCCACCTGCGCCAGCGCTGCCCGCCGCGCCAGCCGCACCGCCGCCCGCATCCCCGCCGGAGCCTGCG
>JAEZYZ010000165.1 GCA_023418705.1 Pseudomonadota bacterium | reverse complement strand
GCCGTCACGCGCGCCTCGGGGATGGTGAGCTATTGCCCGCGCAAGAGCTCGGATCCGACCGGCACGGCGACGGCGACCGTCACCTTCAGTCCCTCGGGACGCTCCACGGCCGTCGTCGGTCCTCCGTTCGCGGGCAAGCCCATCGGCGCTTGCATCACCGCACGCCTGCGGCAGGCGAAGGTGCCCGCCTTCGACGGCGGCCCGCGCAGCATCAAGACGCGCGTGACGATCCGCTGAGCGGCGGGAGCCCGCAGCCCGGCTGCGCCGGGAGGCAGCGCTCAGCGTTCATTCGGACGCGGCCGCAGGGGACGCGTTCGCCCCCCGCTCGGACAAGGCCGCAGGGGACGCGTTCGCCCCCCGCTCGGATAAGGCCGCAGGGGACGCGGCGAAGGCGACGCCAGCGTTCGCCCGCCGCTCGAGCCACGCCGAGCACCCGTGCGCCGACGTCGCGCTCGCGACCTCAGTCGATGCGAATATCCTCTTCGGAGAGCAAGAGCTCCCCGCTCTTGACCTCTTCGTCCGCGCCCGGGGCGTCCACCCACTCCTCGTTGTCCGGCGGCGTGGACGGCCGCGCCACCGCGTCCGACTCCGAGCTGGCGTAGCCGTGCGCTTCGGCGATCTTCGGCACCACCAACTTGTTCCAAATGTGGGCCAACGGCACGTAGTCGACGATCACCTCGGGCGGCGCCGCGCCCAGCAAGTCCACCTCCGTGAAGGCGGCGTTCTTGCGGCCGGACTGCAGCGCGCCTTCGATGATCTTGCCAAGCTCCGCCTTCGGCAGCCGTGACGCCAGCTCCGTCACGCTGATGCCTTCGACGACGTCGGCGTGCGTGACCAGGCCGTCGTCCAGGGCGCGCTGCAACGCAAACGCCACGTGCGCCTTGGCGCGTTCGTGCTCGGCACGCTTGCTCGGTGACGAGCTCCAGAACTCCCCCTCGATCAAGAACGCCCAGATCTTCTTCGCGTCGAGGAAGCGAATCCGATCATCGGGCTTGAAGACCGCCACCACCGAGTCCGCGTCGGTCTCGCCCTCGTCCAGAGCGATCTGCAGGTCTTCCGCAGCGGAGCGCCACGTCTTCTTGAGCGCGATCTTCTGCTTGAGCCCCGTGGTGAGCACCAGGATCTGCGCGCGCAGCCCCGCCTGGTGCTCGAGCCCGCCCATGATCGCGTCCGGTGGGAAGTGACGAATGAAATCGCCAGCCGAGCGCCGTCCGATTTCGAACGCATGCTCGACCATGTGCGCCAAAAAGCGCTGCCGCCCTTGGGGCAAGACCGAGCGGAAACCAGCTGCCTTCACCGCAACATCCATATCGTTCATGAGTTCAACCCCGGCGCGGAGCCTTTGAATCGAAGCCGCTCCATCACAAGGCATCCAACAGCAAAACGCAGTGAATGACAAGCCGAACCCGGCGTTTGTCACGCCGGATTGTGAGTCGAAGTGCGCCCTCCACGGACGCGCCGGCGCGCCTATGTTTCAACCGCGCGACGGACGCTCGGCGCGCGCCGCCTGCAGTGTCGCTGTTCGCTGCTTGCTCCGCGCGCGCAGCGCGACGTGACTGCCACCCGAGCCCACCTTCAGCGCACCGACGGACCAGAGCGCGTGTTCGGCCGCCGGCGTTCCCGCCTTCCCGCCCCCGCCTTCCCGCCCCCGCCTTCCGGTCTCCCGCGAGCCGAGCCCTCGGGCCGCTCCCCCTCACCCTCCCCCTCGCAAGGCTGCCAGCATCCGCTGGCGCCGGCCGTTCTCTCGGAGCGGGACACGGGATTCGAACCCGTGACCCCAAGCTTGGGAAGCTGGCGCCTAGGTGGCGCTCGACAAGCTGACGGCCGTACTGCCGACCGGCTCGTTCCACGAGCACGGGGGATCGGCGCGAGATCCTGGCCCTCAGGCTACACGCTGAGCTTCACGCGCTTCGAACCCACGACGGCGGTCACCTCGATCTCGCCACCCAGCGCGCGTACGGCCCGCCGGAGCGTCGATACCAGATGATCGTCACGTCGCTCCATCTTGCTGAGCTGGCTCTGCGTGATCTCGATGGCGCTCGCCATTTCCGCCTGTGTCACACCCAGTTCGCGGCGGAGCTCGGCCAGCGACATTTCCACGAGCTCCGCGTCGATGCGGCGGTCCTGTTCTGCCCGCTCCGTTTCCGAGAAGCGCTTACGTCGGATATCTGACCACTTCTTAGCCATGGGTTGCCTCCAGGTATTCGCGCCACAGCCGCTCCGAGAGCGGGATCATCGTTTCGTAGAATCGGTCGTCACCGGTCTTGTCGCCGCCGATCAGCAGGACGGCTTGGCGTGCCGGATCGAAGGCGTAAAAGACCCGTATTGGGCGCCCGCCCGCCTGAACACGAAGCTCACGCAACGCGAACGAGGCGTTGTTGATGGCGCTCGAGTGCGGGAAGCCCAGATGGACGCCGCGGGCCTCCAGAAGACCCACGACAAGGTCGACAGCCTTGGCAGCTTGGTCATCGAGGCCCAGAAACCAGGCCTCGAACTCCTCGGTGCCGATGACCTCGACCATGGGACAACATGTCACCCGCGGACTATTCCGTCAAGGGACTATTTGAGGGACGGCCAGTACAGAGCGGGCAGAGGCATTGGCGGTTGCCGTTCAGCGGCAACTGACATTCCGTCCCCCGCGAGCCGCTCCCCCTCCCCCTCGCAAGGCCTGCCAGCATCCGCTGGCGCCGGCCGTTCTCTCGGAGCGGGACACGGGATTCGAACCCGTGACCCCAAGCTTGGGAAGCTTGTGCTCTACCAGCTGAGCTAGTCCCGCCGAATGCGCGCCAGAGCATAGCCAAGGTGATCGCTCCGTGGAAGGACAATCTTGACCGGCCGCGAGCGGCCGGGGTAACCAAAGAGCCGGCCGCGGGCAAGGAAGCTCGCGACCGGTCGAGGTGACATCCGGTGAAACAAGCGACCGTCTACTCCCGCTGCGAGTGTCAGGCGCAGCTCGTGGCCGAGCTCGATGAGAACCGGCACGTGCTGCGGGGGTACGCGGTCGACGTGTACCGCAAGCAGCGCCTGCCGGCGCCATCGCAGAGCCTGCGGGCGCACGCCCCGCGCTTCGACGTGGCCTGGTTCTGCCCTTTCTGTATCCGCAACGTCCTGCGCTCCTTCGACGCCGGTGGTTTGGCCTACCGGAAAGTCCCCGAAGCGCAGCCGACGACGACGCCGCCGGTCTGAGCGCCCGCGCTCGGCAGGCTCAGGCCGCGCGGAGCGGGAGCTCGCCCCGTCCGGCGCGGATCTGCTCGAGCAGCCGCTCGGTGACACGGGCGCGGGCCTCGTCGTGGTCGCGACGCCGGTACCAGAGCGCCTGCGAGAGCGCGCTCTCGGCGTCGCCGACCCGTCCGGCGCGCAGGCATTGAGCGGCGTAGAGCGTCCACAGCCGACCGTCGCTGCCGGCCGCGAAACAAGCCTCGCGCAGCGTCAGCATCGCCCGGCGGTGCTCCCCACGGCGGCGGAACCGCCGCGCGCGCTGCAGCAGGAGCTCATCCGCGCTGGCACTCTGCGCTCCCGTTTGGTTCAGTGACTTGCGCCTACGCCGTGCCATGGTCTTGCCGTCATCCCTTTGCGTCACGGCTGACAGGCGTTGCGAACCACGTGCCAGCCCCCTACGAGACGGCAAAGCGGCCGAGCCGTGACAGGCTTTAGGGTCAGCCTGGATTTTTCCAGTGGGAGCCGCCACATTTGGGCCACACCCACCGCCACACGGTGACGAGGTGCGTCACGGGCGCCGGGCTGACGTTACGCGGGGGGGTGCGCGGTGACGCTGCGCCGGAGGGCGCTACAGCGACGCGCGGTACAGGGCCAGCAGGTCAGCGCGGGTGCAAGGGCGCGGGTTCGACCGGTGGCAGGCGTCTTCGAGCGCCTTGTCCGCCAGCAGCTCGAGCTGTTCGGAGCGAACGCCCGCGCTCGCCAGGCCGTCGGCGATCCCCACGGCCGCACGCAGGCGTCGCACCGCGGCGCCAAGCTCCCCCGCCCCGCCGCCGGCCCCGAAAAGCGCTGCGAGCCGCTGCACGCGCTCCGCCGCGCTCGGTTCGTTGAAGTCGATCACCGCCGGCAGGCAGAGCGCGTTGGCCAAGCCGTGGTGCAAACCGCACTCGCTCGACAAGGGGTGCGCGAGCGAGTGGCACGCGCCCAGCCCCTTCTGAAACGCGATGGCGCCCATCATGGCCGCCTTCATCATCGCTCCGCGCGCCTCCAAATCACCGCCGTCACGCGCGGCGCGCTCCAAATGGCTCACCACCAGCTCGACGCCGCCGAGGGCGATGGCGTCGGCCAGGGGGTGATCGCCGAGCGAGAGGTACGCTTCGATGTTGTGGGTCAGCGCATCGAAGCCCGTGGCGGCCGTCACGTGCGGCGGCATCGAGACGGTCAGCTCGGGATCCAAGATCGCGACCTTGGGCAGCAGGTGGGGTGAAAACACGACCGTCTTGCGACCGGTGGAGCGCACGGTGAGCACCCCGGAGCGGCCTACCTCGCTGCCGGTGCCGGCCGTGGTGGGGAGCGCGATGGTCGGCGGGACGTCGGCCGGAACATGGCGGCCGCCATCGACCGCGTCATCGAGCTGCTCGAAAGGCAGATCCGTGCGCGCTCGGAGCGCGATGAGCTTGGCGGCGTCGATCGCCGACCCGCCGCCGACGCTGACCGCGCCGTCGGCCGCGTGCTGCCGAAACGCCGCTGCGCCGGCCTCGATGTTCGCCTCGGTGGGGTTGCCCTCGATGTCGGAGAAGACCGCGACGACCACCCCGGCGCGCTCGAGCGACGCTCGCACGCGATCGCACAGGCCGGCGCGCAAAACGCCCGGATCCGTCACGAGCAACGCACGCCGCAGCCCGCTGTCGCGCGCGGCGTCCCCCGTGCCCGCGGCCTCGCCGGCTCCAAACACGATGCGTGTGGGAAAGCTCCAAACCGTCATCCTGGCTCCTGGCGAGAAGGATCGAACGTCACGCTCAGATCACCTCGAAGTAGCGCCGCAGCTCCCAATCGGTCACGGCCGCCTCGTAGGCTCGGCATTCCCAGTCCCGCGTCCGAACGTAGTGATCGACGAAGGCTTCGCCGAACAGATCGCGCGCCACCGGGCTCGTCGAGAGCGCCTGAGTGGCCTCGCGCAGCGTGCGTGGCAGGCGCAGCGGTCCTTCCGTACCGGCGTCACCGTGCGCTTCGGCCGGCAGCGAGAGCTTCTTCTCGATCCCCCAGAGGCCGGCTCCCAAACAGCCGGCGATCGCCACGTAGGGATTGATGTCGGCCGCGGTCTGCCGGTACTCGATCCGCTGCGCCTTGGGGTTGCCGAGCCCAATCACCCGCACGGCCGCGGTGCGGTTCTCCTCCCCCCAGGATGCCAACAGCGGCGCCCAAACCCCGGGAACGTAGCGCTTGTAGCTGTTGACCGTGGGTGAGAAGAGCGCGGTCAGCTCCTGCATCAACGCGACCTGGCCTGCGATGAACCGCTGCATCACCAGCGACATGCTCCGCTCACGCTTGGGATCGAAGAACGCGTTCTTCCCGTCTTTCCACAGGGAGGCGTGCAAGTGGCCGCTGCAACCGGGAAGATCGGCGTTCCACTTGGCCATGAAGGTGACGGCAAGCCCGCGCTGGTGCGCGATCTGCTTGAGCGCGGCCTTGAAGAGCGCGGCGTTGTCGGCGGCGCGCAACGGGTGATCCCAGCGGATAGCGGCCTCGTACACACCCGGCCCGGTCTCGGTGTGCAGTCCCTCGATCGGGATGTCCAACGCCTCCATGCCGTCCAGGATGGCGTGCATCAGCTCCGAGTCTTGGCCGGACCGTACCCAGCTATAGCCGAACATGCCCGGGTCGAGCGGCTCGAGCCCGCGAAACCCCTTCTGGTCGATCGAGGCGCGCGTCTCGCGGAAGAAGAAGAACTCGAACTCCACGCCGACGCAGGCCTCGAAACCCGAGCCGGCGAGCCGCTCGGTGACCCGCTTGAGCAGCGACCGCGGGCAGGCCGGGTGGGGCCCGCCGGCAGCGTCCCGGAAGTCACACAGGAGCCCCACCGTGTCGGGCTCCCACGGGAGGTAGCGGGCGGTGGTGGGATCGAGCACCGCGCAGATGTCCGGGTAGGCCGTATGCCAGCCGGTCAGCTTGGCGTTGTCGTACAAGGCGTCGGCCACGTCCCAGCCGAAGATGACGTCGCAGAAGCCGAAGCCAGCGTCGAGGGCGCTCTCGAGCTTCTCCAGCGACACGTACTTGCCGCGCAGGACCCCGTCCAGATCGAAGCCGCCGATCTTGGCGCGGCGTATCCCCCGCGCACGCCACTCCGCCAACAGCTGCGATACCTCCGTCTTGCGCGGGGGCCCGGCCTTCGCCCGGGGGCGTGCCGCCTTCTTTTTGGCTGCGGAGCGGTTCGCGCGGGCCATGGGGATCAGCTCGCGGAACCGCTCTGGGGGAGGCAGGCTGCGTCGAGCGCCCCCTGAACGACCGCGAGCAGCTGGTCCAGCGTGTACGGCTTGCCCAAGTATGCCTTCACCATCGGATCCCTCATCAACTCAGGAGCGACGTCCTCTTCGGGATAGCCGCTGGTCAAGATGACGGGCTGGTGCAGCCCGCTCGCGCGCATCCTTGCCAGGAGCTCACGGGCCGACAAGCCAGGCAGGTTGACGTCGAGCAGCAGCGCTCCGCAGCCCGAGTCGGTCTCGAGCGTCCGCAGCGCCTGCTGGCCATCGCTCACTGTCTTGGCCATATACCCGCTCTGCGTCAACAGGCCGGCGGTCAGCTTGCCCAGTCGAACCTCGTCGTCACAAATCAGAACCCACCGCTCGTCTCGTGCTGTTGCCATGCGCTCCCCTCTGGAGATGGCGCCCGGGCCACGCCCGTCCACCGCTCTCGGCGGAGCCCAAGACGGCATGGCCCCGTGCCCAGAACCAGCCGCTGCGGCCACGCCCTTCGGCGTCGCTGCACGACAACGGTCCTGCATCTGGGACGGATCCAATCGCTCGAGCCCCTCGGAACCGTAAGGCTAGACCCGGGGCGGCGCGCAAGCAACCGGTCTCGAGCGGTCATCCTCTTCTATGAGCGCCCGTCGGGCATCAACCCCTGAACGACGAGCACGAGGCCGGCCAGCATGGCCACCGCGGCCACGACGCCAGCCCTGAGCGGGCCCAGGCTGAAAACCTCGCCGGCGTGGCTCGCATACGCTTGATCGGCCAACGTGATGAGCACAGCCAGGAGGATCAGCCCGCTGCCTGGCCCGAGCCGCCGAACGAGGGACGCCTCCGGCTCGGGTGCTCGCGCGTCCGGCGCGTCGCTGCGGGGAAGCTGGCCCGTGCCGACCGACGGCGGCCCACTCGAGCTTCGCGGCGGCAGCGGTGAAAACTGCAGCGCCGAAGGCGCCGGCGCCAGGCTTCCTGGTTGTGAGCTGCCAAAGCGGCGCTCTTCGACATTTGGCTCGGCCCACGGAGGGGTCGAAAGGAGGGGCGCCGCTTGTCCGGAAGGCGGAGGCATGGAATCCCACCCGAAGGACGAGCCGCCGCGGTGGTTCTGCCCGCCAGGATTGGCGCCCGGCCTGGCCACGGGACGCTCGCCCGAGTCGAGATCCAGCGCGAGATCGAGCTTCCCCGCGTCGTCGAGCTCGAGCTCCTGCATGGCAGGCGAGCTCGAGCTCGGCTCGCGCGCGCGCCGCTGGCTGACCGGAGGAGCCTCGAGGGTCAGCTCCGGCACCAAAGGGACGCCCAAGTCCAAGGACGACGGCTGGCCATTGCCAGACGCGTCGGGCGGCGCCGGCAAGGTGGCGACCTCGTGCGACCGCGGGGGCTCGGAGGAGCTGGCCGCCAGTGAAGCGAGCCCCGCGCCGATGTGGTCGACCTGGGGGATCTTGCCACCCTCGGAACGCAGGTCACGCGCCGGCAGAAGCCCCCTGCCGTCCGCCTTCATCTCCAGGGCCTCGAGCAGCTCATCCCAGAACTGACCGCAGTGGCGCTGGCGCGTTCTTGGATCGACGGCCAAGGCGCGCGCGAAGACCTGCTCGACGGCGTCGCTGACCTGCATGCCGACGGCTCGGGGGGTGGGGCGGTGCGCCGGATCGATGGCCGCGCCCATCATGGCCGCAGGCTCCCCGTCGATGATGGGGTAGCCCGCGGCCACTTCCACCATGGTCAGAGCGAGCCCCCAGACGTCCGTCCATGGACCGGTCTGCCCGAAGCGCTTCGGCGACCATTGCTCGGGCGCACCATACGCGGGGGTGAACGGCGCCTTGCCCGCGGTCGACTGGCTCGTGCGACCCGCCACCTGGCTTGCCATGCTCTTGGCTTTGGCGATGCCGAAATCGAGGATTTTGACGACCTGCTCGCCGGCCACGGACGCGACGAAGATGTTCTCGGGCTTCAGGTCCCGGTGCACGATGCTGACCGGCCCGCCTGGCCCGTTGAAATGGTGCGCCCGCTCCAGGGCGCGCGCCACCGGGGTGAGCAGGCGCGCCAGCTTTTTCAGCGAGAGGGGCCTCAACCCCTCGCGCTTGCGGCGTGTGGCGATCGCTTCCAGCGTCTCCCCTTCGAGCCACTCGAGCGCCATGAACGGCATGAACGCACCCGTGGGGGTGGTGATCGCGTCGACGTGCAGGGGGCGAACGACCGCCGAGATGCTGGACGAGAGCAGGAACAGCAGCTCGGCTTCGGCGCGAAATTGCTCCAAAAATTCAGACTCGGCGCGGGGACCGAGCCGCTGTGGGATTTTCAAGCATTTCAGCGCGACCGGGGCGCGAAATCCCCCGTGGTGGGCCCGGTAGATGACGGCAAAGCCACCCTCGGCGACGACCGCCTCCACATGGAAGGCGCCCGCGACCGTCGCGCCGACGATGCCGAAAACGTCCGCCGTCATTCGTTCCGCGGCACCACCCGGTGCCCGCGCCACAAACCTTCGCCTAGCCTACCAGAGTCCCGCCGGCCAGACGTCGCTTTCAGTGGCGGCGCACGTCCGAAGGCGCGTCTCGGCGCGCGGCGGTGCCGAATTTGACGCCGAAAACGGGGTCTCGGGCCGTCGCGGCGCACGACCTGGCGTGCAGCTTCCGCACATCCTCCGACAGCGTGTGGCGACGGCGACGCTCACAAAAAGGCTCGCCGCGGTGCGCCTCGGTCTTGGCCAGCGGGTCCGGATATGGGAATGTCGCGGCCGCGGTCCGGATGATTGCATCCGCATCACCGGCGCAGTTGCGATTCGATTGTGTTCTGAATGTAGCAGGAGGGTCTGGGACAGATGCGACTCATGCGAAAGTGGAACTTGGGTGCCGTGCTGCTGTGCACGTTGGGTACCGCAACGTTCATCGGCTGTGGCTCGGAAGCTCAGATCGGCGGCGTCGTCGATTTCCCGCCGCCGGCACCCAACGATATGGACGGCGACGGCATCCTCGACCCCAACGACAAGTGCCCCGAGGTCAAAGAAGACGGCAAGCCGCCGGACCCGAACGACGGCTGCCCCAACCTCGACGAAGACGGCGACGGCATCCTGGTGCCTCAGGACAAGTGCCCGACGGAGCCCGAGACCGTGAACGGCTTCGAGGACGAAGACGGCTGCCCGGACAAGAAGCCCCTGGTCGAGGTGACCAAGGAGGAGATCAAGATCAACCAAAAGATCATGTTCGGCCACGACTCGGCAGACATCCAGAAGGAGTCGGACGAGCTGCTCGACGCGGTGGCGGAGACGCTCAAGCAGAACCCCGGCATCCAGCTGGTCGAGGTCAGCGGTCACGCCTCCAAGGAGGGCGCGGACCAGTACAACCGCACGCTCACCCAGCGAAGGGTCGACTCGGTCGTCAAGGCGCTCACGACCCGCGGCGTCGAAGCGGACCGCCTGCTGGCGCAAGGCTACGGCTTCCACTGTCCGCTCGTGGAAGGCGAAACCCCCGACGCGCATGAGAAGAACCGCCGCGTGGAGTTCAGGATCCTCTACCGCGACGGCGCAGCCACCAGCGTGGAGCGCGGCTGTCCTCAAGCGACCCAGGCGGGCGTCAAGATCAAGCCCACGCCGGCGCTGAAGGACATCAAGAGCGCCCAGCCCAAGGCCCCGGCGGGCAAGCAGCGCTCGACGGTTCCGACCGCACCGCCTGCCGAGAAGCAGTAGCGTCGACCCTCCAAGCCCGGGCCTCTCGTTCGAAGAAACGGGAGGTCCGCGGCTCGACGTGTCACCCACCATTCATCGGGCGCTACCGCGAACGGGAGCGCCCGATGCCGTTCCATGGACCGCAGCGCTGCGTCGCGGCAGCGCTCGCGGCCGCTCTTGCCGTGCTCAGCCGCCGCCGGCGGTGCCGCCGGCGCCCTGTCCAGCGGCGCCGCCCATACCGCCGCCAGCCGCTCCCGCGGCGCCACCC
>JAEZYZ010000370.1 GCA_023418705.1 Pseudomonadota bacterium | reverse complement strand
GCCTGGATCCGGACCCGGTCAGCCGCGGTCTTGCGATCCGCGCGGCCGGGGCGATCGGCGGGGCCCGCGCCGCCTCCGCGCTCGACGATCTCTGGCCGCGCGCCACCCCGCACCTGCGCGTCGCCATCGTCGACGCCTGGGCGGTCACGGCGACGTACCGATTGGGGGGTGCAGAGCGCCTGCTGCGCACGGTCGAGACCGAGCGCGGTTTGCCGGCCATAGCGGCCGCCGGTGCCCTCGTGCGGCACGGGCACCCGCACGCCAGCGTGGCCGAAGCGCTGATCCTCCGCGGCATCCAGCACGGCAGCGCCGCCGAACGGCACGCCGCCATCGCCCTCGTGCGGCCCGAGCAGCCGGAGGCGCGCCAGGCGCTCGAGCGGGCCGCTCGCGACGACGATCCGCAGATCCGCGTGCAGGCGCTCGAGCGGTTGACGGTGGTGCCGGACGCGCGCGCGCGGGCCATCGCCGCGCTCGAGAAGCTGTCGGCGGGCGACACACCGAGCGCCTTGAACGCCCGCGCCGCGCTGGCGAAGGCGGGGGTTTCCCGCGTCGCGCCAGCGCTCGAGCGGGATCTACGGGCGAAGAGCGCGTGGCAGCGGCTACGAGGGGCGCTCGCGTTGGTGGAGCTCGATCGCTACACGAGCGCGGCCACGGCGCTGGCGGACGACGACGCGGACGTTCGGCTCGGCCTGTCGTGCTCCATCATCGCCGGGCGCTGAGGCTCTGCTGCACGTTCTCGCCGCAGGCCACGAAGCGCCGCCATGTGAGGGTGCCGAGGCGCGGGCACCGCGCGCTGCGACCTCGCGCCTCGCGGCGGCTCGATCGCAGCGCTCCGACCGCTAGATCCGGATCGCCTTCCAGTCGCCGCGCGCGAACTTGGTGACCATCACGATCGTGAGCAGCAGCACGTAGGCCACCGCCGCGCTCCAGATCCCGACCAGGCCGAAGCCCCAGGTGATGCCGAGCAGCCAGGCCAGCGGCACCAGGCAGCCGAAGTGCAGGATGAGCTCGACCACCATGACGAACTTGGTGTTGCCGGCCCCAAACAGCGCCTGCGTCAGGATCATGCCCACGGCGATCAGGGGCGTGCAGATCCCCATGATGCGCATCGGGAGCATCGCCGCCTCGAGCACGGCCTCACTGCCTGTCACGAAGCGCAGGATTTGCTCCGGGAACACCACCCCTTCCAAGAAGCCGACCACACCGAAGATCAACAGGCCGAGCCGCACGGAGACCCACCCGAAGCGCGCCGCCTTGTCCCCGTCGCCCTCCCCGAGCGATTGGCTCACCAGCGTCGCCGTCGAAGTCCCGAACGCCAGGCACGCCGTGAAGGTCAGCTTCAAAATCCCGACGATCACGGTGGTCGCTGCGCTGTTGATGGGCTCGGCGGCACCCCCCGGGCACGCGCCGGTCACGAGCTTCGTGTCGCTGATGCTGTCGAGGTGGCTGACGATGCCGGAGAACAACGCGAAGCCGCTCATCACCGCGACGGTCGCGATCGCGCTCGGGATGGACAGGCGCAAGATGTCCTTCATCAGCGGCGGCGCGAGCTTCTTCAGCTTGAACGGGGCGAACCCCGAGCGGTAGGTCGGCAGGACCGCCCACGCCATCATGATGCCCAGCCCGATCCAGGTGGAGATGAAGCCGGCCAGCCCGGCCCCTTCGATGCCCAGGCGCGGGGCGCCCCAGCGCCCGAAGATCAAGACCAAACACAAAAGGACGTTGACGACGTTCATCACGATCGCGCTGATCATGTGGACGTAGGTCTTGCCGATGCCGTCGAAGAACGCCTTGAACGAGAACGTCATCGCCATCGACGTGATGCCGAGCAGGCGCCATTTGAGGTAGTCGTAGGCGGCTTGCTGCACCTCGGGCACCTGGATCAACACCGCCAACATGCGCGGCAACAGCAGGTAGCCCGCGATGGTGAAGAGCGCTCCGGCCGTGAGGGAGAAGACCCAGGAGTTGACCAGCACGGCCCCCGACTCCGCGAAGCGCCCTTGCGCAAAGCGGCGCGCCGCGATGGCCTGGGTGCCAATGGAGATGGCGCTGAGCGACCCGCCGAACATCCACAGCAGGATCAGCGACGGCAGCAGGGCGGCCTGGGCGTTGGACGACTCCGGGCACGGCAGCCACGAGAAGAACAGGATGTCGATCTCGTTGACGACGCTCTGCGTGAGCATCGCGAGCACCGTGGGCGTCGCCAGGCGGAGGACCACCCGGTAGGGGGATCCAGCCGTGACGACGTTGGTGGTGGCGGGTGCAGCTGGGGGTGAAGCCATCAGGGCCTGGGCTTTGCGTCACATTTGCCGACGCCGCCCGCTCGCTCGGACGACCATCACTCCCCCCAAAATCACGGCGGCACCGTGATGGCAGCGATCCGACGGGGCAAACACGGGGCCTTCGACTAACCCAGGATCGGGATCTCGTCCACCCGCAATACGCCGGCCGGTCGGGCCGCAAACCGATGATTTGGCGATCGAATTCGGATACGGTGGCGCGGGCGACGTCTTGGCCGCACGACAGCGCCAGGCGTTGCTTCTGGAAAGACCCGGGTTCGACCGGCGACGCCCTCGCCTCCCCGAACTTTGTCAGCGACGTGCCACGCGGGCCGGATCCACGCCGAAGGCCGCCAAGAGCTCCGTGGCTTCGCTCGAGGACGGGTAGTCGCGGACCAGGCGCTTGAGCTCGAGCACTGCGCGCTCGCGCTTGCCCACCGCGCGCTCCATTCGCGCCAGGTGTAGGCGCGACTCCAACGTGGGCTCGGCGTCGGCCCAGCGGCGCGCGATGCGCACCGCCTCGCCCCACGCTTTGATCCGTACTGCCGCCTCGGACCACGCTTTGAGCACGCGTCCCGAGCGCGGGTGCGCCTGACCGAGCTTGCGCAGGTCGGCGATCGCCCGGAGCTCCTTGCCCTGCTGCAAGAGCGCCTCGGCCGCTTCGATCTTCTCCAGGAGCTCGGGCGGCGGCTCGGCGCCGCTCGGCGGCTCCTCGCCGGCCGGCTCGGCGCTCTCGCCCCCGGGCTCCAAGAGCTCGGTCTCACCGGTCCGGGCCACCTCGACCGAATCGCTGTCGTCCTGCGG
>JAEZYZ010000329.1 GCA_023418705.1 Pseudomonadota bacterium | reverse complement strand
TCACCCGGAGGGCGTGAAGGCGTTGCAGTAGCCGAGCGGGTGCACCGGGCCCTTCATGATCTTGCAACCCCCGCAGCCGTCGTCGGCCGACACCCAATGGCGGCAGCGCTCGCAGGTTTGCTGTCGGTGCGGCGTGCGATCGACGTAGCCCAGCGCCTGGCGCGCTGCCGCCTCGTCAGAGGAGAGCCCCTCGGTGCTCGTGCAGGAAAACTCGCGCTGCTTGCGGCAGCTGGCGGTGACGGGCAAGAGGAGCAGCGCCGGCAGGGTTTTGGCGAGCAGCGTGCGACGAGAGGCTCTCATCAGCAGGACCTCTCAGCGGTTTCCGAACTCGACGGCGGGTACGGACCGCAGGTGCTCCCAGAGCGCGCGCTTTTCGACCTCATCCATTCGGCTGGTTTGTGCGACCGACATGAAGGGGTCGAGCTTCTGGCCGTTTTTGCGGATCCCCTGGGTCAGCAGCCGATCGAAATCCGCGTAGGTCCAGGCCTTCAAGCCGCTTTCATGCGGGGTGAGGTTCGACGGCACCGGCAGCGACGGCGGGGCGCCGGGGATGGGGCCGCCGCTCAGCGATTCACCGTGACAGCCGCTGCACAGCTTGGCGACGAACCGCCCATACGCCGCCGTGGGCGTTGGTTTGGGGGCGAGCTCGATGTTGGCGTGGTCGATGCGCCGCGCGATGTCGAGGGCGATCTGGCCGCGGCGGTCGAGCACCTTGCCGAGCGTACCGATCTCGGTCGCGCCGTTGGCGCGCTGGACGGGAGGCACCGTTCGCAGATAGGAGATCACCGCCATCACGTCCGCGTCCGGCAGCCAGCTGATCTCGTGGGACGGCATGAACGTCACCGAACGCCCGTCCTTCTTGATGCCGTGGCGGATCAGGCGAAACAGCTCCGCGTCGCTGTACGCAGCGCCGAGCCCCGCGCTGGTGATGTTCGGTCCTGTGATCGTACCGACCGGGCCCATCGTGAGCGTGTCTCCGCCGCCCAAGTCTTCTCCATGACAATGGCTGCCCGCGCAAGCCGCCAGCGACTCCGCGAGGTGCTTGCCCCGCGCCAGCACGTCCGGATCGCTCGAACGCTCGACGGCCGCGAGCGGCACGTCATAAACCTTCGCCATGCTCTCATCGTAGGCGGATGTCTGCACGAACGCATATCCACCGACGCCGGCGCCGGTCACGCCGAACAGCGCGCCCACACCCAACAAGCTCTGTTTGATCCAACGTTTCATCCGCTCACTCCGCGCCGGCCATCCTGGAAGCATTTCAGCATATGCTGGCTTTCCCGCTCGCGGCCAGGCTTTGCGCAAGAGATGCGCTGGCCTCGCGGCTTTTGTCGTGATCTTGCGGGATTGCGCGGAGCTCCGCGCGGTCTCCGGTCACCCGTCGATCGGGGAGCAACGCGGAACGCCTCCCACCCGAGCTGCCGAGGTGCGCGTGGGTCCTCCAGAAGTCACTTACAGAAGCAATAGGATTGCATCAGCGGTGCAGATTTTTGGGGGGCGCATCGTCTATCTTCTCCGGTTGGGAACTTTTCTCCCGCGGAGGTTCATATGCACAGACAGTACATGAGGGGTGGCATCAAGAAGCTGGTCGGCGGGGCGGCGCTGTCGGCGGCGTTCTTCGCGAGCTCGATGGCGTTGGCGGACCCGAACACCCACGACGGCTTCTACCGCAGCTCAACGCGGGGCTTGGGTATCTGAACACGTCGGCGGAGGCGGGTGGCGTGGAGGCGACGTATTCGGGCGTGACCCTTGCGTCCGCGCTCAATATCGGCGGTTCTCTCGCTCCCGGGTTCGTGCTGGCCGGAACCATCCTCACCGACTACGCACCGTCACCCGGGGCCTCGTTCAACGGCCAGGACCTGGATACGGGCGATCTCTCGCTCTCGCTGATCGGCTTCGGGCTGCTCGCCGACTTTTATCCCGATCCAGCGGAGGGGCTCCACTTCCAAGCCGCAGCCGGGTGGGGCGGACTCGACGCGAGCGTCAACGGCAACTCCAGCGGCAGTGATCCGACGGGGCTCTTGCTCTCGGTTGGCGCTGGGTACGAGTTCTGGGTGGCCAGGGAGTGGAGCATCGGTCCCATGGCGCGCTTCATCTACGCGCCGCTGTCGAGGAACGACGTCAGCTTCAACACCATCGCGCCCGCGCTGCTGGCCTCCTTCACTTACCACTGAGGTCTGCCGGTGGGACCGGCGGCGCGAGCACGGCCGGTCCGGAAGAAACCGCTTGCCGCCGGCGCGCGGAGCGGCTTACCCGCTGCGTCAACCAAAATATCTGAACCCGACGACACCGCCCCGGAACACCCACCGGGGCGGTGTCGTTTGTGAAAAGGTTTGGAGCACACGCCCCATTTAGCTCGATGGCGAGGAGCCCGCGGCCCGTCGTCAGTGGAGACACCCGCGCGCTCGGGTGGAGCTCTCCGGAAATTTCATCCGATCCTGTCGCACCTCGTCCTCGTAGCCAGCGCGGACGTTCACGCCCGGAGTCCCCCAGCCTCGAAGGCAGCCTTCGGCGCGGCGACGGGTGAGCGAGATTTTTCTGAAGGTTTTTCAATCCCAAACTCGTTGATCGTAGCAATAGACGACTGAATCACCCGGCTATCGCCGTGACCTCCTCTCTCACCCACCTTCCGTCGCCGGATCTCGCGCCGGACGCCGAGCTCGTCGCCGCCGCTCTGGCCGGGGACGGCAGGGCGCAGCGCCTCCTCTACGAGCGGCACGCGTCGGCCATCGCCCGCCTGGCACGCCGGCTGTGTGCCGACCGGGAGGACGCGCGGGATTTGGTGCAGGACGCGTTCGAGCGCGCCTTCTCCGCCTTGCACACCCTACGCGAACCGCAATGCTTCGGCCCTTGGGTCGCCGGAACGGTGTTTCGCATGGGTTACCGCATCGCGCGGCGCACCCGGCGCCTGCATCGTCTGACCTTCGAAATGGCGCTCGAAGCGACCCGTCCGGTGCCAACGCCCGATCTGCACTATGAGCTGCGTGGCGTCTCGCAGATGGTCGCGAAGCTCCCGGCCAAGCGCCGCACGGCGCTGCTGCTCCGCAGGGTGGACGAAATGGCGCTCGCGGAGATCGCCGAGAGCATGCAGGCTTCCGTCTCCAGCGTGAAACGCTGGATCGCGGGCGGGGAGCGCGCGCTTTTGAAAGCGGTGGCTTGAAGTCCGTTCAGCTCGCCGGTGCGCGGTCGAGCTCGGGATAGTGGCGGAAGATCCCTTGCTCGTTGAACGGCAGGCGACGTGGTGACGACAGGTAGGCGGCGATGCGCGGCTGCTCCTGCACGACGTCGACCAAGCGCCCGATCCCTGGAAAAGAACCGGCGAGGCGATCCATGGTCTTGGGGAACGCGTACCTCAGCCCCGCGACCACCTGGAAGAGCGACAGATCCGGGTAGCTGATGTGTTTGCCGACCAGGTGCCGGTCATTCGCCGGGTTGCGCTCGATGAGGTGCTCGAAGTAGCTCAGGAACTTGGGCAGCCGTTCGCCGACGAAGTGCGCGGCCCGTCGAGCTGCCTCCTGCTGCTGGTCTTCATAGTAGAGCCCTACAAAGATTGGGTGGTGGGTGTCATGCGTCTCTGCCACCAAGTCCATGATCGTCAGCTGATGCTGGAGCGCCGCGCAGCGGCTTTGCTCGTCCGCGGGCACGAGGTCGTGCCGGGGGCCAAGGTACGCCAGAATGGCGGCTGTCTGGGCGACCCACAGCTCGCCGTGTCGCAGGAAGGGTGGCGCAAACGGCGCGGGCGCGGCGCCTTGGCGCAGGCACTGCATCAGCGCGCGCACGCCCCCGCCTTCGCTCTCTGGCTGGCGCGCGACGTCCACGTACGCGACCCCCGCCTGCTCCAAGGCGAGCCGCACGAACTCCCCGCGCCCCTGGATCGACGGCCAGTAGTAAAGGTCGTACCCTCCGCTCACCGGCATTCGGGTTGCTATAGGTCGGGCGGGGGGCAGCGCCAAGGGAAGCCGCGCTGACCGGCGAGTCGACTTGCTCCACGTGCGCGGCGGGTTCCGCGCCATCGTGGCGAACCCCGGCCGCGGGCTTACGTTGAGCGCATGACGACGGCCACGCCTGGTTCGAGCCCGCCGATGAAGGAGCTGGTCGAGAAGCTTGGTCGAGAGGCGGTGGAGCTTCTGCGGCTCGAGATCGAGCGCGCGCGGATGGAGCTTGGCGCCACATTGAAGGATACCGAACGTGTTGCGCGGGACGGCGCGGGAGGCGCGCTGCTCGTTCATACGGGGGCGTTGGCGCTCACGGGCGCTGCGATCGCGGCGCTGTCCCGGCGGATGCCGGTGTGGGCGGCGGCGTCCGCCGTCGGCGCGGGCTTGTTGCTGGTCGGCGGGGGCTCGCTCAAGCGCGCCTCGGATCGCTGGCGGCGGCTCGACGTCGCGCCGCGAGCGACCGCGGCGTCGCTGCAGCGGGACGTCTCGCAGCTGAAGCAAGGGCTTGGCTGAGCGCCAGCCTCCAGCCGCGATAGCGGACATCTATTTCCCCAGCGGGTAACAGCCCGCGGCCAAGCCCGTTTCTTGCTTGCCCGCCAGCACCCGTCGCGCACCGTCGTAAGAGTTCGGGGTCAGTGCATCGGCCCCCGGCGGCCGACTTCGGTCTCCGTGTCGACGCGAAACGGGATATACCCCGGGCAACGCCGGGCGCTCGGGCGCGACCACCGCCGAGCGCGTTCGCGCGGGTCCCATCGCATTCAATGAGCCGCGACACGCCAGCCAACTCGGACCTCCCTGCCGCGGCGACGACGCCCGCGGGGGCGCTCGTGAGCCTGACCGGCATCGACAAGCGCTTCGGCGGCGTGCGGGCGCTCCGCGGCGTCGACTTCGCGGTCAATCCGGGAGAAATCATGGGGCTCTGCGGTGAAAACGGGGCCGGCAAGTCGACGCTGATCAAGATCTTGGCGGGCGTCCACCCGGCCGACAGCTACCAGGGGGTGGTGCGGGTCGGCGGCGAGGAGCGGCGGTTCTTCAATCCCGTGGATGCGCAGCGGGCAGGCATCGCCGTCGTCCACCAAGAGCTGGTGCTCGTGCCCGAGCTCAGCGTCGCGCAAAATCTCCTGCTCGGGCGCGAGCCGCGCCGCTTTGGCCTGGTCGACGACACGCAGCTCGAGGTGCTGGCGCGCGAGCTGCTGGAGCGCTTCGGGTTCGCCCGCTACATCGACCCCGCTCGCCCGGTGGCGGAGCTCGGCATCGGCTTGCAGCAGGTGGTCGAGATCATCCGCGCGCTGTCGCAAGACGCTAAAATCCTCGTCTTGGACGAGCCCACCGCCGCGTTGACGGTGCAGGAGACGGACCAGCTGCTCGCCTGGCTGCGCCGCCTCCGGGAGCAGGGCACGACCTGCGTCTACGTGTCCCACCGCCTGGACGAAGTGTTCGACGTGTGCGACCGCATCAGCGTCCTGCGGGATGGGCGCTCGGTGGCGACGGTGGTCGCCTCCGAGAGCAGCGCCAACGAAGTGGTGCGCCTGATGGTCGGCCGTGAAGTGGAGCACGGTCAGAGCAGCGCGCCGCCGTCAGCCCAGGCCGCCCCCGCGCTCGAGCTCCGGGGGTTTCACGTGCTCCGGGCCAAGGCGAGCGGCGGCGTTCGCTACGCCGTGGAGGACGTGTCGCTCAGCGTGGCCGAGGGGGAGATCGTGGCCGTGTGCGGCGCGATGGGCTCGGGGCGCACGGCGCTGCTCTCGTCGCTGTTCGGGTGTGCCCACGCCGGCACGCTGGGCGAGGTGCGCGTCGGCGGGGCCGCCGTCACGCCGTCGTCGCCCCGGGAGGCCATCGCGCACGGCATCGCCTTGGTCCCCGAAGATCGGCGCGGGCTCGGGCTGGTCGTGGGCATGACCGTGGCCGAAAACCTGGCGTTGCCCTCGTTGACCTCCTCGGACGTGATGGGCGCGAGCGCCCGGGTCGGCCTGGTCGACGCGAGCGCCGAGGCCAAGCTCGCCGAGCGGCGCATCGCGGAGCTCGGCATCCGCGGCGCGCCGAGCTCCCTCGTGGCGACGCTCTCCGGTGGCAATCAACAAAAGGTCGTGCTCGGCAAGTGGCTGGAGCGCCCGCCGAAGGTGCTGTTGCTGGACGAGCCGACCCGCGGCGTCGACGTCGGCGCCCGCGAGGAGATCTACGCGATCCTCGAGCGGTTGGCGGCCAAGGGCGTCGCGATCCTGTTCGCGTCGTCGGATCTGGTCGAGGTCTTGCGCCTGGCGCAGCGCTTGATCGTGTTGCGCCAGGGGCGCATCGCCGGAGAAATGCCGGCTGCGGGCGCGTCCGAAGCCGCCATCGTCGAGCTCAGCACCGGCGCGGAACGGCAGATCTCGACGCAGGCGGAACACGCCCCCCCCAACTGAACTCACCGAAGGATCGAACGGGCGGAGAAGACGCCGTCCCCCGCCTCTGACTCACGAAAATCGCTGCAATGGCCCCCCCCTCGATCGCACAACCCGCCTCGCCTCCCAAAGCCCCCGCGTTGGGCCTCGCCGAGCTCATCCATTCCCGTGCGCTGCGCACCGCCATCGTCTTGATGGCGCTGTGGGTTGGCCTCTCGCTGCATCCGGAGACCGGCGCGGCGTTCATGACGCCCGGCAACCTGAGCAACATCACCGCCCAGGTGGCCGAGATCGTGATCATCGGCGTCGGCATGACGTTCGTGATCCTGATCGCTGGCATCGATCTCTCGGTGGGCGCGGGCATGGCGCTGTTCGCCGTGGTCGCGGCGGAGCTGCAGCTCGACTACGGCCAGCCCGCCGCCGTGGCGATCGCGGCGGCTCTGTTGGTGTCGGTCGTGGTCGGGCTGTGGCACGGCTTTTTGATCACCAAGCTGCGGGTCCCGCCCTTCGTCGCCACGTTGAGCGGGTTTTTGGCTTATCGGGGCCTCGCGCTGGTCCTGTCGGACGCCCGCGGCCTGTCGCCGATGAAGGAGGACTTCGTCTGGCTCGGCGAGCGCCTGGCGCCGACGACCTCCATCGCGCTCTGCGTCGCGGGCTTCGTCGCGGGCGGTGCTCTGCTCGCCGCCGGAGAACGGCGGCGCCGAAAGTTCGGGCTGCCCGCGCTGGGTCAGGTCCAGCTCGTCGGGCGGGCCGCCGCGATCGTGGCCGTCTTCGTCATGGCCACGGCGGTCTACCGCGAAGGCATGCCCGTCCCGGTGTTGATCGCCGCGGTGTTCACGGCGATCGGCGCGGTGCTGCTCCGGCACAGCCGGCTCGGCCGCTATGCCTTCGCGATCGGCGGCAACGCCGAGGCCGCCCGTCTGTCTGGGGTGCCTGTCGCCCGGGTCACGGTGCTCATCTACCTGATGACCGCGCTGCTCACGGCGGTCGCCGGGCTGGTCGCGGCCGCGCGCACCAACGGCGTGACGCCCGGCAACATGGGCCTCATCCGGGAGCTGCACGTGATCACGGCGGTCGTGATCGGCGGCACCTCGCTGTCCGGCGGGCGCGCCACGATCCTGGGCACCCTGCTTGGCGCGCTCATCTTCGGCACCCTGTCCAATGGCATGAACCTGTTGAACGTCAGCTCCAACTGGCAGCTGATCTTCACGGGCTTGATCCTGGTCGGCGCCACGGCGCTCGATTCGCTATCCGTCCGAGGGAGAAACACATGACCCAATCTCGATTTCATCTGTGGCTCTGTGCAGCCGTCCTGCTCTTCGTCGGCTGCAAACGGAGCGAACCGTCGTCCGAGGGCAGCGCGGGCGAGCCGAAGGCGCCGATGGTGAGCTTTTTGCTCTCGACCCTGCAGGAGGAGCGCTACAAGAAGGATCAAAGCTACTTCGAAGCGACCGCGAAAGCCGCGGGGCTCGAGGCCTCCACCCTGTCCGCGGACAACGACAACGCGCGGCAGCTCGCCCAGGTCGAGGACGTGCTCGCCCGGGGCGCCAAGGTGCTGGTGATTCAGCCCACGGACAGCGCGGCGGCCGCCGGTTACGTCGCCAAGGCGCACGCCAAGGGCGCCAAGGTGGTGGCTTACGACCGATCCATCCCAGGCGCCGACTTTTATGTGGCTCACGACAGCTTCCGAGTCGGCGTCCTACAGGCGGAGCAGGCGGTGAAGGCCACCGGCGGCAAAGGCAAGTACGTGATCCTGGCGGGACAATCCGGCCACAGCGTCGCGACCGAAATCTCCCGCGGCTACCACCACGTCCTCAAGCCTTACGTCGACAAGGGCGACATCGAGATCGTGCTGGAAAAGAGCCACGACGCCTGGTCCCCGGAGCAGGCGCTGAAGACCCTCGAAGATGCCATCGCCAAGACCCAGGGCAACATCCAGGCGATCCTCGCGCACAACAGCGGCATGGCACGCGGCGCCGTACAGGCCATCCAGGCCGCCAACCTATCGGAAAAATCCGTATTCATCGCCGGCGCCGACGCCGACGCCGCCAACGTCAACTACGTGTGTGAGAAGAAGCAAAGCGTCGAGGTCCTCAAGGACATCAAGCCGCTCGCCGAAAAAGCAGCGCAGGTCGCCGCGCGCCTGGCAAAGGGAGAGACCGTCGAAGCTCCGGACAAAATCGGTGGCGTCCCGGTGGTCGCCGTCCCGGTGGTGCTCGTCACTCCAGAGAACGTGAAGACGACGCTGATCGAGTCCGGCTTTCACCAGGCGAGCGCGGTGGCTGCCTGCAATTGAGCGGGCGCGGCGTTGTCGCGGGAAAATTGCAGAGCGTTCGCAAACGGCGCGCCTCTGCTTCTCATTTTCGCGTCGTTGACGTCGATCTTGTATGCCCGAAAGCGACTTCCGCCGACATAATCACTCACGCACGTCGCTATCGAACACGTTCGATCGTTGGCGTCGCTCCCCTAGCTCATCGATTGGAAGAACGACACCACCATGCGTAGGCAATTGACGACCGCTAGCCTCATCGGCACGCTGATCGCACTTTTCGTCGGCGTATCTTGCAGCACCCGCCCCGAAAACCGGAACGTGACGCCGGGGACCGGAGGAACCAACACCTCCGGGACCGGCGGCGCGGGGAATGCTTCGACGGGCATCGGCGGCAGCGCCGCTGGAACTTCGGGCGGGGCCACGGGCAGCGGCGGCAGCGGCGCCGGGACATCGACCGGCGGAAACGGCGGCGGCTTCGGCGGCTCCGGCAACGCACCCCCAGTCACCGAAAACGACCCGAGCTGCTCGGCGTACCAGTCGCCCAAGGCAAACTACCTATCGCCGGTGGACCCAAGCGCCGCCGCCTTGGTGAGCAGCCTCAGCACCGAGCAGCAGATCGGCATGCTGAACGGCGGGGCGCGTCTGGAGCCGGAGTGGTGGACGATCGACTTCGACGCCACCGGAGCGCCGAGCATCGGCCTGAACGACATGCCCATGCGCGACGGGCCGCGCGGCATCAAACGCCTGCAGTTCGGGGCGGCCACGACGTTTGCCGTCTCCGAGGCCCGCGCCGCAGCCTTCGATCTCGACCTGGAGTACCGCGTGGGGCAGGTCATCGCGGCGGAAATGCGCGCGTTCAAATACGACGTGATGCTGGGCCCGACCCTGAACGTCCTCCGTCACCCGGGCTGGGGCCGCGCACAGGAGACCTATGGGGAAGATCCCGTCCTACTCGGCGAGATGGCTGCCGCTCAGGTTCGCGGCATTCAGGACAACGGGATCATCGCTTGCCCCAAACACTTCACGGTCAACAACACCGAAGATAACCGCGGTGACGGCGCCGACGAGCCCGTCGTCAACATGGTCGTCGACCAGCGCACGCTGCGCGAAAACTACCTGCGAAATTTCAAGATCGTGGTGGACAAGGGGGATCCGGGCTGCATCATGGCCGCGTACAATCGCGTCAACGGCGCCCGCTGCACCCAGAACCAGGCGCTCTTGACGGATGTTCTGCGCACCGACTGGCAGTGGCAGGGCTTCGTCGTGACCGACTGGTGGGGCGCCCAGCAAAACCAGGGAGCGGCTTCGCTCAACGCCGGCGTCGATCTGGAAATGCCCGACAACAACGCCTTCCGCAGCCTGACCGACGATCTCGGGAAGGGGACGGTCACGGTGCAGCGGATCACGGAGGCGGCCACCCGCATCGTGCAGACGCGCATGAAGTTCGGCCACCACACCGACGCCTACAAGAACACTCCCGCCAACGAAGGCATCGTGAACGACGCCAATCACCAGGCGCTGGCGCGGGAGACGGCGGAGAAGGGCGCGGTGCTGCTAAAAAACGACAACCTGTTGCCCATCGGCCCGAAGGCGACGGAGGTCGGCGTGGGCATGCCCACCGTCGGCAGCGTGATCTTCCTCGGCCCCGATCGGGAGCTCCCCATCGCGAACACCAACTCGATGGGCGTACCATCCGGGCTCGGTGATCGCGGCAGCAGCAACACGGTGCCGCCCTACGCCGTGTCGTTCCTGCAAGGCGTGACCGATCACGGCGGCGTCACCGTGACGCACAGCGCGAACGCGGCGGACGCGGCGAACGCCGACGTGGCCATCATCCCGGTCACCATGCAGTGGGAGGACGAGGGCGAAGGCTACAACGAGGGGAAGGATCGTCAGGATCTGACCTTGAGCGGCGCCCACCCCATTCACTGGGGCGCCACGAAGCCGGCCCAGTTCATCCAACAAGCCGCGGCGGCCAACCCGAACGTGATCGTGGTGCTCGCCGTCGGCAGCGCGATCATCATGGAGGACTGGATGGACAGCGCCAAGGCGATCGTCCAAACCTTCTACCCCGGGCAGGAGGGCGGCAACGCCTTCGCCCGCCTGCTGTTCGGCGACATCAACTTCTCCGGCAAGCTGCCGTTCACGGTGGGCACGAACCCGGACCAATACCCCGAGTTTCACAACACCACGGGCGGCGACGCCACGGTTGAGTACCTGCACGGCTACCGCCGCTTCGAAGCCAACGGGGAGACGCCGCGCTTCTGGTTCGGCTACGGCCTGAGCTACACCAACTACACCTACGGCGACGTCCGGGTGCTTTGCACCGAGGGCATCACCGAGACCGGCCGCCTCAACGTCGAGATCGACGTGACCAACTCCGGTAGCATGGCTGGCGACGAAATCGTGCAGCTCTACGTCGGCTTCCCGAACCAGGGCGTCTCACCGGCGCGGCCGGTCAAGGAGCTCAAGGCGTTCACCCGCGTCTCGCTCGCTCCCGGAGAAACGAAGGCCGTTCAGCTCTCCGTGCCCGCCCAAGATCTGGCGTATTGGGGCGCAAGCGGCTGGGTGATCGAGAAGGGCGTGCACACCGTCTACGTCGGACCAAGCGCGGATCCGACCGCGCTCAAGTCGGCGACCTTCACGATCAATTGATCGAGTCTTGCGTGCGGCGTACGGCCCCGAGCCTGCGCCGCGCGATCCCTGCGGATTGATCTGGACTGCGGTACCAATACGATCGTATCGCTCCCTCAAGGAATTACCGATGTCGTCTTCGGTGGTGTGGCCCATGAAGCGCCAACCGTTCGTGGTCGGGTTGCGCGGTGCGCAGCTGATAGCGGCTGCGGCGTTCGCAACTTTTTTTCAGCTCGATCTGGCCCTCGCCCAGGACGAACCCGCCGCGGCTGAGGTCGAAGCGGAAGCCGAGGCGGCAGGCGCGGTAGAGGCCGGCCAAGCCGAGGGCAGCGCCGAGGCAACCAGCGATGACTTCGAGGCGCAGGTCGCAGCGGAGGCCGAAGCGATCGAAGAGAAGCTCGAGCCTGCACCGACGCCCAAGGCGGACCGCAAAGAACAGCAGGACGAGGGAGACGAAGGGGGCGACGGGGCGGTCGCCACCGAGGCGCCGTTCGGTCCCCTGTACGGCGACTGGTCGGAGCAGCGAAATCGATTCTACGAGCACCGTCCACCCCCAGACACGCTCCTGAGCTGGGCCGGCGGCGTGGAGGTCGACGTCGGCTACGCGCGCTACACCTTCGACAATCCCACGCTGCAGACGGAGACCCTGCACGACTTCCGCGGGCGCTTCGTCGTCGGTCCGACGATCTACCACGGGTTCGGCAACGACATGTTCGTCGCCGCACGCGGCGAGCTCGTCGCGTGGGTGCGCGAAGCGAGCAACCAGTACCAGGTCAACGCCGACGACGTGTACGCGACGTTTGGCCAGGAGCGGCTCTGGGATTTCAAGGTTGGGCGCTTTCGCATGTGGCGCGTGTACCACCGCGGGCTCGGCTTCGATCTGTTCACGGTCGAAGACGTCGGCGCCTGCCGAACCAACCCCTGTGACCTCGCGACCGGCGTGACCAACTTCGGCCCCGACATGTACGAGGTGAGCTACATCTACGATCGCGAGACGCCCGGGCACGCGGCCTTCCACCTCTACCCCACCGAGTGGGCGGCCATCGAGCTATCCGGAGTCTACGGCAAGCAAAGCACCAGCAACCACGTCGGCGGCCGCGGCGCAGCGGTCGTCCACTTCGATTTCCTGCGGGTCTCGGCGGCGGCGGAGTACCGGCGGGGGGAGCCCGCTCAAGCGCAGACCTCGCTGGATCCGAACGGCAACCTGGTCGAATGCGAGGACTGCGGCGATCTGGTGCGCTACGGCTATGGCGGCGGCGTCGAGGTCACGGTCGATCCGGTCTACATCGGGCTCAACGCCGCGCAGGGCCACAACGAGCAACACAGCGTGGTGAACGGCACCGTCGAGGTGTCAGCCTCCGGGCAGACGACCACCATGGGCGGCTTCGCGGAGGTCGACGTCGGATCCTTGTTGGTCGATCGCGGCTTCATCCTCGGCTTCGGCCTGAACCGCACGGAGGTGCTGTTCGACAGCGGCACCTTCGATCAGCACTACCAGGGCGCCGCCTACGCGGTGTACCCGCTGGGCTTCAACGCCGCGTCGGTCAAGCTGGTGGTGAGCCGCGCCACCCTGGACACGGAGGCCCCGAACCAGGATGGCACGTTCACGCTCATCTCGAGCGCCATGAACGCCGCGCGCGTGCGCCTGACGCTGCCGTTTTACTGACCGGTGGGACCGCGGCGCGTCTCACAGCCGCGGCAGCAGGATGCGCAGCATCCGCCGCAGCGGCTCCGCCGCGCCCCAGAGGAGCTGATCGCCGACGGTGAACGCGGTCACGTACTCGGGCCCGAGGCGCATCTTGCGCAGCCGGCCGACGTGGACATTGAGCGTGCCGGACACCGCGGCGGGGGAGAGCTCGTCCAGGGTGGCTTGCTTGTCGTTCGGGATCACGCGCACCCAGGGGTTGCTCTCCGCGATCGTGCGTTCGATCTCCTCGATCGGGAGGTCGCGGTTGAGCTTGATGGTGAGCGCCTGGCTGTGGCTGCGCATGGCGCCGACGCGCACGCAGCAGCCGTCGACCGGGACGGGACGCTGAGCGCCCAGGATTTTGGCGGTTTCGACCTCACCCTTCCACTCTTCGCGCGTGCGCCCGTCGTCCATGGGCTTGTCGATCCAAGGGATGAGGCTCCCGGCCAGCGGCGCGCCGAACTCCGCCTTCGGGTAGTCGGCGCCCGTGAGGGTGGCCTGCACGTTGCGATCGAGATCGAGGACCGAGGCCGCGGGATCGGCAAGCACCGGCTCCGCGGCGCGGGCGAGCGCGCGCATCTGCAGCACCAGCTCCCGCATGTTCTTGGCGCCAGCGCCCGACGCCGCCTGGTAGGTGTGGGAATTGAGCCACTCGATCCAGCCCTTCTGGAAGAGCCCGCCGATCGCCATCAGCATCAGGCTGACCGTGCAGTTGCCGCCGATGAAGCTCTTCACCCCGCGGGCGAGCGCTTCATCGATCAGGCCGCGGTTGATGGGGTCGAGGATGATGGTCGCCTCGTCCTGCATGCGCAGCGTGGACGCGGCGTCGATCCAGTAGCCGTCCCAGCCCGCGCGGCGCAGCTCCGGGTACACCGCCGAGGTGTAGTCGCCGCCCTGGCAGCTCACGATGACCGGGAGCGCCTTCAGGCGCTGCACGTCCTTGGCATCCTCCACCTTGCCGGCCTTCTGGCCGACATTTGGGGCATCTGCGCCCGCCTGCGAGGTGGAGAAAAAAACCGGCGCAAACTCGGCGAAGTCCGCTTCTGCTCGCATACGTTCGAGCAACACCGAACCGACCATGCCGCGCCAACCGACAATGCCAACCTGGTGCATGGGCCCGACTTTAGCGCGCCGGGCGATGGCTTGCCCGCGGGATTTTCGGCGACCTTGACCGAAACGGCTGCGGCGCCCCGTCAGGCGAGCAAACGGTGGGCAGCGGCGACGAAGCGATCGACGTCCTCTTCCGTCGTGTCGAAGCTCGCCATCAGGCGCACGAGCCGGAGGCCATCCCGGGCGAACGGCTCCCAGGGATAGAAGTAGGCGACCTGCTGGAGCTGCTCGACGACCGCGTCGGGGAAGTACGCAAAGACGGCGTTGGCTTCGACCGGATACGGCAGCCGCACCGCGGACAGCGCCCGCAGGCCGTCGCCGAGCCGGCGCGCCATGCGGTTGGCGTGCTCGGCGCTGCGCCGCCACAGCTCGTCGTCCAGCAGCGCTTCGAACTGAGCCGCGACGAACCGCATCTTCGACGAGAGCTGCATGCCCTGCTTGCGGATGAACGGAAAGGCCGGCGCTCGAGCGCGGTTCATGAACAGGACCACCTCGCCGCCCAGGATGCCGTTCTTCGTCCCTCCCAGCGTGAGCACGTCGACGCCCGCTTCGCGGGTCACGCGCGCCAGGCTCACGCCGAGGCTGGCCGCGGCGTTGAAGAGGCGCGCGCCGTCCATGTGCAGGTAGAGCGAGCGCGCGCGGCAGAGCTCGGCGAGCTCCCCGATCTCCGCCGGCGTGTACACCGTGCCGAGCTCGGTCGCCTGGGTGATCGAGACCACCTTGGGCTGGGAGTGGTGCGGGTCGCCGAGCCCGGTCAAGAGCGGCTCGACGCCGGCCGGGGTGAGCTTGCCCGCCGGCGTGTCGAGCGGCAGGAGCTTGCAGCCGGTGAAGCGCTCGGGAGCCCCGCACTCGTCGGCGTAGATGTGGGCGGAGGCGGCGCAGATCACGGCGTGGTACGGCTCCGTCACCGCCTTGAGCCCGAGCACGTTGCCGCCCGTGCCATTGAAGACGAAGAACGCTTGGACGTCGTCGCCGAACGTCTGTCGGAGCTTGGCGAGCGCGCGGGCGGTGTGCGGGTCGTCGCCGTAGGCGCGCTCGTGCCCGACGTTGACGGCCGCGATCGCCGCCAGCACCTCGGGGTGCACTCCGGCATTGTTGTCGCTGGCGAACGCTCGGGTCACGCGACGGAGGATATCGCGGTTGGCCGGGCGCTGTCCCTCAATGCGTCGAATTTGGCGGCCCGCCGCCGCGGCGGTCGAGGCGCTGCAGCGCGCGGGCGCGCTCGAGGCGCGCTTCCTGCGCCAGCGGGCTATCCGGGAAGCGGGTGAGCAGCTCGGTCAGCAGGCGCGCCGCTCGCTCGTCGTCGCCAGCGTTGCGCGCGTAGAGCGCCGCCTGAAACAGCCGATTTTCGTCAGCCAGGGTGGGCGGCGGCGACGGGCGCTTCGTGGCGTGCGGTTTCGGCGCTGCCGCCTGCGCCGCTGGCCGCCGATCGCCAGAGGCCACCGTCCGCTCCGGCGACGACCAGGACTGGCCCGTGCTCAACAGGAAGCGCTCCCCGCCGCTCGTCACCTCGACCAAGCCGCGCGACACCGACACGCCGGTGACCGTTCCGCGACCGGACGCCCGGGGGCGAACATCGACGGAGAAGCGCGTCCCGCGCACCGTGACCCGCGCATCCGGAGTCTGAACGATCACCCTTCGATCGCGGGCGGGCCCGTGGACATCGAGCTCCACGCGACCGAGGCCGAGCTCCAGCCGGGGGTGGGTTGGCTTGGCCGCGCGGAGCGAGAGCGAGGTCTCCGCGTTCAAGAAGACGTCGATCTCGGTCCCCAGGGCGATCGTGGCCCGCTGCGGCGCTTCCACCCGCACCGCGCGACCGGCAGCGACCTCGAAGCGTTCACCCGCCGCGAGGCGCTTCGTCGTACCGCCGTCCTCTGCCAAGGTCACCGCCCCGCCGACCGTGCTGACGCGCAGCACGGCCAGTGGGGCGGGCGACGCCGGGGCCAACGCCGCCTCTGGCGCGCTCTCGGCGACGTGCGCCCGCGGCACCGGATCCGCCCCGGTGAACACGAACAGCGCGGCCGCTGCCGCCGCCACGCCCGCGCCCAACACCGCCCAGAGTCGCCGCTTGCGCTGCGCCTCGAGCCGAGCAGGCCCGCTGCGGATGGCGGACGCCAGCGCCTCGATGGCCACCTGGCGCTCCGCGGGGTCCGGCGCCGCCCGCTCCGGGATCGCCTGCTCTTGCCAGGAACGCAGCGCGCGCTCGTAGCTCATGCGCCCCGCCGCTTGCTTGCGCTCGGTCACGGCTTCCCCTCCAGCGGCCAGCCCATTTTCTGGTAGAGCTCGCGGCGGCCCCGCACGAGACGGGACTGCGCGGCCGCGATCGACGTGCCGCACAGGCGCGCCACGTCGGCGAGCGGATGCCCGAGCACGTCGTGCAGGTAGACGGCCTCGGCGCGCGTGGGCTTCATCCGCGACAGCTCGAGCCTGAGCCGCTCGATCTCCGCGCGGGCGTCGAGCTCCGACTCGAGCCGACAATCCAACCTCCGGCGCTGCTCGTAGCCCTCGATCGCATCGAAGGCGGAGCGCTCGCGCCGCCGCGACCTGAGCGCGTTCAGGGCCAGGCGGGTCGCGATCGCGGTCGCCCAGGTCTCGAGGCTGCAGTCGCGGTGAAAGGAGCCGCGCTGCACCGTCACGACCAATGTCTCGAAGGTGGCCTGAACGAGATCATCGTGGTCGCGGCCGCGGGCGCCGATCACCCGATACAGGGCGCGGTCGATCGCCCGATCGAGGCGCCGGTACAGCTGGGCCGCCACGCGATCGTCGCCGGTCAGGATCGCGTCGATCAGGACGTCGTCGCTCGGCTCGACCAGCGCTTGCGCCGAAGAGTCGCGGGGCGCCGGCTCCGAGGCGGCAGCGCCGCTCGTCACCGCCCGAAGATGGCGCTGGGCCAATCCACTGCGCACCGAGGACATCTCCATCGATAGTAACCGCAGCGGTGGCTTCCAAGGCACTCCTCCCCCCGCGCGGCCGATCGCCGCGCCGTCGGCCATTTGCGGCTGTCGACTTCACGGAAACCAGCTGTAGTCTCGCGGTGCCGATGCCAGTGCCCTTCGTCGCCGTCGAGCTCGGTACCCCGACCCCCGACCGCGCCGCTCCCACGGTGGCCGCGCTCATCGCGGCGTGCAGTGACGCGGCGCAGCATGGCCCCTGCGCTCTCGGGGGCGACACGCCGCTGGGCGATCCCCCGCCCCGACTGCAGGCGGACATCACCTGGAGCGTCGATCGGGACCGAGCCACCATCCTCGTATCGGTCGCGGGCGACCGATCGGGAGGGGGCCTCGCACGGCACGTGGTCTTCGCACCGACCGACCCGCTGATCGAACGCTGGCGATCGGTGGGCTTCGTCACCGGCACGCTCGCCAACCAGATCGTCGACGCACCGATCACCTCAGGCAGTGATGCGCGCGCCCAATCCCCCGCCGGGACAGCCGCCGATCGCGCCCGTGCAGGCCAGGGGCCAGCGCCCACGCCGACCGACCGAGGGACGGCTCCGACAGCTCCAGCCCCATCTCCGGGCGCCGACGGGAGCCCGGCCGAAACGGCCCGCACCCCTGCAGGCTCGCCCGCGCACGAGCGGTCCGCGGTGGGGGCGTTCGTCGAAGTCGGGCCGATGACGGGGCCGGGGCTCGCCGAAGGCCCATGGCGCCTGGGGGGTTTCGTACGGGTGGGCTACGGCAGCGGCCCGGCCTTCCTCACCGCCGCGTTCAGCTACTCCATCCGGGAGCGGGACGAGGCGGGGCTGGCCGCGCGCTGGGTGACGCCGTCGATCGGCGGCGGCTATCGCCTCTTCGGTGCTGCCCGGATCGCCCTGCACGCGCGGGCGGAGGTCGCCGTCGACAACAGCCAGGTCTCGGTCGTGACCGAAACCGGCGCCGAAGACAGCGGCAACCGCTGGCTGGCCGGGCTCAAGGCGTCGTGCGACGCGATCTATCAGCCCGTCGACGACATCGGCCTCCTGCTCGGCGTCGAGCTCGCCGCGTTCCCGGGTGCCGTCCATGTCAACGTCGCCGACGCACGTGCCGCCACCGTCCCCTTCTTGCGCCCCGCGTTGTTCGGGGGCCTGCGCGTGACGCTGCCCGGTTCGGCGTCGCCCTGACCGGCCAACGCGCGCCCAACGTGGCGCTCACCGCGCGATGCACTCCTCGGTCTCCAGATCGCAAATCTGGTCATCATGGCAGTGCTCGTCGCTGAGACACTCCTCACAGTGATAACGCCCGGGCTCGCAGTACGGCTCGGGCGCGTCACAGTCAGCGTCGGTCAGGCACTCGACGCACTCCCCCGCGCCGCGCTCACATCGGCCGAAGTGGCAATCCGCATCCTCGAGGCACTCCACGCAGGCGTTCCGCGCCGTATCGCAGATGACTTCGTCGCTGCGGGTGCAGTCTCGATCCTCCGTGCACGTTTGCACGCAGCTCGACGTCGCATCCAGACACAGCTCGTCCGAGTCACAGTCGTCGGAAGATAGGCAGCGGACGCAACGCTCGGAGACCGGATCGTAGAACGGGCGAGATCCACTGCAGTCCAGGACCTCACCGCAGGCCCACGCGCTGCCTTCGCTGGCGCACGTCCCGCTGCCTCCGGCGTCGGCGCCCACCATCAGGTCGATGGTGGATGGCTCGCAGCACGTCACCGCGAGCAGCAGGCCAGCCGCCGCGAAATCGAACCCGATCGTCCAGCGCACGGCGCCGAAACTAGCACGATCCCCAAAGGGGCGGTGTGCTCCGAACCTTGACGCGAAACGTCCATGTGCGCGGCGACGGATCTCGACGCTGCTCGAGGACGCTCGAATCGGACGACGCCCGACTCGGCGCTCGAAAAAGACGTCCGCCTCCTGCCTGCGGTGTGCGCGCTGCGGTTACAAACCCCGTGTACTGCCTGTCTCGGACCCTGGACCCAGTCGACACGAGCGGCTGCGGCTTGGCCCATCGCTAGAGGTTTGTCGATGAAGATGCGTCAACTGAGCGCGGTGTTTCTATCGTTCACGTGCGCCGTGGGGCTTTCACTGAGCTGTTCCTCCGACAAGGAAGCAGGGGGCTCGGGCAGCGTCAACGCGGGCGGGAGCGCCGCCGGTGGCTCGACCGGGAGCGGCGCCGGCGTTGGCGTCGGCGCCAGCGTCGGGACGGGTGGAGCCCTGGTCACGCAGGACGCGGGCGGTCCGACCGGCAGCGCGGACGCCGGGCTCGACGATTTGCGCGACGCCGCCTGCGCGGGCTGGCGCGCGGAACCCGAAGGGCTGCCCGCCATCCTTCAGCTGGTCGTCGACGTCAGCGGCTCGATGGATGACGAAGCGCCTGGCGCGAGCGGCCAATCCAAGTGGGAGGTGACCCGCGATGCGCTCGCGGAAGCCATCGACGCGATGCCCGAGGCGCTCGCGCTCGGCATTCTCTACTATCCAAACCGAGACACGGACGAGACCAACCAAGATCCGCAGGCGGTCGATCAGTGCGTCGCGACGGACGAGCTCTTGCCCATCGACACGCTGGGGCCGCCCGACTCGGCCCACCGTCAGGCGGTGGGAGCCAGCCTGAGCGCCGCCCAGCCCGACGGGCTGACGCCCACTCACGATGCGTATGCGTACGCGCTCGAGAACGGCCTCCTCGCCAGCGACCGCCCAGGTCAGCGCTTCATGCTGCTCATCACCGACGGCGCGCCCACCTTGGCAGAGCAGTGTGTGCGCACGGGCCGCCGCGGCAGCGCCGTCTCGCCGGATCCGATCGTGGACGCCATCGCCGCGGCCGCCGCCCAAGGCGTGCAGACCTTCGTGATCGGGTCGCCCGGCAGCGAGGTGGGGGACGACGACGAAGACATGCGGCCTTGGTTGTCTCGAGCCGCCCTCGCAGGCGGAACGGCGCGGCCCGGCTGCGCCGAGGAGGGGCCGAACTTCTGTCACTTCGACATGACCCAGGAGGCCGACTTCGCGGTGTCCCTCGCGGCGGTGCTCTCGCAGATCAGCGGCTCGATCATTTCCTGCGAGTACCAGCTGCCGGCTCCGGACAACGGGCAGACGCTGGATCTGCAGCGCATCAACGCCGTGCTGACCCCCGTGGGCGGACAGCCGGAGTTCATCGGTCAGGCCCTCTCGGCAGACTGTACCGAGGGCTGGATCGTGGAGGGGGACACGCTGCGCCTCTGCCCGCAGACCTGCGACCGCGTGCAGGCAGACGGGACGGCGTCGTTCGAGCTGATCTTCGGCTGTGAGCCGGTAGCCCCCCCGATCGAGTGACGCCAGAAGAGACACGCCGATGCTGGAGCGTGTTTCTCCAGCATCGAAGGCAGCTGGTGCGCTACGTGCGATCGCTGCTGCCGTCGGATCACGACCCGCTGGACGTGCTGCAAGAGGTCGCGCTCCGCTTGCTCGCTCGCTCGAGGGTGCCGGTTCCGATCGAGGCGCTGCCTGCTTGGTGCAACGCGGTGGCGCGCCGCATCGTGCTGCACCAGCTGCGGGCGGCCCGCTACGAACAGAGCAAGCTGACGGCGTTGAGCGTCCACCGCCAGATCCAGAGCGGCGGGCACGAGCATCGGAGCACGAGCCGGCTGCTCTTGGCTCGATACCTCTCGGACGTGGACGACACCGAGCAGGAGATGCTGCTCCGGCGCTACATCTTGCAGCAAACCTCGTTCGAGGTGGGTCGCGCCATGAAGCTCAGCCCGGCAGCCGTGCGCATGCGGCTGATGCGCCTGCGGCAAAGATTGGTCCCGTCCGACGCCTGAACGACGCGGGGCAGCAGCACGCCGTGCGCCCACCGAGGCGACGCGAACGCCGGTGATGGCAAGGCACCACGGCGTGACGGACTGCCGCGGGGTGAGCGGGACCCGCGCTGCTGCGACGCCGCCCGGGGAGGCGCGAAAACCGGCAGTGACGGCGATCTCGGCCGGCTTGGCATCCTCCTTGTAACGAGCCGGCGAGAGGACCGCTGAAGGGATTTGCATGACCTCGAAGCCGCTCACCGCCGCGCTGGGCCTGTCGCTCGTCCTGGCTGCCTTCGGGTGCACCGCCCGAGCGGGCGTGCAGGGTGGGGTGGTCTACGGCTATCCGGTCGTGACCGTCGATACGGCGCCGGCCTACGTCTACGACTACCCCCGGGTCGTGTATCGGGGACGCTACGCTTACCTCGTCCACGATCGCTGGTACTATCCCACGAACCGGGGATGGGTGGTCTTTCGCGAAGAGCCGCGGGAGCTCCGTCGCTATCGCGTCTACTACCGCGACTACGGCTACTCCCCGCGGACGCGCCGCCCGGGCCGCGTGATCCGCGAGCCCGCGTACGGCTCGCCGATCGAGCGGCGGCGGCGCGAGCTGCCGCTCGACTACGCGCCGCCGGTCGAGCAACGCCGCCGCGTGCCGATCGATCGCGCTGCGCCCGTCGAACGGCAGCGCGCGCCGGACATCGACCGCGCGCCCCAGCGGCCCATCGAGCGCCGGTCGGCTCCGATCGAACGGCGCCGCCGCCCGACGGTGCCGACGCGTTGATGCGTCCGGTGGCACCTGATCTCGATCCAGCGTGAGCGCCCTCGCGGCGCGCCTGCACTTTCTTCAGCCGAACGGAGGACGAGATGAAAGCTTCACTTCCTTTTCTTGCCGCCGCCGTCGCGCTCGGCACCGTCGCTTGCGGCGGGGACGACGTGGACACGGTGATCGTCGAAGACACGGGGGTGCTCACGGCGCTCTGGAGCATCGACGGGTCGGTCGATCCTGGCATCTGCGACGTGTTCGCCGTGGATGCGTTCGAGCTCGTGGTGTTCGACGACTTCGGAGGGTTCGTCACCGACGCGTTCGCGCCCTGCGAGTCCTTCGCGGTCAGCGTCGAGCTGTTTCCTGGGTTCTACGACGCGACCGGCACCCTGGTGGACGTCGGCAATCGTCCGGTGTCCGTCACCGAGCCTATCCAGGACGTGCGGATCACGAGCGGCAGCGAGCTGGTCGTGGAGATCGACTACCCCGCGGGGTCGATCTTCTAGACCGTCAAACTAAGAGGGTCCCCTACACTGTGTGCCGGGGCGCGCGATCGTCATTCACCGGCGGGGTCGGATTCTGCTTGGCATTCCGGGCCAACGCGATCACGATGGGATCGGGTCTCCCTGGCGGAGCCAGCGCGAAAGCGCTCGCCCCGCAGCGGGGGAACCCACCAATTTCATCCCGTCGCTGCCAGCTTGGCGCGACGTGGTCGACGTCACTGCCGCGTGAGCATCGAGGCGTTCAACACGCACTCGGTGAACAGCGCCTCCAGCCTCTGGGTCCGCCCCGCGTCTGCGTCGCAGGTGGCGGCGGGGTCGAACACGCAGGCGAGCACCGTGTCCACCTGATCGAGTGAGAAATCGGTGCCGCCGTCGGTCAGGCTCGACGCCAGGCCGATCAGGTCCCAACAGAAGTTTTCGCACGTGAGGTTCTCGGGCAGGCAACGCTGCGCGGCCGCATCCGGCGCGTCGCTCGAGCCGGCGTCGGGGCCGCCGCCGTCACCACCAACGCCCGCGTCGAGCGCGACCAGCGAGGCCCGGCACCGATCGAAGCACAGGCGAACCTCGGGGTATTCGCAGCCGACGAGGGCGTCTCGCTCGGCTTCACACACCCCCGGACGAGGACGCGGATTGGAGCGCCAGCCGCTGCCGGCGCATACGAAGTCGCTGGCCGGCGCGCGCTCATAACAAGCGAGCAGCGCCTCCTGGAGGGGCAGGCAGTCGGCGCTGGCGAGCCCGCGCTCGCAGTTGCGCACGCAGCGATCGGGTTCCGCGGCGCACTCGACCTTCCGCAGCGCTCGACACCAGTCGTCGCAGAAGGTCGGCTCGAGCGGATAGGCGCTCTCGCAGGCCAAGGCGAACACCGCCAACAGCTGGGGAGCGGAGAAAAATGCACGCCACCGTTGGCGCGCATTCGGGGCAATCGGCATTAGACTGCCGCTGCCCAGCGCTTCGGCTCGACGTCCCGACGACCGCACCCGACGCATGATAGCAAACCGCACGAAGCAGAGGCGTCGGCCCCGCAGCGCCGCTATCATCGTCACGATCGGCGGCCTGACCAGCCTCTACTCTGCACGTTCGCCGGCTCAAACCGATCTCATGGATGCTCCGGCGGAAACGGCGGAGCCAGCACCTGCGCCGCCCCCCGCCGCGCCGCCCACTCGGCGCGTGGTCCCCCCGAAGGCCATCACCGCCCTCGAAGCCGCCTACCCTGTCGGCGCCAGCGGCGACGCCAGCGTGCTGATGGAGGTGGTCGTTGGCGTGGACGGCGCGCCGGCGCAGCTGCGCGTCGTCCACGGAGAGGAGCCGTTCGCGGCGGCCGCGTTGCACGCCGCGCAGAGCTGGCGCTTCGAGCCGGCGCGGCGCGGGGACACGCCCGTGGCGGCGCGCATTCGGGTGCAGGTCGTGTTCACGGAGCCACCACCACCGGAGCCAGAGCCCGAGCCCGCCACCCCGCCGACCCCGGGCGCGCCCGCGGAGGCTCCTTCCGCCGCGCCACCTCCCAAGCCCGCGCCGGAACCGATCGAGGTCGTCGTCTCGGCGCCCAAGTCCGAAGCGCCGCAACGCTTCACGCGCGCCGAGGTGCGGCAGCTGCCGGGAGCGTTCGGCGATCCGTTCCGCGCCATCGAGGTGATGCCGGGGGTGACGCCGATCGCCTCGGGGCTGCCGTACTTTTTCGTGCGCGGCGCGCCGCCCGGCAACGTCGGCTACTTCTTCGACAACATCCCGGTGCCGACGCTGTATCACGCCGCGGTCGGCCCTGCCGTCATTCACCCGGCCTTCATCGAGACCGTCAGCTTGTACCCGGGGGGCTACCCCGCGCGCTATGGCCGCTTCGCCGGCGGCATCGTCGCGGGTGACGGCGCTGCCGCTGAATACCGCTTCCGCGGCGAAGCCAGCGTGCGCCTGGTCGACAGCGGCGCGATGCTCGAGGTGCCGTTCGCCGAGAACCGGGGCAGCTTGTTGGCCGCGGGCCGCTACTCGTACACCGGCGCGGTGGTGTCACTCCTGGTGCCGGAGGTGGAGGTTGGCTACTGGGACTATCAGGCGCGCGCCGAATACCGCTTGAGCAGCCGCGACACGATCTCGGCCTTTGGCTTCGGGTCGTTCGACTTCTTGCGCGCGGAAGACGACTTCGGGGTCAAGCAGACGATCTACGATGTCACCTTCCATCGCCTGGATCTGCGCTACGACCGCTCGCTCGCTCCGGGCTCCAGCTTGCGCGTGGCCAGCACGCTGAGCCTCGACCAGACGCTGGCGGGCGAGGACGAGGGCCTGCGCGCGCGCACCCGCGGGGCGCGCCTGCGCGCCGAGCTCGATCGCCGGCTCGGCGACGACGTGCGGCTCCGGGGCGGCGCCGACTTCGCCTACTCCCGATTCGACATCCTCTTTCGCGACGACGACGAGGACGACGACGAGCCCGACCCACAGCAGCCCGGCGTCGTCACCCCTGTGCCGCCACTGCCCGGCCTCCCGCCCCGCCAAGCGGAGGAGGAGGAGCCGGGGCCGGAGACCGAAGAACGCCTGCGGGCGCTGTTCGATCCGCGCGACGACCTGGTCACGGGCGCCTGGGCCGAGCTCGTGCTGCGTGTGGCCCCTCGCATCACCGTCACGCCGGGGCTGCGCTTCGACGTGTACAACCTCGCCCGCGACCCCCAGCTCGCGGTCGAGCCACGCGTCACGGCGCGCTTTCAGGTCAGCGAGCGCGTGGCCCTACTGCACGCCTTCGGCATCGCGCGCCAACCTCCGAGCTTTCCCGTCCCCATCCCTGGCGTCGCGTCGAGCGGTGAGACGGGCCTACAAACGGCGCTGCAAAGCAGCTCCGGCACCGAGATCGAGCTCCCGCTCGGGCTGATCGGCTCGGTCACGGCATTTCAGAACGTGCTGCTCGACGGCACCGACGCCTTCAGCGTCCTTCAAATCGGGAGCGCCGACGACGGCGTGGAGGAGACCGATCGCGTCACCGCCCACTCCTACGGTCTCGAGTTCTACCTGCGCCGCTCGCTGAGCCGCCGGCTCGGCGGCTTCCTCTCGTACACGTTGTCGCGCAGCCAGCGCATGCTCGGCCGCCTGAGCGCCCCGTCGAGCTTCGATCGCACGCACGTGCTCAACCTGGCGCTCGCCTACGATCTCGGACATCGCTGGCGCGCCGGCGGACGCTTCACCTACTACAGTGGCATCCCCGCGGAGGTCGCCTACCCCGCGGCGATCCAGGATCCCCCCCGCACGCCGCCGTTCTGGCGGCTCGACTGGCGGCTCGAGAAGCGCTGGCTCATCGGCAATGCCGGGGCGTGGTGGGCGCTCGTCTTCGAAGTCCTGAACACGACGCTGAACAAAGAGGTGCTCGACCGCAGCTGCTACGCCTACGGCTGCCAAGAAGAGCGCATCGGCCCCGTCACGGTCCCGAGCATCGGTGTCGAGGCGGCGTTCTGAAGTCACTCTTCGGCGGATCTGGCCCTCGACGCGTCCACGGGCCCCTCCCGACCGACTCGAACTCGGCGGCCACTCCATCGCAGACGGATTCCATGCCAGCCGGGGAGTATCGAAGTGGGCAATTCGCAACTAGACACCCTCGGTCCAATTACATCGACACTGCATATCGGCTCGAACCTGCCGCCCAAATGCCCCCAAATCGCCCCGGAACACGCGTTTTTTTCTTGGGCCCCCACAGTGTAGGTGTTAATCGCGGGACCCATGACCAAGCTCGCATCGATTATTTCAATATTTGCAGTGATGAGCCTC
>JAEZYZ010000263.1 GCA_023418705.1 Pseudomonadota bacterium | reverse complement strand
CCGCAGGATAAGGCGGACCCAGAGAACGGCCGAAAGTCGTCCCCACGCACGTGGGGGTGAACCGCGGCGTTGCGTCGCTCTGGCCGATGGCCGCGGGTCGTCCCCCCGCACGGGGGGGGGGCCCCGGCGGGCAAGGCGCCCGTCAGCGTGGCTGCACGTGTGCGGCTCGCGATGAGACTGCCGGTTGGTTCCGCCGAATGCGAGCGTGAGCCGACTGCGTGGATTTCGCCCCGCGGGCTCGCACCCCGCGACGGCACCCCCGGTCGAGCACATGGCGACCGCCCTCGCACGGGCGCCGCTGCTCGCACCGCTTCCGGAGCACAGCTCAAGGGAGACACGGCTCGGCCGGGGGTGCCCGGGGTGAAGCGCGCGAAGCGCGCGAGGGGACGCAGTCCCCTGTGCGGGGTCGCAGGGGCAGAGCCCCTGCACTGGCGTCTGTCACCGGGGCTGCTTTTGACCATGCTCATGACCCTGCACTTGTGCAGGTCTGGTGCACCTGTAGCTGAAATCCTGCCGTTTCAGCGCCTGCGGCTGGGCGCCAAGCATGGTCGACCGAGGCCACGAGCCGCGCCTCGACGGTGCCGCCGCCTTTCTTTCCTAGATACTAGGGGCATAACTGGTCCCAAGCGGCGGACGAGCACCCGGGGGCGCAATGGCTGAGTGGGTGGAGCTCGTCGGCGACAGGACCGTCGATCATCGCGAGCGCCGTGCGCGCGAACATGAGCGAAAGGCGGGCGAGCGGCGCGCGAAGCTGCGCAGCGACGGCTGGGGCGAGTTCTCTATCAAACAGGCGGGAAAGTGGCACCAGGATCGCGCGAAGGGTCAGAGACAACGCATTGAGACCGTTCTCGGCTGCGGCGGAACGACCTTGCGAATGACCTGCGCGGCTTGCGGGAAGAGCCACGAACGCCCACAAGGCTGTCGGGTGGGGCTCCTGTGTGTACGCTGCCGTAGCGCAATCGGTTCAGAAAAGCGGGCAGCCTTCATGCGCGCACGACGGGCGGTGCTGTCTTCGGCACAACACCGGGGCCTGCTCAGTCCACTTCGTCCAAAGGGACCGTATGGCGAGAAATTCCTGACTCTAACAGCTCCCCACGTACGCACTGATTCGATCCTTGGTCGCATCGAGCGGGTCTTGGCCGCGTGGCGTCTACTGCTCAGACGGCTCAATCAACACTTTCGTGCGAACGGCATCCGGTCGGCTGAGTGGTACCGCGTCTTTGAATGGACGCCGGGTGACGATGATCGAGGGCACCCGCACTTGCACGTGTGGGTCTTCTGCCCCTTTCTGCCGTTGGAGTCGATTCGGAGCTGGTGGCGCACTGCCCTGGCGCAGGCGGATTGTCCCGCCGAGCTAGCCGTCCGTGCGATCGTCCACATCGAGGAAATCACCGAGAGCGACGGCGGCGCGCGAGAGCTGATTAAGTACCTGACCAAGGACATCACCGATGGCGGGCAGAAGCTCGATCCGCAGCTATACGCACAGGTGTACAAAGCACTTGATGGCCGCCGTTCGACGCAGTCGTCTCGCGGATTCATGTCGAAAGCGAAGCGAGAGCGCCAGGTTTGCGAATGCGGCTCCGATCTCCCACCGAACGTGCAGCGCATCACGAATTCAGACGGCGAATAGCCGTCCACCACCACACAAGGAGCAATCTCATGAATGAACAGCCCCGGGCTGCACGGCGAAGGTTTGCCCGCAGCCGAGCCGCGAACCGCAACGCACGCGGCGAACCGCACGCCAGTGGGCGGCCCGCGGCCGCGCGAGGCGCCCGCGCCCCCCTCCGTTGGTACCCCCTTCGCGAGGCCGCCGTCATCCTCGGCTTATCGCCAGACGCGCTCCGCAAGCAGCTCGAACGCAACGTCATCCGCGCGCGCGACGGCGGTACCGAAGCGCTGGTGGACGGAGTGCGGGCGCGCAAGTTCGCGAATCGCTGGCGTATCTCGTTTGGCGAGGCCTGGACGGAAGCGCGTTGAACGCGACCGCGTGCGACCGGTTCGGTCGGAGCGCGACAATGGTGGTATCCTGGCGGAGCCAAGCACGCGGCGGAAGCGGCCGGGGAAGGTCCCTACCGTGACCATTCGCAAGCAAGAACGGGGCGACAGGCTCCGCTGGGTCATTGATATTCCCTACAGGACAGCAGACGGACGGCGGCTCCGGTTTCGTCGCGACGCTCAGATCCAAACGAAGAGCGGCGCGGAAGCCGAGCACCGGCGGCTGATTGCCGAACTGCAACGCTCGGGTAGCCTCGAGCGCTGCACGGCAGAGCCCGAACCGGAGCTCGTGCGCTACACATTCAACGATGCGGTGCGCCACTTCCGCGCCACGCATCTGAGAACGGCGCTCAAGCCGTAAGCCCCTTACGCGGTGCCTGTTGGCGCAGAGCTCGCTGGAGCGCCACAGTCGAGGCGCATGTCGATGTTGTCGACACCAGCTTCAGCCGAGGGCGGAGTCCCGGCGTCAGGCCTGCTGGGGAGCGTCCTGAGCGGGCTGCTCGCTCGACCAGCGCCACGGGAGGAGCTCGGAGAGCCGACGGAGCGGCCAGCCTCCCTCGAGCTTCGTGATCACGTCGACCAGGTAGCGATAGGGATCGGCGCCGAGGATCGTGCAGTTATCGACGAGCGTGTAGGCGATCGCGAGGCGTTCGCCGCCGCGGACCGAGCCGGTGAAGAGGTAGTTTCGACGGCCGACGGCGAAGTTGCGGATTCGGCGTTCGACGCGACCGTTGTCGATCTCGAACCGGCCGTCGTCGAAGCAACGACGGAAAAACTCCCGTTGGTTTTTCGCGTATGTCGTTGCGCGCCGCAACGGGGACTTCGGCAAAAGCTTGGGGTGGACTTCCTCGACCCAGCCATACAAGGCATCCAGAATCGGCAGCGAGCGCCTCCGCCGCTCTTCGACTCGAGCCTCCGCGGTCAGGCCGCGTTCCTTGCATTCGGATTCGATCAGATAGAGATCCGCGAAGTGCTTGAGCGGAACCGCAGCTCTTCGGTCCTTGGCGAGCAGTGCGGCATGAAACTTGCTGCGGATGTGCATGCCACAACCCAGCCGTCGCTCGGGGGGCACGGCGACGATCGTCTCGCCATCGTCATCGTCCTCCACCTCGCGCGAGTAGCCGGCGTATCCGTCACACTGGATGAACCCGTCGATGGCGGAGAACCAGTCGACAATCTCGTCAGCTTGCCAGCTTTGAGTGTAACCGTACGCGACGCGCTCAGCTGCTCGGTCAGGGCCGACGACTCCGTCCGTGCCGACGAAGCACCAAAGGTGTCCGCGGAAGGTGCCGTGCTTGGAGGATTTGTCGAGGGTCTTCAGGTGCGAGTCGTCGACGCCGACGATCTTGGATCCGAACACCTCGGCAGTGACGGCGGTCGCCACCGGCTCGAGCAAGTCGGTGGCGTAGGCCCAATAGGAGCCGAGCGTCTTCTCTGGCACTTCGAGCCCGAGGCGCGCGAGCTCGCGCCGCTGGCGGTCGAGCGGCAGGGCCATTCCGGTCTTGTCGGCGAGCAGCTTTGCCAGCAACGATGCGTCGACCTTACGGGTGACGTGCTGAACCTGCTGGCGCGGCGCAACGGAGACATCCTTTCGGCACCGATCGCACGCGACCTTCTGCCGTCGCTCGATGTCCACGACGATTTTGGCCGGGACGAAGCGAAACACTTGGTGCTCGACGTGGCCGAACACAGTCTTCTCCTGGCCGCATAGGGCACAGTTTCGCTCGTCTTCTGCGACAGGCACCACTCGAACGGTGCGCTCGACGTCCGCGCGCGCTGTCATGGCTTGAACACGGCGGCGCTGCCTCTTTGGCTTGCCGGCGGGCTCTGAAGATTGTTCACCAGCCTCCGTCGAAGTGCCTTCGACTTGCTCCGGCTCCTCGGGGGCTGGCACGGGCAACTCGGTCTCGACCGAGGCGCGCTGCGCGTCACCTTCGAAGGCGAGGTAGAGCTGACGGAGCTCGTCGCGCGACAGCTTCTCCGTGCTCCGACCGAACCGGTATCGATTGGCACGCAGCACGTGCCAGGCGAGCCGCTCGTTCTCTCGCTCGATGTTGACCATGGCGGTCAGCACCTGATCGAGGGCGGCTTCGCCCTTGCCGGCTGCGAACATGCGCGTCAGCTCGGCTTTGAGCTGCTCCATGCGCTGCTGCCGCTGGATTTCGAGATCTGGATCGAGTGGCGCACCAGCCGCCAGGAGCTCAATCGGAACCGGCAGCGGTCCGCGCGCGACGAAGGAGCGTGCCTTCGTCGCGCGCTTGCTCGACCGCTGCTTCTTCGAGAGCTTGTTTCGCGCCACGGACGTATGCGCGATATGATCAATCCTGATCTATCGCGCAACAAGAATCGTACGACGCGACACCGAAATCTTTACGCCGCGTGACGGTAACGCTTGCGGCGCTTTGCACCTTTGAGATCGATGCCCTCGAGCATCAGCGCGAGCTCGGCCGAGTCGATCTCGACATGCGTTACCTGACCTTCGGCAGAGCGCGCCGGACGAAAGGTCCCGCCCTCGAGACGCTTCTTCACGATGCAGAATCCGTTGCGGTCCCAGAACAAGATCTGGGCGACGTGAGCGCGGCGATTGAGGAACACAAACAAGTGGCCCGACATCGGCTCCAGCCCGAATTCTGCCTCCACCAACGCGGCCAGACCGTCGAAGCTCTTGCGCGCATCCACCGGTTGCGCCGCGATGAAGATCTTCACGCTCGGCGGCAGCGTCAGCATATCGTTCCTCCCTCCGCAGCCTCGAGAACACGCGCAAATAGGGCCGGGTCAAAGTCGTCGCTGACCCGAACCCGCCGTCCATTGCGAAGGATCACCTCGAGATCGCCCGAAGCGGAGCTGGGCGCGGGAGCCGCTGAGCTAACCCGAACCGGCACGAACTTGGCTACAGTCCGTCGCTGCGGGCGGCGAGCCGCAATCGGCACGACGTCCCGCAGTTTGCTGCCCCAGAACACCAGCGTGCCCGGATGCACGTCGTGCTCGGCGCCGTACTCCGCGGCGGTCTGCCCGCTCTTTCGCCAGCGACGAATCTCCTCGATCCATTCCGCCCGCGTCCGCGATGGCCTCTTTCTTCCTCTTGCAGTCATGTGGTCACCTCCATGACCACATGATGCCTCAGCCCTGGCGAACCGCGACGACGCTACCGGTAAGGGGCTTACCTCAAGCCGTCCACGCGCGCGGCTTACGAGAAGCGGTTGAACACGATTCTCGTGCCGCGCTTTGGCGAGCTACCGATAGAGCAAGTGAATGGCGCCGAGCTGGCCAAGTTGGACGCGGAGCTGGTGGAAGACGAGCTCGCGCCTTCCACGCGGGCCAACGTGCACAGCGTCCTGCGCGCGGTGCTGCGGTGCGCGGTGCAGGCGGGTTTGCTCGCTTCGATGCCGGCCATGCCACGCATGCCGAAGGTCGGGCACACTCAGCCGCGGCCGATGCGGCGCCAGGATCTGGATCAGATTTTGGCGCAAGCAGCACCAGCCGCTCGGCTCGCCTTCGAGCTCGCTGCCTTTGCCGGCCTACGCGCGGGCGAGGTGCGCGGGCTGCGCTGGACGGACGTGGATCTGAAAGCAGGTACGCTGACCGTTCGGCGGAGCATCACCGTTGGCGAGGAGACGACACCCAAGTCTCATCACCAGCGACTGATTCCGCTTTGCCGGCAGCTTCGAGCGTCGCTCGAAAGCGCGGCACCGGCGAAGGCCAATCCCTGGGCACCCGTGAGCCTCACGGCCTACGGCAAGCCCTGGGGCGAGTTCGGGTTGAACCAGGCGTTCAAGCGGACGCTACAGCGCGCGGGCGAAAGCGGCTGGACGTTCCACAGCCTGCGGCACTTCTTCGTGACGGAGCTCTTCCGGAACGGGGTGCAGGCTCCTGCGGTGCGCCAGCTCGCCGGCCATGCGGACCTCGGCACCACCCAGCGCTACGCCGATCTCGATGGCAACGACCTCCGGGCGGCCATCGAGCGGCTGGACGCAGGCGGGGCTGAGCTCAACGGAGCCGGTTCGATGGTAGATTGAGGCGGTGGCAGCTCGTAAAGCTCGGAAGGTCCGATCCAAGCAGGCAACGAAAGTCGCATCCGCATCATCGGACGCGGAGCGACCGATGTACCGCGATAGCCCCGAAGACCGCCTCTACAAGACGGTAATCGATCGGCTCGTTCGTGACTGCCGCCGTGGCCAAGGCCAGATCGGCAAGAAGCGAGCAATTGCCGGAGTCTGGAACGCGAACGCCACCGCCGCGACACCTGACCTGCGCGATCAATACGAGGCGAACCTTCTGTTGGCGCGGCTCCCACGCAAGGACCGGCAAGTCATTGCCCGGCTCCTCGAGGAGGCGTTCGTTGGCGGGGTTCACCAAGCGTTGGTCGCGCTGCACGAAGAGGAGGTTGCTCCGTTCGCCCAGGCGTACGAGGGCACCCCCTTCCACGACTTCGTGGGGCGCCTAGACGGCTGGAAATGGCCGAAGGGGTCGCCCCGCCAAGAGTGAGGTGCCCCTCGCTGGTAACGCCGCGGTAACGGCGATCTGAGAGCGCCTGCGTCCGTCGCGATTCCCTCGGAATTCCCGAGTGGTTTCGCTGTCCTATAGGGAACCACGCCCCGCGGCCTTTGGAGCTTTCTAATCCACTGGTCGCAGGTTCGAGTCCTGCCGGGCGTGCCGCGGAAATCACCCTGGCGCCGAGCCCAAATCAGGCTCGAAACAGCGTTCGACGTACCGCTTAAGACACCGACGATTGATGGCAGGTGCGGGAATGTTTGCCCCCGCATTGCCCCCGGCCCCATTGGGCACGGGCCCCTTCCTTGTTCAACGAACGCCCTAGCGTTGCGGCGAGAGTTGCGGAAGGATGGCTTACTGGTGCACTACTCGAACGCAGTCTCGGCCATCGCCAGGGCGCAGGCGGGCGGAACACCCACGATAGATTTTGTCTCTCCCGCCGTTTCCGCTCTGCTTTCGGCATGGGCGTTGGCGGATCGTGATGCTGCGGCGCGCATCGGATTCGGTTCCGCTTGCGCCGGATATGCTGCGAATATCGGACTGACCGGCGTGTTGAGTGGCAATCCCATTCCCGAAACGACGAATGGGGAAAGGTGTGGCCGGAGCTACACGCCTCTCGCGAGCCTGTGTACGCACGCAGAAGTCGACCATTGCAACGCTCTGATAAATTCCGTGCTGCGGAAGCAACTCGAGCAGCATGCGCCCGACCTGGTGAAGCGAGTGTCCAAAGTAATCGGCGAACTTCACGACAACATCGCGTCGCACGCCTGCGGGAGAGGCTACTCTGCGGCACAGACCTATGAAAGCGGCAAACCGCGCATAGAGTTTGCCATCGCGGATTGCGGGCGGGGCCTACGCAGAAACGCGCGTGAGGTAGACCCGCACATCGGCTCGGATAGCGAAGCCATCGAGTGGGCTTTCGCCTACGGGAACACCAGCGCGCGCCCCGCAGACCCATGGGCCCAGCGCGGGCTTGAGGGCGATTGCGACGGTCGTGAGGACGGAGATGACCATCACCAGGGCATCGGCCTGTGGGAGCTGGCGCAACTGGTCACCGCGACCGGCGGCCGAGTGTGGGTCGCTACGGGCGAAGCAAGCCAACTCCTGACCGGCGGCCGATGGGTCAAACTTACCCCTGTCATAAATTGGCCGGGTTTGGCCATCGAACTGGAAATCCCGCTGGACAGCGACGCCGGAAAAGCAAAAATAAAAGAGACCGGCCTCGAAGGGCTGGCGGAGGAGCTGGGCCTATGACCGAGACCACGATCAGAATCGCCGAGGAAGTCGGCACAGACGTGTCCAGTCGTAGAGTGGCAGCTCGCGTGCGCAAAGACGTCGTGAGCGCGGTGTCGGCTGGGATGGGTCCCGTCGTCGTCGACTTTTCCGGTGTACGGTCGATATCCAATTCCTTCGCTGACGAGCTGCTCGCCATCCTCGTCGCTCGCCATGGGCGTCAATGGTTTCGCGACCACGTCAAGGTGGTTGGCTTGGATGCCTATGATCGAGATGCGATCCTACGCACCATCGCCGGGCGTATCCAATACGAGCAGCGGGACAGCGTTTCGCCGTAGCCGCTGGACACTAAATTGCAACGGCCCGAGCCCCCGTAAGGCCCCGGCCCGTTGCGGCGCGTAGGCGCGTCAGCCGCCGGCTAGTCCGGGCGACGCTCAACGACGCTCAGCTAGCGATCGGGATGCCCGCCCGTGCGGCTCGCGCGCCGTCCGCCCGTGAGCGCCCCCCTACAAACACCCCTGATTGAACCGGTCCGTCCCGTTCCACGCGCAATCGCCGGTGATGCAGTCGACGAGGTTGTTGGTGAAGGTGTCGGAGGATTGGTCGAACATCTTGAACCAGCCGCCGTCGTCCCAGACGGCGGTCGGCATGCCCTTGGAGGGGGCGATCTCGTTGCCGAGCTTTTGGTACCAGTGGCGGATGTTGTTGCAGTCCATCTGGTCGTAGCGGCTGCCCCAGCCGACGCCCCACTCGCCGATGTAGATGGGCATGTTGTTGCCGACGCTGGCGGCCCAGTTGCGCATGGTGTCCATGGGGCCGGAGACGTTGGCGTCGGTCCAGTTGTCGGCGTAGTCGCCCTGGTTGTCGCCGCAGAAGGTCCACGGGTCGTAGTGGTGGAAGGTGGCCATGAGGTAGGGATCGTTACCGCCGCCGACCTGGTCGAGGTTCGGCCAGACGGTGGCCATTTCGGAGGCGTGGAACCACTGGTTGCCGCCGATGATCACGATCCGGGTGGGGTTGACGGCGCGGATCTTGTCGTAGGCCTTCTGCGTCATATTGCGCAGATCCGCGGGGTCCATCGGGGAGTTGGAGTCGTCGCTCTTGTGCGGCTCGTTCAAGATCTCGAAGAGCAGGCGCGGGTCGCGGTCGCCGAAGATGTCGACCAGGTCCTGCCAGAGGCGCTCGAGGACCGCGGCGCGGTTCTGGGTCTTCAGGGCTTGTTCGTGGTGGGCGTTGATGACGACGTACAGGTCGGGCTTGGACAGGGCGTAGTCGACGACCTGTTCGATGACGGCAAGGCGCGGGTGCTGTCGATCCACCGCGCCGACGTTGGGGTCGGCCAGCGCGCTGCCGTCGAGCGCCTCGGTCCAGGTGATGGGGATGCGCACGTTGCGGAAGCCCTTGGCGTAGTAGGCGTCCAGCTTGGTGCTCACCTTGGCGAAGTTCGGAGGCTGCTGAGCGTGGTCGAAGGTGTTGCCGATGTTGACGCCTTTGCCCATGGCCGCTGCGGCTTGGGCGGCCGTAATGGCCGCGGGGTTGCTGCCCCCGGTCCCGCCGGAGCCCGGCGGCGTGCCGCCGGTGCCTCCCGCCCCGCCCGCCGGGTCGCCACCGGTGCCCGGCATGCTGCCCCCGACGCCCGGGGTGCCGCCGACACCCGGAACGCCACCGGTGCCACCGCTGGGGAAGCCTCCGGTTCCGACCGGCGGCGTTCCGCCGCTGCCCGCCCCGGTGCCACCGGTCGCGGCGCCACCGGTACCGGTACCGGCACCGACGCCGCCCGTCCCGCCGGGGGCGAAGCCGCCCGTGGCCGCCGACCCACCAGAAGCGCCGGTGCCGTTGTTCCCACCCGACCCGGTTTGCCCACCGCTGGGGTCACTGGAGCAGGCGGCGCCGGCGAGCACGACGGCGACGCAATGGATGAAGCGGCTCTTCACGATCACGAACAGGCCTTTCTGCGCGCGGCGACCGGGTTCGGCGCCCGCGCTCGATCGCACAGCGCCATCATCGCGACAGGACCGAGCTTGCGCCAGCGACAGAAGCCGCATGGGTGGGCAGTGTCAGATCCGTCAGCACGATCACGCTGCAAGACTCTAGCGACGCCGCAACGGGCGCCGTCGAGCTCATTCGGGTTCGACCCACTGCAGGACGCGCACCCAGTCGACGCGCAGCTCTTGCGGGTACTCGGCGGCGTTCGGCGCTTGATCGAGGCCGCCGAGGGCCAGGTTGAGCCGCAGGTGAAACGGCTGGTGGAACGGGTGACGCCCGTCGGGTCGGTAGAGGTTGTCGGGGGACAGATCGGCAGACGCCACGAGCGCGTCGTCCACGAGCCAGTCGATGCGCGTCGGCGTCCACTGGATGGCGTACACGTGCCAGCCGCCGTCGGGCACCGGCGCCTGGTGGTGCTCCGGGAAGTGCTCGACCGCGCCGAGCGCGTCGTTCCAGACGCCGTAGTTCAGCGCCATCGACACGGACTCGGGCGCCGAGCTGACGCGCGAGGCGATCGTGATGTCACCCCAGGCGGGCCAGGTGCCCATGTAACAGCTGCCCTTGTCGCAGGACGGCACGTCGGGCGTCGGGTTCTCCGGCAGGAGCCAGAACGCGCTCGCGCACCCGGTCGCGAGCGGCGTCTGCATCCGCGCTTCGATCCTGCCGAAGGTGAAGGCGCGCTGGCCGGAGGTGTGCACGCTGCCGGAGGTGAAGCTCGCGCCCTCCCACGCCTCGGCGCGCGCCGTCAGCACGAGCTCGCCGCTGCCGGAGGAAATGTTCTCGGGCCGATCGGTGTAGGCCTGCGCCTCGTCGTTGCGGATCAGGGTGCCGACCTCGGCCGCGAACGTGGTTTGATCCAAGGGCGCGTCGAACGACTCCTCGAACACCACGCGCTGCTCCAAACGCGCGCCCGACGCCGCTTCACAGTAGCCGCTCTGCCCGCAGCTCGCCCCGAGCACCAGGTCCGCGCACTCCGCGTCGACCTCGCAGGTCAGCCAGTGGGTGGAGCTCGAGCCCTGGGGCCCGTCGGACGAGCAGCCGCTCAGCCCCGGCAGCATCAGCGCGGCGAGCGCGAAGGGGCCGACGGCCGACGCTCGGCCGCGCACCTGCCTTCGAAGCGCCCGTGCTCGCATGACGGTCGCCGGGACACTAGCCCGGCGTGGCGCTGCCGGCCAGTGCCGGATCTGGCACTGGTCGGCCCTGTCGGCGGGCGGTAGCATGGTCTGCGCCGCGTTTTTCCGCGTCGAGGCCTCGCTCGGTGTGAACCCCCACCTGCTCATCGACGCCATCGTCCAGCAGACGGTGGTCTTCATCGCGCAGCTTGCCACGGCCGGCGGCGTGCGCGTCCCGCTGGCGCAGATCGCCGATCAGATCTTCCTCGAGCTGTCGACGGCGCTCACCCAACAGGGTGTCAGCAAGAAGGTCATCGCCGACATGTTCGGGATGGCGCTTCGCACCTACCACCGCAAGGTGCAGGCCGCACGGCAGAGCCGCACCGAGAGCGGGCAGAGCGTGTGGGCGGCGGTGTTCGAGCACATCCGCGCGTCGGAGCCCGTCAGCGGCAACGCGATCCACCGCCGCTTCGTGGACGACGATCCCGAGGTCGTGGCCGGCGTGCTGAACGATCTGGTCAACTCCGGCTTGGTCTACCGCGCCGGGCGCGGCGACACGGCCGTCTACCGGGCCGCGGGCGAGGCTGACTTCAGCGCCGCCGAGAGCGGCGGCGCCGACGCGGGCGACTGGCTGGTCTGGCTCACGGTGTACCGGCACGGACCGGTCACGCGATCGCAGCTGGAGCAGCTCACCCGCCTGCCACCCGACGCCTGCGCGCGATCGATCGAGCGGCTGCTCACCGAGGAGCGCGTCGTCGCGAGCGGCGAGGGCGCGGCGCAGACGTTCACCAGCGAGCGGCTCGAGGTCCCGCTCGGAGAGACGCGCGGGTGGGAGGCCGCGGTGCTCGACCACTTCCAGGCCATGGTGGCGGCCGTCAGCATGAAGCTGACCGGCGGCGCCAGCAGCGGCGGCGCGCGGGACGCCGTCGGTGGCTCGACCTGGTCGCTCGACGTGTCGGCCGACCACCCCCTGTACGAAGAGGCACGCGGCACGCTCGCGCGGATCCGGACCGAGGTCGAAGATCTCCGAACCCGCATCGACGCCCACAACGCCGCGGCGCAGCGCGAGACGACCGAACGCGTGGTCGTCTACGTCGGCCAGTACGTCGCGAAGCGCTGACCGGGCTCGCGGTTTGCCCGCCGCGCCAGAGGGGCTACATGGAGGGCGTGCCGAGCCCCCACCTCCGTCCGACGCGGTCCCACGTTCTCGTGCTCGCCGCGGCCCTCGCGATCACGGCCGGCGCGCCCGGCTGCGAGCAAAAGGCGCGCGCGAAAGACAGCCCCACCCCACAGGAGAAGACCATGCAGACCCTCTACGATTTTCAGGCGACCGACGTCGACGGCAAGCCCGTCTCTCTCGACCGCTACCGCGGCAAGGTGGTGTTGATCGTCAACGTGGCCAGCAAGTGCGGCTTCACCCCGCAGTACGAAGGCCTCGAGCAGCTCCATCGAAAGCACCGGGAGCAAGGCCTCGTCGTGCTCGGCTTCCCCTGCAACCAGTTCGGCGAGCAAGAGCCGGGGACGGAGTCCGAAATCAAAGCCTTCTGCTCGAACGAATACGGCGTCTCCTTCCCCATCTTCTCCAAGATCGAGGTGAACGGCCCGGGCGCCCACCCCCTGTACGCCTTCCTGCGCGAGCAGCAGCCCGGCGCGATCCGCCGCGATCTGCCCGGCGCCGATCGGCTCTACGACTACCTCGAAAAGAGCCGCCCCGACCTGCTCGAAGGCAACTCCATCCGCTGGAACTTCACCAAGTTTCTCGTCGATCGCCAGGGCCGCGTCGTCAAGCGCTTCGAGTCCGTCGAGACCCCGGAGGCGATCGAGCCGGAGATCGTGGCGCTGCTCGGCGCGAAGTAGCCGCTGAGCCGTCTGAGCTTTTGTCGGGGTTTGGGCGCACGGCGCCAGCACCACCGGCGCGGCGGCACCCGTCCCCAACGGGCGCGCCGGGCGCGGCACCCCGGCCCACGCCAGCGCGAACACGTAACGACGACGCCCGCGCGCTGGCGGTCCGTCGAGCGCGCGGCCGTCCCAGCGCTGCGCAGAGCACACACGCGCGCCGTTCAGCGCGTCGCGGCGTCGCCCCCCGTGGCGTCGCTCAGGCGCCGCGCTTCGTCCTGACGGTAGCCGTCGAAGCGGCCTTGGGCGAACGGCGCGAGCGCGGCGCGGGCCTCGGCGTGGCGCCCGACGCGGACCAGGCAGAGCGCGCGGTTGTAGCGCGCCTCGAGCGCGAAGCGGCCGTTCGGCGCCGCGGCCAGGTAAGCCTCGTAGCCGGCGAGCGCTGCCGCCGGATCGCGCTCGACGAAGTGGGCGCGGTGCGCGCTGCGATACAGCGAGAGCGCGTCCGGCGGCTCGGAAGCGCGCTCGATCGCCTCCGGCGGGTTCGCCG
>JAEZYZ010000131.1 GCA_023418705.1 Pseudomonadota bacterium | reverse complement strand
AAGCAGCCCCGAAGCCCGAGCCAGGGCCCGTCACCTCGCAGCGACCCGCTCCCGCGAGCGCGACGGACAGCCCGCTCTCGACCGACGCCGATCTCGAGCTGACGACCCGACGCTCGGGCGGTCGCGCCGGCGCGTGGCTCGGCATCGCCGCGCTCGTCGCGGCCGTCTCGGGCGGCTACTGGTACACGCAGCAAGGCGCCACCGTCAGCCCCGCGGAGCCCGTGGCCGCGGAGCCCGCGCCCGCCGCAGAGCCCGCGCCCGCCGCGGAGCCCGCGCCCCCAAAGCCGGAGCCCGCACCCGCCGGGGAGCCAAGCATCGGTGAGCCAGCGGAAGAGCTCGCGGCAGCGAGCGGCGACGCGGATGAGGAGGGCACGCCCGCGGACGACACCGAAGCCACCGCAGAAAGCGCTGGCACCCCTTCCGCAGATCCGACCGAGGCCTCGGACGCGCCTCCCGGCGAAGCACGCCAGGTCGTCTTGACCCTACGCCCCGCCGAAGCGCGCGCCTACTACAAGGGCAAAGATCTCGGGAAGTCACCGGTCACGCTGCAGGTCGAGCCGGGCAAACGGATGGCGCTCGAGGTGGGCCACGAGGGCTACGTGGTGCGCCGGGTGGTCGTCGACGGCACCGAGCCAGAAATGACCGTCGGCCTCAGGCCGCTCGATCCGCCGATGCCCGCGCCCCAAAAACCCGCGACGGACAGCAAGTCCAAGGCGTCGGCCCCCTCGAAGACCCCCAGCGCCGGGGGCGCGTCGAAGGCGAGCAGCCCGTCGGGCGCCGCTTCGAGCGCCAAGGCGGCCGGCGCCGCGGAGTGAACGCCGCGCGGTGGCGGATCTGGTCGTCTCACCCGCGGTGGTGATCCCCGACGCGGAGCTCGCGTGGACGGCGGCGCGGTCGTCCGGACCCGGTGGACAGAACGTCAACAAGGTCGCGAGCAAGGTCGAGCTGCGCTTCGACTTCGCGGCGAGCGGCGCCCTGTCCGCGCCGGTCAAGGCGCGGCTCCGCGCGCTCGCGGCGTCGCGCCTCGACGCCGAGGGGCGCATCCTCGTGACCAGCCAGCTGACGCGCGATCAATCGCGCAACCTGGAGGACGCGCGGCAGAAGCTCGCCGAGCTCATCCGGGCGGCGCTGGTGGTGCCCAAGCGGCGCCGCAAGACGCAGCCGAGCCGCGCCGCCAAGCAGCGCCGGCTGAACGAAAAGAAGCGCCAGTCGGAGAAGAAGCAGTCCCGCGGCTATCGCGAACGCTAAGCGTCTATCCCTGCGCCCCGAGCCAGCTCACGACCTGCGCCTCGAGCCCGAGCGCCCCGCTCGAGCCCAGGCTAGCGGTCGCGGGAAACCCGACGTGGCCGCCGCGCGCCAGCCAGCGCACCGTGAGCTTCGGGTGCTGCGGCGCGAGCGCCGCGGCCACCGTCGATTCGGGCACGATCGGATCGCAGCGCGCGCCCACGTACAGCGCCGGGACGCGCAGATCGGCGAGCCGCGGCGCGACGCTCTGCTTGGCGTAGTAGTCCTCGGCGCTGGCGAACCCGAAGCGCGGCGCGATCACCCGTTCGTCCCAGCCGCGCAGCGTGCGCACCCCGCGCGCGGCGTGCGGGTCGAGCCCGCGCCGGCGCGCCACCGCCGCGTAGCTCTGCTTGAGCGCGGTCAAGATGTGCTGCCGGTACAGCCAGCGCCCCGGCAGATCGATCGCGGTCGCCGACGTGCTCAGGCAGAGCGGCGAGCACACCGCGGCCACGGCGCGCACCCGCGGATCGACAGGGCCGGTCGCCGCTGACAGCGCGATGTGTCCGCCCAGGGAGTGCCCCAGGATGAAGAGGCTCTGGTAGCCCGACAGCGCCTCGTTCGCGACCACCGCGTGCAGATCGGAGCCCAGGCCCGCATGGTAGACGTCCTCGCCGGAGCCACCGGCGCCGCGCTGGTTCACCAGCAACACATCGGCGCCGGCGGCCAACGCGGCCAGCGCCGCGCGCTGCATGTAGACGCTGTCGATGCTGCCCCCGAGGCCGTGCAACACCACGTACAGCGAGCGCCCGTGCTCCGCGCCGGGCGGCTGCTCGAGCAGCCGCCCCGTCACCTGCACGCTCCCGTAGCGCTCGTCCGGCACCTCGGCGGCGAAGGGGCGCCCGAGCTCACCCGAGCGCCCGAAGAGCCGCCCCTTGAGGTGCGGCACCAGCGTCCACAGGTGGCCGCTCAGCCGCTCGCGGGCGCGCTGCAAGGTTTGGAGAGGCGGGGACACGCTGGCGCGGAGCTTAGACCCGATGGCACGCCGTGCCAGCGCGGTCGTCACGCCGCCCAGAACCGATACACCGTCCGCTGCCGATACCGCTCCCCGGGCCGCAGCACCACCGGCGGGAACGCCGGCTCGTTGGGTGCGTTCGGATACCCTTGGGCTTCCAGGCAAAAGCCCGTCCGCGGTGCGTGGCGGCGGCCGCCCTTGCCGCGCGCGCCGGAAAGTTGATTGCCCGAATAAAACTGCAGGCCGCGTTCGGTCGTGAGCAGCTGCAGCACGCGGCCAGAGCGCGGCTCGACCACGCGCGCGGCTTCGCGCAGGCCACCGTCCCAGCCGCGGATCACGTAGTGGTGATCGTAGCCGCCCGCGGCGCGGAGCTGCTCGTCCGGGGCGTCGAGGCGCGCGCCGATCGCCGACGGCTCGCGGAAGTCGAAGGGCGTGCCCTCGACGGCGCGGACGTCGCCGGTCGGGATCTGGGTCGTGTCCGTGGGCAGGAAGGCGTCGGCGTGCAGCGTGAGCCGGTGGCCCAGGACGTCGGGCGCCGTGCCCGCGGACAGATCGAAATACGAGTGGTGCGTGAGGTTCACGGGGGTGGGCGCGTCGGTCACCGCCGCGTAGTCGATGCCGAGCGAGGCGTCGTCGCCCAGCGTGTACGTCACCTCCGCGCGCAGCGTGCCGGGATAGCCCTCCTCCCCGTCGGGGCTCTCACGCTCGAGCCGCAGCGCAACCCCGCCCTCTAGCGTCGAAGCCTCGGCGCGCCAGCGCCGACGGTGAAAGCCGTCCGGTCCGCCGTGCAGGTGGTGCGGGCCGTTGTTCGCGAGAAGCGGGTAGTCGTTGCCGTCCAGCGTGAAGCGCGCGCTGCCGATGCGGTTGGCGACGCGACCGATGAGCGCGCCGAGGTACGTCGTGTCCGCGAAGTACCCTTCCAGCGTGGCGTGGCCGAGCACCACGTCGCCGAGCCGCCCGTCCCGATCCGGCAGCTCGAGCGACACCACGATGCCGCCGAAGTCCAGGATCCGCACCCGCGCGCCGCCCGCGCTCGTCAGCGTGAACGCCTGCACCCGGGCGCCGTCCGGCGCCGTTCCGAACTCGCTTGCTTCGATGCCCGACATGCCTTGCCTCAATACGAATACTCGAACCAGTCGAAATCCGCCGGCGCGGTGGATCGACGCCCGTTGCCGGTCGCGTACATCCCGAGCATGGCGCCGGTGAAGTAGAGCTTGCCGGGCTTGCTGATCGACTCGGCGCTGAGCGCTCGCGTCGGCAGCTTGCCGAGCGGCCTCAAGCGCGCGCCCGCGCCCGCACGGAAGGCGTACTCTTTGTCGCTCGCGGCGATTTCGAGCCGCACCGGCCCGACACCGAGCGGCGTCCGACCGACGACGCGGGCCTTGCCCCCCACGCGCGCGCGCAGCACCGCCTCGCGCCCCCGATCGGCGAGGCGCACCGCCAGGTCGTAGTGGTGCTCTTCGTTCGCGCGCACGGTGAGCCCCGCTTCTTCCCCGGCGCGCCGCGGCTCGAACTCCAGAAGCGCGCGGCAGCGCAGCGCGAAATGCTGCTGCCGCCGAAGGACCAGCGCCGGCGATCCGACGTCATCCAGCGTCACCTCCGACCCCATCAAGCGCAAGTACCCGGGCCGCCGCGACAAGGACCAGTCCCGCCCGCGGGGGTTGCGCAAAAACACGTATTGATGCCCTAGCCAGCGCTGGTCGAAATCGTCGCGCGCTTTGATTTTGGTTTGGGGCCAGAGGCCGAGCGCTGGGGCCGCGCTCTCGAGCGGCACCCGACCCCGGTGTCCGATCACGGGCCAGCCGTCGCCGGTAAAGCGCACCGGCGCGAGGAACGTCTCGCGTCCCAAATGGTGATGTCTGCCGTGCTTCGGCCGTATCCCCAAGAGGACGGCCCAGACGCTGCCGTCCGGCGCCTCCACCAGATCGGCGTGACCGGTCGCCTGGATCGGATCGCGGCGTCGATCGCGGTGGGTCACGATGGGGTTGCCCTCGAACGGCTCGAACGGGCCGAACGGATCCTTGCTCCGGGCGATCACCGCCGAATGGTCGTAGGCGGTGCCGCCCTCCGCCGTCAGCAGGTAGTAGTGGTCGCCGAAGCGATAGAGGTGCGGCGCCTCCGGCCAGATGCCACCCAGGCCTCTCCAGATCACGCGCGGTTTGCCGAGCAGCTTGCCCGTCTTCCGATCGAAGCGCGTCTGGTAGATGAACGGGTGGTCGGTGTCGGTGCCTCTGCCGTTGCGGGTGTAGTAAGCCGTATCGCCCAGGAAGGAGAACGACGGATCGATGCCCTCGGCGTCGAGCCAGATCGGATCCGACCACGGGCCCTCCGGGCGCCGGGCGGTGACGTAGAAGTTGCCGCCGCGCTGGACATGGGTCGTGACCATGTAAAAGCGCCCGCCGTCGTGGCGCAGGGTGGGGGCATAAATGCCGCCCGAGCTGGGCACGCCGTCGAGGTCGAGCTGGCTCTTGCGCGTCAGCACGTGGCCGAGCTGGCGCCAGTGCACCAGATCCCGGCTGTGGAAGATGGGGACACCGGGGAAATACTCGAAGCTGCTGGCGACCAGATAGAAGTCGGCGCCCACCCGGCACACGCTCGGGTCCGGGTAGCAACCCGGCAAGATGGGGTTCGTGAAGTGGCGCGGCGGTTTCACTGTTGGGGCCATTTTTTCCTATGTGGCAACGATACCGCACGGCGCGCGCGCGGCCGCTTTTCGGCGTCGGCGGTTCGGGTTATAGCGGTCTCTCGCCTGGCGCGTCCATCGGGCGCCGTTCGGAGGTTTGGCAAACACCATGAAAAACTCCCACGCACCTCGAGGTCATTGGTTGGCATTGGGTTGGCTGCTCGCTGCAGCTCTGCTACTCGCCGGCTGCGTGAAGCGCGACGCATCCACGAGCACGCCGGGAGCGACCGACGCGACCACGCCGCCCACCGGGCAAGCCCCCACCGCACCGACCGGCAACTACGGCAAGGTCCCGGGACAGGCCGTGCTCGGGCCCGAAGGGCTCGACGCCTTCAAGGTCCACGGCAAGGCGGAGCGGGTCGAGCTGACCAAGGTGCCCGTCGAGGGACAACCGTTCACCGAGGCCTGGCGCGCCAAGATCAAAGAGCCGTCCGCGAACGAGTGGGACGTGCAGATCCAGGCGCCCACGGCCACGCGGGTGGAGCAGGGCGACATCCTGCTCGCCACCTTCCACTTCCGCACCGAGTGGGTGCCCGACGAGAGCGGGGAGGGCCAGACCGAGTTCGTGTTCGAGCTCGCCAAAGACCCCTGGACCAAGTCGATCCAGTATCCGATCCGCGCCAGCCGCACCTGGAAGAAGGTCTACGTACCGTTCCGCGCCGAGCAGAGCTACCAGCCCGGCGAAGCGCAGATGATCTTCCGGCTCGGCTACAAGCCGCAGACCATCGACATCGGGGGCGTCACGGTCGAAAACTTCGGCAAGCAGCTCGCGCTGGCAGATCTGCCGGTCACCAAGATCACCTACGCCGGCATGGAGCCGGACGCGCTCTGGCGCGCGGCGGCCGCCGAGCGCATCGAGCAGATCCGCAAGGCGGATCTCGAAATCGTGGTCCAGGACGCCCAGAAGAAGCCGGTGCCGGGAGCGGACGTGCAGATCCGCCAGGTCGAGCACGCCTTCGGTTTTGGCACCTGCGTGCCCGCGGCCAAGATCACGAGCGACAACGACCCGCGCTTTCAAAAAGAGACGCTCGAGCTGTTCAACACCGTCACGCTCGAGAATGACCTGAAATGGCAGCCGCTGGCGGGCGATTGGGGCGGCGGCTTCAACATCCAGCGCTCGCTCCAGGCGCTCGACTGGCTCAACGCCAAGGACAAGCGGGTGCGCGGCCACGTGCTCGTGTGGCCGGGCTGGAAGAACCTGCCCAAGTCCCTCAAGCAGCACGAAAAGAACCCCGCCAAGCTGCGCGCCGAGGTCGAGGCGCACATCCGCGATCTGGCGGCGAAGACCCGCGGCAAGGTCGACCACTGGGACGTGATGAACGAGCCCTTCGACAACCACGACCTGATGGATCTGCTCGGCGACGACGTGATGGTCGACTGGTTCAAGATCGCCCACCAGACCGATCCGAACGCCAAGCTCTTCATCAACGACTACGCCATCCTCTCCGGCGGCGGCGGCAGCACTCCCCACCGCGACCACTACGAGAAGACCATCAAGTTCCTGCTCGACAAGGGCGCCCCGCTGCACGGCATCGGCCTGCAGGGCCACTTCGGCACCTCGCTCACCTCCCCCGACGACTTGATGGCCCTGCTCGATCGCTTCGCGCAGTTCAAGAAGCCTCTGTGGGTCACCGAGTACGACGTCGTGGTCGACGACGAGCAACTCGGCGCTCGCTACACCGAAGACTTTTACACCCTGCTCTTCAGCCACCCCGGCGTCGAAGGCGTCGTGATGTGGGGCTTCAAGGACGACCTGCACTGGAAGAAGAACGCCCCCGTCTACCGCGGTGACTGGTCGCTCAAGCCCTCCGGTCAGGTCTACAAGAAGCTCGTCTCCGAAACCTGGCGCACCAATACCAGCGCCAAGACCGACGCCCAGGGCGCCCTCAAGACCCGCGGCTTCCTCGGCGACTACCAGATCGACGTCACCGCCGCCGGCCGCAAGAAGACCGCGACCGCCAAGCTCGACCGCGACGGCACCCGCGTCCTCGTCGTGCTCGATTGACGCCCGCTCCAGCGCGGCGCGGCGCGTGCGAGCGCGAGCGCGCCGCGCGACCGGCGGCGGCGCCCGGTCGGCTTGACCGCCGCAGCCAAGGGTATTACGCTATCGCCACATAGGTATTACGATGGCCGATCCGATGCGTACCGTATCCTTCAAGTTGCCGGCCGAATTGGACGAGGCGCTGGACGAGATCGCCCGGCGCCGGGGTACGAGCCGGTCGGCGGTCGTCCGCGAAGCGCTCGAAGCCCTGGCGAAGGGAAAGAGACGGTCGATCACCGCCCTTGCCGGCAAGCTCGTGGGATCCGTCGACGGGCCTGCCGACCTGGCCAGCGATCCGAGGCATCTCTCCGGCTACGGAAGGTGACGGCGGTACTCATCGATACGGGGCCGCTCGTGGCCCTGCTCAATCGCCGAGACCGGTATCACGCCTGGGCGCGAAGCGTCCTGGACGGTATCGAGGCGCCGATCTTCACCTGCGACCCGGTGCTTTCAGAAGCCTGCTTCCTGCTGCAGGGATTCGAAGGCGGGCAGGCTGCGGTGCTCGAGCTCGTCGCGAAAGGGATCCTCCGCAGCGAGTTCGCCGTCGCTGCAGAGGTCGCCGCGCTCAGAGCATTGATGCAGAAGTTTGGCAACGTTCCCATGTCCCTGGCAGACGCCTGCTTGGTCCGCATGACGGAGCTCGACCGACAGAGCGTCGTGCTGACGCTCGACAGCGACTTTCGCATCTACCGCCGAAATCGACGCCAGGTCGTGCCCACGCTGTCGCCGGACTAACGACTGCCCAAGTCACAGAGAGCAGGTCGGGGCGAGCCGATGAGCCCGTCACCCCGCGCCGTCGTTGACCTGCGGCGGTGACACGCGGACGTTCGCCGCCCCAAGCCTGCCGGCGCGAACGCTGAGCCTGCCCGGCCGCAAGCGCTGGATTTGCAGCACGGCCTCGTCGATCCGGCCGACGTGGAGCTCCCCGACGTGCAGCCGCCGCGCCCCCAGCGGCGCCTCCGCCCCCAGCCGAAGGTCATCGAGCTCCAGGCGAAGATCGCTGGGGCCGCGGTCCTCCTCCGAGGCGATGTGCACCTCGCCCTGCAACCGAAGCCGGCGCAGCGCCTGCTCAACGCCAGCGCCCAGCCGCAGCCGCACGTCTCCGAGGGCGAGCTCGCTCGCCGCGTTCACCGACAACGACACGTCGATGTTCGTGATGTCCAGCCGGCGCAAGGGCCCGGGCCGATCCGGCGCGCCCCCGTCGTCAGGCGTTTCCTTCGAGGCGTCGCCCTGAAGCTTCGGATCGAGCTGGTAGTCGAACAGCCGCCGCAGCCGCACGCGCCGCTCGCGCCGGGCGACCTCCAGCTCCTCAGGCGGCAGCGGCCAGGTCACCAGCGTCTGGTTGTCGAAGGACACGCCGGGGATCAAGTCGCGCTCCAGGATCAGGCCCGCGTCGCTGATCTCGAAGTCCAGCACGGCGTTCTCCAGCCCCGAGAGGCTGCTCTCGAGCTGCTTGTAATCGATCCGGCCGCCGTCGATCGGCAGCCGCACGCGGTGGGTCGCCTTGCGCGCCTTGATGATCGGCAGCGGCAGGCGCAGCTCGACCTCCACGTCGAGCTGGAGGTTGCCCTGCAAGTGGTCCAAAAACGGCAACGACGGAGGTCCCCCCGCGCGCGGCTTGGCGGCAGCAGCCGGCGGCGCGCTCCGCGCTGCCCCCGTGCCCCCGGAGCCCAGCGACGTAAGATCCGGAACGTCGAGCGCGAGCTTGCCGAGCTCGAGCGCGGCGAGCTCCAACCCGCCGCCTTCGAACCGAACGCCGCTCGGCAGCTTCACGTCGTCGAGCGTCGCCGTGGCGCCGCCCCGCTCGACCGTGATGCCCTCGATCGCCGCCGAGGCCGCGCCGAGCGCGGTGCCACCGTCGCCCGCCCGCCGGAGCTCCAGCGCGGCGAGCGCTACATGGCGCACCCCGATCTGCAGGCTGCCGTTCTCGAGCGCGACGTCCCTCAAATGCAGGTGCTCGATCCGGACGCGCTCGCTGCCCGAGCCTGACGCCGAAAACCCGAGCTGCCCCAGCTCGAGCTTCGCGTGCATTTGCCAGCCACCGACCTCCAGGTGCACCCGCTCGACCGTTGCGCTGCCGACCGTGGCCTCGCCGGTGAAGCCCGCGCCGCCCCGCAGCTCGCCGTCGACGCTGACCGCATCGAGCTGACACGGGGCCTCCAGCCGAAGCTCCCCCTGCGCCAGCGCCGACGTGAGCTGTGTGATCAAAAAGCGTTCGGCGCGCAAGGCGCGCAAGGCGAGGCGTTCGGCATCTTGATCGTAGGTGCCGGAGACCCCGCCGCTCGGCCCGAGCACCAGGCGCGTGCTCGCGCCCGGCAGATCCAGCTCGAGCCCATCGGTTCTCAGTTGGTTCGCAACGATACGCACTGCCATGACCGCGGATCTAACCACGATCGCAGGTTCATTTACAGGGGCCCATCGGCGCCTTCGACCCACCGCGAGCCCGCGAAAATGGCTCTCACCACGAAAACAGCACGCTGCGGGGCGAGGCGGATCGGAGATCGCTCAGTAGGGTGGGGGGGGGGGGGGCG
>JAEZYZ010000130.1 GCA_023418705.1 Pseudomonadota bacterium | reverse complement strand
CTCCTGTACCGCCTGTACCGCCAGCGGCGCTGCTGCCGCCCGTCGCGGCGCCGCCGCCGCTCGTCGGCGGCTGGTTTCCGGTGCCCCCGCTGGCGACGCCGGCGGTGCCGCCGGTGCTCGCGCCGCCGGGGTCGGCGAGCTCGGCAGCACAGCCAATAGTGAGAAGATTATGAGCAAAAATGATAAACGCGCCGCCAAGGGCGACTGCGGGCAGAGTGCGCAAATTCATCTGAGAAGTCCCATCAAATCACGACCGAAGGCTTGCGCCGACGACACGCGCCGGTGGATCAAGGGGCAGGGGCTCTGGGTTTCGTGCTGAAAAGGTAAGATGCTTGGGAGGCGCGGGACGGCTCGTCGCGCGACGCGACGGGTTCATAGAGTAGTGGCGCCTCGCACCTCCGCCCATCGCCGAAGTGGCATCCATCGACGATCGGCGGCGAACCGGGCGGGTGCAGACCGCAGACGGAGCATGTCGCGTGATCGCTGAAACGATCGCACGGCGCGCGCTGGGGTGCGCCCCGGGGCGCGAGTCGCTGAAACGATCGCACGGCGCGCTGGGGTGCGCCCCCTCGGCGCGAATCTTTTCCGGCGCCCTCACCGCTTTGGTGGAGCGAAATCGGGCACGGGCGGCGGCGATGGCAAGGGGCGTTCGATGTTGACCTGAGTGACGCAGTCGTCGGAAAAGTCCGTGCGGCGGTACTCGGTGGTGGTCGCGTCGTCGTCTTCGTCGGCGGGCATGAGGTCGGCCGGGGACAGCGCGCCGGGCTGCGAGGGCGGCGGGTTGGGATCAGCGGTGGGGGTCTGTGGGTGCTCGCTCTCGACGTCGCCCGTGGCCATGGCGAGGCCAGAACGGCCGGACGCATTCCGGGTTAACGACAAATTTGCATCGATGACACGCTGCGGGACGACATCCGCCGGGACGCGCGCAGAGATTTCGCAATGAGATCAGGGGCCTCGGGATCCTGACGGCGGCCGTCGTCTTTGCGGCGATAATCGACGCGGGTGACGCTCGCGGGTGGTGTCGCCAGGTGATGCCGGCAGTGGTCGAGGGTAGGTAGGACGGCACGCGTCGATCGACAGGGCGACAGCGATGACAGGCAGCAAGGATCGGGTCGAAGCGTTGCCCGAGCACGTGCGGGAGAACCGGCGGGCGTGGGACCGGTGGGCGGCGGAGTACGTCGAGGCGGGTGAGGAGAACTGGGCGAGCTCGATCGAACGCTGGGGGATCTGGGGCATCGCCGAAGACGCCGCGCAGGTCTTGACGGAGCCGCTCGCTGGCAAGGACGCGATCGAGCTCGGCTGCGGCACGGCGTACGTCTCGGCGTGGCTCGCGCGGCGCGGCGCGCGACCGGTGGGGATCGACAACTCGCCGGCGCAGCTCAGGACCGCTCGCCGGCTGCAAGCGCAGCACGGTCTGTCGTTTCCGCTCCTGCTCGGCAACGCCGAGTCGGTCCCCTTCCCCGACGCGAGCTTCGACTACGCCATCTCCGAGTACGGCGCGTGTTTGTGGGCGGACCCGTATCGCTGGGTGCCCGAAGCGGCGCGCCTGCTGCGGCCGGGCGGCGCGTTGGTGTTCCTGGTGAGCTCGCTCTTGGTGCTGCTGTGTTCGCCCGATGCGGAGGACGGGCCGGCGACCGAGCGGCTGCAGCGGCCCGGGTTCGGGGTGCACCGGGTGACCTGGCCCGGGCACGAGGGGGTGGAGTTTTTTCTGTCGCACAGCAGTTGGATCCGGGTGCTGCGCCAGAGCGGGTTCGAGGTCGAGGACGTGATCGAGCTCCGGCCGCCGGAGGGCGCGACCACGCGCCACCCGTTCGTGAGCCTGGATTGGGCGCGCCGGTGGCCGTGCGAAGAGGTGTGGAAGGTGCGGCAAGTGCGGGGCGGGCGCGCCCCCGGCGACTTAAAATGCTATCATCGGATATGGTAAGAACGAACAAGCGGGCGCCGGACGACAACGGGGCGCAGGCGGCGCACGTGCCGCTCGAGGTCTTCGAGGCGTTGCCGAAGACCGATCTTCACGTGCACCTGGACGGATCGCTGCGGCTGCAGACGATCCTGGACCTGGCGCGGCAGGACGGCATCGAGCTGCCGGCGTCGGACATCGACGGGCTGCGAGCGGCGATCGGGTGCGGCGACCACTTCGGGTCGCTGGTGGATTACCTGCGCGGCTTCGACATCACGCTGCGCGTGATGCAGACGGAGGAGGCGCTCGAGCGCATCGCCTTCGAGCTGGCGGAGGACGCCCACCGGGAGAACGTGCGCTACATGGAGGTGCGCTACGCGCCGATGCTGCACACCCGCGGCGGGCTGAAGCTGACCAAGGTGGTGGAGGCGGTGCTCGACGGCCTCCGGCGGGCGCGCGAGTCGTACGGCATCAAGAGCAACGTGATCATCTGCGGGATCCGCAACATCTCGCCGGAGTCGTCGTACGAGATGGCGGAGCTCGCGGTGGCGTACAAAGGCCGGGGGGTGGTGGGCTTCGACCTGGCGGGCGCGGAGGCAGAGTTCCCTGCCAAGCACCACCGCAAAGCCTTCCAGCTCGTGCGCGACAACAACATCAACTGCACCATCCACGCGGGCGAGGCGTACGGACCGGAGTCCATCGCCCAGGCGATCCACGTCTGCGGTGCGCACCGCATCGGGCATGGCTGCCGGCTACGGGAGAACGGCGACCTCTTGCACTACGTGAACGACCACCGGATCCCGCTCGAGTGTTGCCCGTCGAGCAACGTGCAGACCGGCGCGGTGAAGACCCTCGCGTCGCACCCGATCAAGCTCTACTTCGACTTGGGGTTGCGGGTCACGGTGAACACCGACAACCGGCTGATCACCGACACGACGGTGTCCAAGGAGCTGTGGCTCGTGCACACCCGCATGGGGATGTCGTTCGCGGACATCAAGAGCCTGATCGTCGCCGGCTTCAAGTCGAGCTTCCAACCGTTCCACGAGAAGCAGGCGGCCTTGCGGCGCGTGACCGCGGAGCTTGCGCGCTACGATGATCTGGGCAATCGCCTGGCGGCCCCAACGGCCCCACCGCGCGAGCCCGTGCGCTCGAGCGCGCAAGTGGAAGCCGGGGGCTAGAGCACCGATCCCGTCGGGCTCATCCGCCAAACTCCCAAGAAAACCTTCCGACCTTCCGCCCTCCTATGAAAACGAGGTCCGAAGTAGGCGCCACGAGCTCCCTTTAATTTTTCACAGGAACGCGCGGAAGAGCGGAAGAGTTTGGGATTGGGGGATGGGCTCCGAAGCGGGCGTGGGTGCGCGGGTCGTCACAGCGATTCACGTCGCGCCGGTCGAGATCGACTCCGATCGGGAACCGACGACGTCGGTCCCCCTTCCGCTCTTCCGACCTTCCTGTGACCCATCTCCGAGCCAGACAACCAGCGGAGCTGATCCCGGTGGATTACCCCGGGTTTTGCGGGCTCATCCCGCCGGGTCAAAACGCGATGCCGGCGCGGACGTCGCTGGTGCTGGCGGCTTCGATGGTCTCGATCGCCCGCTTCACCGCCGGGGACTCGTCGTCGGGCAGCTTGATCAAAAAGCGCACGTACAGGTCGCCCACGGCGTTCTTGCGTTTCACGCCCTTGCCTTTGAGCCGCACGACCTGTCCGCTCTGGGCGTGTTTCGGCACGGTGAGGGTGACGTCGCCCTCGGCGGTCGGGACGCGCACCTTGGCGCCGGCGTAGGCTTCGCCGATCGTGATCGGCAGGTCCAGGTAGAGGTCGAGCCCGTCGCGTTCGAAATAGGGGTGCGGCTTGAGGCGGATGGTGAGCATCAAGTCCCCCGCGGGACCGCCGAAGGGTCCCGGGGCGCCGTGCCCGGGGATGCGCACCTTGTCGCCGTCGCCCGCGCCGGGAGGGATGCGGACGGTGACGGTCTCCCCGCCGTCCTGCACCTGCAGCTTGAGCTCGGCGCCGCGGATGGCGGAGACGAAGTCGACGGTGACCTCACTGGCGACGTCGGAGCCCTTGGCGGCGGTGCGACCCCGGCCCCGGCCTTGCGCCGCTCCGAACAGGTCGCCGAACAGATCGCCGAAGCCCCCGGCGCCAGCGCCGCCGAACACCTCTTCGAACCCGCCGCCGCCGCGGCGGAAGCGGACGCGCCCGCCAGCGCCCGCGGCGCGCTTGTAGGCCCGCATGGCGTCGGCGTCGAACCCTTCGCGCAGCGCGTCTTCTCCAAACTCGTCGTAAAGCGAGCGCTTTTTCGGGTCGCTCAGCACCTGGTGGGCGCGGTTGACCGCCTTGAAGCGCGCTTCGGCCTGAGCGTTGCCGGGGTTTCGGTCCGGGTGGAGCTGGGCGGCGAGCTTGCGGTACGCCTTTTTGATCTCGTCCTGGCTCGCGGTGCGGGCGACGCCGAGCTCCTCGTAAAGATCGGAGGCCATACGGATTCACCGGCGACGCTAAACGCGCGAAGGGCCTGCGGCAAGGCCGGCGACGCGTGAAAGCCCGTCGCCCTCCCCCCTCGGACCCGGGCTCAGCGGAGCGAACAGGTCGCGACCAGCGTGTCGCTGGTTTCGTCCGGTGGCTTCGCTTGGAAATCCGCCGTCCAGATCACTCGGCCGAACCCCGAGTGCGCCAGCAACGCCGCCATCTCTCGCGGGAAGAACTGGCGGTGGGTCAAGGGCACGATCCAGCCGGGGCTGCCGTCCTCCGGAGTGAACCGCATCTCGACCAAGAGCAGCTGCCGGATCGGATCGTATTCGAACCGCTCGGCGTACCGCAGCCGCTGGCCGGTGGTCGGGTGCCGGAAGGGCGCGGACCCGTACCAGCGCGCCGGATCGCGGCAGAGCTCCTGGGGGGTCGGGATGGAGTAGTCGAAGACGAAGCGGCCGCCGGGCTTCAGGTGCCGGCGGACGTTGGCGAAGAAGGCTTCGACGTCGCCGCGATCGTAGAGGTGGAGGACGGCGTTGAACGGCGCGATCACGAGCGCGAACCGGCGCCGGAGCCGCGCGTCGCGCATGTCTCCCCGCACGAGCTCGATCCGCTCCTGCACCGCCTTCGGCTGTTCGCCGAGGCGCAGGGCGAAGCTCTCGAGCATGTGCCGCGACAGATCGACGCCAACCACCGGCACCCCGGCGCGCGCGATCGCGATCGCGATGCGGCCGTTGCCGGTGCCGTACTCGAGCACGGGTCCGCCCACCCCCAAGGCCAGCGCTCGGTAGAAGTCGACGTCCTCGGTGCGAGACCGGTACGTCTTGGTGTAGTAGGCAGCGTCGACGTAGGGCGCCGCCGCGCCGACGTCGCCGGCCGCGCCGAGCTCGTGGATGGACGGCGCGCCGCCCTCGGGGAAGCCCCCGAACCGGGCCGCGACGGCCCGAGCCCTTCGGTTCGTCAAGCGGACGGGGATCAGGTCGTGAAGCCGCGCTCGTTCAGCTCGGCGATGTACTCGTACACGACCTCGTCGGTCGCGCGGTGGAAACGCACCTTGCCCGCCGCGATCTCGCGCAGCGCGGTCACCGCCGGCTTGTTCTTCGAGTTGACCAGGGGATGCTGCCCCTTCATCAGGCTACGGGTGCGGGCGGAGGCCAGCACGACGAGGGCAAAGCGGTTTTCTTCCTGCTCGAGACAATCTTCGACGGTGACGCGGGCCATGTTCGGACGCGGCTCCTCTCGGGGGTGTGGGGCGCGAACCGTAGCGAAAGGCCGCTCGGCCTGCAAACCCCACTTGCGGGCGCGGGCTTTTGCCGCGAAAACGAGGGGACGATGGCTCGCTGGATGGCACGGCTGGTCCGGACCTCGCCGGGCGCGGTGGACGCGGGGCTCTTGCTCCTCCGCGGTTTTTTCGGTCTGGCGCTCGCCCTGGGGCACGGGCACGGCAAGCTGCTCGATCTGGGCAAGTTCATCGGCTCGGTGGCGCAGCGGGGCATCCCGCTGCCGGGCGTGCTCGGCCCAGCCGCCGCCTTCAGCGAGTTTCTCGGGGGAGTTCTGCTAGCCATCGGGCTGTTGACCCGACCCGCCGCCGCGTTCGTGCTGTGCACCATGCTGGTGGCGGGGCTGCACGTGCACGCGAGCGACCCCTTTCAGCGCAAGGAGCTGGCGCTGGCGTACGCGATCGTGGCGATGGTCGTGCTGCTCGCCGGCCCGGGACGTTTCAGCCTGGATGCCCTGTTGGCGCGGCGGTCCGGCCGCTGAGCTGCCGGGCAGCGTCCGGGTCGTGAGTGCAGCGGCGAGGGGGTAGGAGGACCGGGTACCGTGACATAACCGCACGGACTTGCGTGGGTTTTTAGGAGACGCAGCTTCTCACGCCATGGCCCAACCCCGCCGCATCCTGGTGGTCGAGGATGAACCCGACCTGCGCGTCACCTTGAGCGAAGTGCTCGCCTTGAACGGATACGAGGTGGAGTCCGCCTCCAACGGGCGCGAAGCGCTGCGGCGCCTGTCGCAGGCGCCGCGGCCGCACCTGATCCTGCTCGACCTGAGGATGCCGATCATGGACGGGTGGACGCTGCGGCGCGAGCTGCAGAACGACGTGGAGCTCCGCTCGATCCCGATCGTCATCCTGTCGGGGGCGGACGACCTGGTGGACGAGACGGAAGATCCGCAGCTGGGGGCGTTGCAGAAGCCGTTCGAGATCGGCGCGGTGATCGATATGGTCGAGCGCTACGGCGCGCCGCCGAGCTCGCGCCCGCCGCCCATCGTGACCTAGAGCGGAAAATGAGACGATCTAGAGCCCCGAGCCGCGAGCAAAGCTGAGGGTGTCCCGAGGCATCGGGGCCCTCACCCGGATGGAGGCCGCGGTTTCAGGCCTCGAAATCGAAGACGTGGCGCTCCGTCTTGAGCTCGGCGATCAGGGCCGCGACCTTTTGATGCTCGGGGTGGGTGCGGTAGGTGGCGAGCGCTTGCCAGTCCTCGTGCTCGGTGACGAGCACGAGGTCAGCGCTTTGCTCCCCCGTATCGGACGCGACGCCGACCTCCAAGCGGATCATCCCGGGGATCTTTCCGGAGAGCCCGCGCAGAGCGTCCGCCGCGCGGCGGGCGTGCGTCTGGCGCTCGCCGTCGCTCTCACCTCGGAGCTTCCACATCACGATGTGCTTCACCATGGGCGCGGCGTATAGCAGCGCGTGCGCTGCAGCGCAGCCGTGAGCGCTGCTCGAATGTGGCTTGCATCCCCAGGCGGGCACTTCATGTTCGCCCCGACATGCCTCAGCGTATTTCGCCGGGCGCGGCGCGGCGCTCATCGTTTGCGGCGTGGTCGTGCGTGGTGTGGGGCGTGGCCGCTTGGCTCGTCGCCGGTCGAGCGGCGGCGCAGGAGGAGCCAGGGCGGGTCGAGGTGGCGCGCGGCGCGCTGGTCGCGAGCCCGCGCGTGCTCGGCCTGGGCGGGGCGTACGTCGCGGTGGCGCAGGGGCGCGACGGCCTGCGC
>JAEZYZ010000050.1 GCA_023418705.1 Pseudomonadota bacterium | reverse complement strand
ACCGGGGGCACCACCGCCAACACGGGCGGGTCACCGGCAAGCGGCGGTTCGACCAACCCGGGGCCGACGACGGGCGGCTCGACCGGCACCCCTCCGGCCACGGGAGGAACCGGGCCCAGTGCCGAGCCCGCGGCCGCGACCAGCGATGGGGGCTGCGGCGTGCCCGCGCGCGGCGCCCCGCCGGTGGGCGGCGCTTCGCTCTGGATGATGCTCGGCCTCTTCGGGCTGGGCTGGCTCGGTCGCAGGGCGAGGTCGGCGCGTGCCGCGGGCAGACAGACGGGCGCCCGCGCGTCGGTCGCCGTGGGCCAGACGTCGTCGAGGCGATCGCCGTAGATCTGCTCGAAGCGGCGCGCGAACGCATCGGGCGTGTCGCGAGGGCCCGCGGCCCGGTAGAGCTCCGCGAAGCGCGCCGGGCCGTCCCGCTCGACGAGCGCCGTGACGAAACGCCCGGCAAGCGCGTATGAGATGCTCGGCTCACGCCGGAAGTCTCGCTGCAGCTCGCGCCAGGAGCGAGGCTCGGGGACCGCACCGCCGGGCTCACAGCTGAGGGCCACGGCGAGGCCTTCGGCGAGCAAACGACTGGACCGCCCCCAGAGGACGTTCGCGTAAGCGTGCACGAGCTCGTGCGGGTGCACGCTTCGGCTGGTCTGCACCACTGCCGCGGCGGTGCAGCCGCTGGTCGTGGAGGGGCACCCGGAGTGCCGCAGGTAGTCGTCGTGGTCAGCGAACTTCTGATACTGAACGACCCTACCCTCCGGCCATGTCGCCCCGAGCACGGCGAGGGCGCCTTCCAAGTGCCGCTCCAGCTGTTCGACGGCGTCGGGTTCAACCTGGTCCCGGGCGCGGGCGTGGTAGCGAAAGTGTGGGGACTGGTACAGTTTGCCATGGTCCGGCCCAGGTTCCGGCCATCCAGCGCCCGCGACGAGCAGCGACGGCAACAGCAAGAAACCATGGAGCGCGACCGGTCGCGCCCGCCCCCTGCCCATTGAACCACGCCTGCGTCGCCTTGCCGTCATCTGCCGCCCGCTGAGACAGCGAGAGAGCGCGCCACGACCACGGGCTATTCCCGAGCAAAGACCCACGGCACCGAGGGTTCGCCCGGCGGCGCGGGCGCTCCCGCTGGGTCCCGCCGCGGCGCAGCGCGGGCTTGGGAACGGCTCGTGCAGGGCTCCGCTGCACGCGGCCGGTCCGGGCCCGCTGGCTCGATCGCCTGGTCCTCGCCGCGCCATTTCACGAGCTTCGACAACACGGGAGACACCGATGCGATACCAACTGCTGACGAGCGCGCTTCTGGTCGGGTGGGCAAGCTGCGTCGCGCTGACCGGGTGCGAAAGCGACGCCGTGATCGACGACCAGCGCCTGTACGAAGAGAACATCGGCCCCGCCGGGAGCGACGCTTCCGGCTTCGAGCGCTACGACGCCGACGGCGACGGCATGATCTCCGAACAGGAGTTTCGCGGCATCTATCAATCCTGGGACATCAACAAGGACGGCATGATCTCCGAGGACGAGTTTCGATTTTGATCGACGTTCACCCGGGTCACCTCTTCTGCCGTCGCGAAAAATGAGACGATCCAAAGCACCGATCCGCGAGCAGAGCCGAGGGTGTCGCGAGGTTCCTCGGGGCTCTCGGCTGGCGAACGGATCGGCGCTCTAGCGGGGAAGAGAAGCCACCCCCACAGGAGCCGACATGAACGGAACGCATTGGAACTGGGCCTTCGGTGTGGCCCTCGGCGTCGCTGCCAGCGGCTGCGCTCGCGGCCACGACCGCGCACCCGAGGTGCCGCCGGCGGTCGCGGCCTGGGATCAGGATGAAGACGGCCTGCTCTCCGAGCGTGAATACCAGGCCGGCGTCGACGACGCTGGCCTCTTCAAGGAGTTCGATACCGACGACAATGGTTACCTGACGAGCGACGAGCTTCGGTTCGGCCTGTTCGAAGCCTGGGACCAGAACAACGACACGTTGCTCACCGAAGAGGAGTTCGCCCGAGGCAGCCGGCAGTGGTTCGGGTCGGAGGACCGCTACGGCACGTTCGCGGCCGGGGATGCCAACGGCGACCGATTGATCGGCTACGACGAGTTTCTCGACCACGCCCTGCGTATCCACGCCGGCTGGAACCAAAACGCCGATCCGCTGCTCGACGCCCGCGAGTTCTCGAGCGGGCTGTTCGAAGACCAGGATCAGGACGACGACGGCAGCGTCCGAGACAACGAGTTTGGGCTCCCGATCGACTGATGGGCGGCACCCCGGGGCGAGCGCCTGGCTCGGCGCCCCCCCGCTCCCCCCCCAAGCTCAGCGCCGCTCGGCGCCCCGCACCAGGTTCCGGCACGCTTCGTCGCAGAGATCTTGGATCGTAAAGCGCAGGTTGCCCTGGACGGCCTCCATGCTGCTCGCCAGCGACACCAGGCCATGAGCCGTGGCCCAGGCCACGTTGGCGAGCTGGCGCGCCCGAACCTCGGGGTGGAGCCTGCCCCGCTCACGGTCGCGTTCGAGCTTCCGCTCCAGGGCGCCGTTGATCTGGGCGCTCTTCGGGTACACCTCGCGCTCGAGCAGCTCGCGGTCGATGCCATGGATCTGCGGGACGAGGTTCAAGAGCCGGAAGGCGTCCAGATCGTCGAGGTAGCGGGACACGTACGCTCGCACCAGCGCCTCGAGCGCGGACAAACCGTCGGGCGCTCGCTCGATCGCGCGCGTCAGCGCGTCCACCTCGACGGCAAACACCTCCAGCGACAAGGCGCTCACCAGCGCCTCCTTGGAAGCGAAGTAGTAGTAGAGCGCGGGCTTGGTCACGTCCGCGGCCTCAGCCACCGCCGCCATCGTGAAGTTTTGCACGCCGCTCGTCACCAACAGCTCGCGCGCAGCCCGCAGCACGTCGCTGCGGCGATCGCGGTGCCGGCGCTCCTTGCGGAGCAGCCGCCGCTGCTCGCCCGACGCGGCGCTCGCCTTCGTGCCCTTCATAGCCAGGAGAAGGCCTGCTCCATCGCCTGGACGCCGCCGCTCTCGAGAACGTCGCCGTGGCAGACGATCACGCGATCGAAGGGCAGGGCCAGCAGGCTGTCCAACGAGGCCTTCAGCGCCGCGCGGTCCTTGGTCACGGCCCGGATCAAGCCGGTCTGCCCGAAGCCGTCCAGTTTCGAGAACTTCAGGTACCAGCGCGTGAGCCGTGGCACCTCGCGCTGGCGGAGGTTGAAGGCGAGATCGGCCACGAGCAGCGTGGCGCTCGGCTCGTGCAGCAGCACCACCTCGTTCATGGCCGGCATGCCGCGGACGAGCAAGGTCCTGCAGCCCGGCCAGTCCGGCGCTCGGCCGTCGCCGAGCTCGGCGAGCTTCAGGTCGGGGCGCTTTTTGGCCAGGCCTTCGGCGCCGAACAGCCGCGCCTCCGGGAACCGCTCGAGGTACGGGGCGGCGTACAGGTGGTGGTACTTGTTCGGCAGGACGATGTCCCGCACCTCTCCGAGCGCCTCGAGCTCCGTCGCCAGCGCGTCGTCGAGCCGGATGGGAGAAAAAACCAGGATCTGACCGGGCGCGGTGCGGAGCGCCGTCAGCCGAGCGCCGAGCTCCAGCCCGTAGAACCGCTGCGGGACGCGCGCCGTCCAGACGCCGTCCGCGACGGCTTGAAGGTGTGTCATACAGACAATCTGACTCATGGTCAAAAATTTGTCCATAGGTCAATTTGTTAGCCGCACCGCTTTCTGGGCCTGGGATCCGCTTTCGAAGCTCGCGGAAGATCGGCGGGAATTCGATCCGCCGCCGCGAGGTTCCCGTTGCGGTTGGGCTCGTCCACCCTTTGCTCGGTCTTCGGGCCCGTCAGCGGCGGGCCCCGCCGATCTGCCCGGGATTTCCCCGGGCGCGCCTCGCGCTCCGCGCTGTCGCGTATTAGGGTCCCGGCCGGGCGCTCGCGAAGCCCGATGGTTGAAGGCACGTCTAGATGTTCACGTACGTAGCAAAGAAGCTTTTTGGCACCTCGAACGAACGCGCGGTGCGGCGCATGCGACCGCTGGTCGACCGCATCAACGCGATCGAGCCGCAGCTGAAGAAGCTGTCGGACGCCGAGCTTCAAGCCAAAACACCCGAGTTCAAGCAGCGCATCGACAACGGCGAGTCCTTGGACGACCTGTTGGTGGAGGCGTTCGCGGTGTGCCGAGAGGCAGGGCGCCGCGTCCTCAAGATGCGTCACTACGACGTGCAGCTGATGGGCGGCATGGTGCTGCATCGCGGTTCGATCGCCGAGATGAAGACCGGCGAGGGCAAGACGCTGGTAGCGACCCTCCCCATCTACCTCAACGCCTTGGAAGGCAAGGGCGTGCACCTGATCACGGTGAACGACTACCTGGCCCGGCGCGACGCCGAGTGGATGGGCCGGCTCTACAACTTCCTCGGACTGAGCATCGGCGTGATCGTCAACCAGCAGATGGATGACGAGAAGAAGCGCGCCTATCGGAGCGACATCTGCTACGGCCAGAACAACGAGTTTGGCTTCGATTACCTGCGCGACAACATGAAGTTCTCCGCGCTCGACTACGTCCAGCGCGAGCTCAACTACGCCATCGTCGACGAGGTCGACTCCATCCTGATCGACGAGGCCCGCACGCCGCTCATCATCAGCGGCCCCGCGGAGGCGGCGAGCGAAAAATATCGCACGCTGAACGAGATCGTCGCGAAGCTGCGCAAGGACGAGCACTACAACGTCGACGAGAAGGGCTTCAGCGCCACGCTGACCGACGAGGGCGTCGAGCTCGTGCAAAAGATGATCGGCATCAAGAACCTGTACGAGCCGGTCAACGTTCAGACGCTCCACATCTTGAACCAGCTGTTGCGGGCCCACGCCCTGTACAAGCGCGACCAGCACTACATGGTGAGCGCCGACGGCAAGGTGCTGATCATCGACGAGTTCACCGGACGTGTGCTGGCGGGGCGCCGCTGGAGCGACGGCCTGCACCAGGCCGTCGAGGCGAAGGAGAACGTGCGAATTCAGGAAGAGAGCCGCACGATGGCCACCATCACGTTTCAGAACCTCTTCCGCATCTACAAGAAGCTCGCCGGCATGACCGGGACCGCGGAGACCGAGGCGCAGGAGTTCTCCTCCACCTACAAGCTCGACGTCACCGCCATCCCCACGAACAAGCCCAATATCCGTCAGGATCTCCAGGACATCGTCTACAAGACCGAGCGGGAGAAGTTCACCGCCGTCATCCGCGAGATCATCGAGATGCACGAGCTCGGCCGGCCCGTGCTCGTCGGCACGACCAGCGTCGAGAAGAGCGGCGCGATCAGCCGCATCTTGAACAAGAAGAAGGTGCCGCACCACGTGCTGAACGCCAAGCACCACGAGAACGAGGCCTTCGTCGTCGCTCAAGCCGGGCAGAAGGGCGCGATCACGGTCTCCACGAACATGGCCGGGCGCGGCACCGACATCCTCTTGGGCGGCAACCCGGAGATGCTCGCCCGCAACGAGTTCAAGCAGCAGAACCGATCGCCCGACGCGGAGCCGGAGGAGTTCGCCAAGCTGGTCGTCCGGTTCGAGGAGGAGTGCCAGCGGGAGCACGACGAGGTGATCGAGCTCGGGGGCTTGCACATCCTCGGCACCGAGCGGCACGAGTCGCGCCGCATCGACAATCAGCTGCGCGGGCGCGCCGGGCGCCAGGGCGACCCTGGCTCGAGCCGCTTTTACCTTTCGCTCGAAGACGACCTGATGCGCATCTTCGCGGGCGACCGGGTCAAGAACCTGATGGACCGCATGGGCATGCCGGACGACGAGCCGATCGAGCACCCGTGGGTCACCAAGAGCGTCGAGAACGCTCAGCGCAAGGTCGAAGAGCGCAACTTCGACATCCGGAAGAACCTGCTCGAGTACGACGACGTCATGAACGCCCAGCGCAAGACGGTGTACGCCTTGCGCCAGCAGCTCTTGCTCGGCCGTTACGAGCCCGAGGAGCTCGACGAGCTCGGCAAGCCGACGGGCAAGGCTCGCACGATCGACGCCGATCCGGAGGTCGCCAAGCAGGTCGCGCCGCTGGTGGCGCAGCTCATCGGGATGTTCGCCGAGCAGCCGCTGCAGCCGCGCGACGAAAACGGCAAAGGCCGCCCCCCCACGCGTGAAGAGATCGAGAAGGTCGAGAAGCTGGTCGAGCTGGATTCCCTACAGCGCGAGGTCTATCAGCTGTGGGGCGTGCGTCTGGACGTGAACGAGCGCCGGCGCCGCAGCCCGGTCCAGCTCTACGACGAGCTGCTCGAGCTGGTCAGCCACGGCTTGAGCGAGCAGCGTGAGCGCTTGCTCGATTTGATCGATCGCGTGGTGGCCGCCATCGTCGAGGAGACCTGCCCGACCAACAAGCCCCCGGAGGACTGGGACTGGGCCGGCATTCGCGATGGGTTCCGCGAGCACTTCAAGGTGCGCGCCGATCGTGAGATCGAAGAGCTCGCCGACCAAGAAGCGCTGGTGCGTCTGCTCTACGAGCACGCCGAACGCCTGTACTTCGCCAAGGAGAAGGAGCTCGGCGTCGACCTGGCCTTGCGCATCTTCCGGCACATCTATTTGGAGGCCATCGACGAAGCCTGGGTCGATCACCTCTCCAACATGGAGCACCTGCGCGATGGCATCGGCCTGCGCGGCTACGGGCAGCGCGATCCCAAGAACGAGTACAAAAAAGAGGGATACGACCTGTTCGTCACCATGATGGCGAAGGTCTCCGGGGTGGTTTTGCAGAAGCTCTTCGAGGTGAAGATCCAACGCCAAGAGGAGATCGAAGCCCTCGAGCACGAGGCGGAGCTGCGCCATCAAGCCGAGCTCGAGCAAGCGGTGGCGCGTCACCCTGGCGAAGACCAACCGGTGCAGCCCCCGGCGGAGCTGCTGCAGCAGATGCGAGAGGCCGCCGCCTCCATGCCGCAGCCGTCGCGACCTGCGTCATCGGGCCCGAAGATCGGGCGCAACGATCCGTGCCCGTGCGGCTCTGGCAAGAAGTTCAAGAAGTGCCACGGCGAGCTGCTGGAGGACGAGGACGAGGAACCGCCCCAAGCCACCGCTTGAAGCGCGCGACTTTCCTGACAAAAAAACCACGGCTTGGACGCGCCCGGTGGGACCGGTACCATCCCACCTCACATGTCGACGGGCAGGGGAACAGCGCGCGCCTCCCGTGCTGTCTTGGCGGTGGGGCTGCTGGGCGCGATGGCGTGCGGGAGCGCGGGCGGCGGTGATCTCTTCGAGCCGGGAGCGGCGAGCGGTGGGACCTCCGCCGTGGGCGGAGGCACGGGAGGCGTCTCGCCAAGCGGTGGGACGGGCGGCGGTGCAGCCACGAGCGGCACGGGAGCCACCGGCGGCGTCGCGGCGACGGGCGGCGCAGCTCCGGCCGGCGGCACCGGCGGCGCAGCTCCAGCC
>JAEZYZ010000413.1 GCA_023418705.1 Pseudomonadota bacterium | reverse complement strand
GGTCAAAGCGCCGCCAGTCCCGGCGCTGCCGCCGGTGGCGCTGCCACCCGAGCCGCCGGTGCCGGTCCCAGGGTCGCCCGCCGCGCCGCCCGAGCCCGCCGCGCCGCCCGTCCCGTCGACGGGCTCGCCGTGACCGACCGCGAAGGTCATGGTGGAGCCGCTCTCTCCGATGGCGTAGATGCGCAAACCAGAGTCGGTGCCGTCGTTCCAGCTCGAGTCCGGCGTGGTCATGCCGGACAGCTCCGAGTTGCCGTCGGCGCGAAAAAAGTCTCCCTGCTCGCTGCCGGGATTGGGCCACATGGTCTGATCGAGATCCTTGCGGCCGTCGGCTTGCACGACGGCGAGGCTCAGCGGGTTGGGCGGGTTGTTGTTGCGGATCTCGTGGTCGAAGTGCAGCACCACGAGACCGCTGCCGCGCAGCGTGCTCCAGCGGTTGGTGTTCTGAATGTTCGACCAGAAGAACGCCTCTTCGGGGCGATCCGGGTTCACGTAGCGGTACCCCGCGCCGTTCACCTTGGCCTCGAACAGGGCGTTGGTCGAGGCATCGACGTCGACGACATCGATCCAGCCCTGGTCGGCTCGATAAAAGTCGTTGATGCCGACGGGGTTGGTGGAGCTGCTGCTGTTGCCCATGATGCAGTAATTGCCGAAGCCGTACAGATCGGGCCAGCCGAACAACATGTGCCCGATCTCGTGGGCGAAGGTGTACAGACCGAGCCGCTCGCCCATGTTGGTCATCTGGTAACGGGTGAGGCGGACCCCGTCTCGGGTGTCTCGCAGGCCGCCGGCGTGCGGCCACAACCCTTGGCCCCAGGTCTCTGCGGGCCCCGCATAGACGATGCTGATCGCCTCCGTGCGGCCGTCGCCATCGTTGTCGAAGCGCGAGAAGTCGACCTCGTCATCGACGCGATCGAGCAGCTCGTCCACCAGCTCCGCTGCGCGCTCGTAGCCGTTCCCGCCCTCATAGTAGGATTTGGGCTGCGCGGCGCGGTAGATGCCCACCACCTCGTTCTGAAAGCTTACAGCGCCATTCGAGTTGTCGTGGAAGTAGTCCCGCACCGAGCCGTTGAGGTTTCCTTCGCTGTATCCGGGCTGATTCAGCCAGGCGTCGATCTGGTCGCGGGTGAACGCGGGCGGCTGGTCGCTGAAGTCGACGACGATCGTGAGCCCCCAGACCTCGCCCTGAGGGTTCGGATAAAAGCCCATCGGCCCGGAGGCTGCGACGGTGCCGCCTGGCAGGGGGCCGCGGTGGGCGGCCTGGTCCGGCCACTCCTGGACGATTTTTCCTTCCCAGACGATCAGCGCCAACGCCGGCGCCGCGACCAGGGCGGTGGCCAAGCCGAGCCAAACGACCACGAACCGATGGAGCGCCCTCATGACACGCAGTAACGATTCATAACACGAAGGGCAGGCACGGAAATGAGCACGACCGCTACGGAACGCCTCGACCTGCTGCTCGCCCCCTCCGACCTCTGGCGGCGCCACGGACCCCTCAACCTGCTTCTGACGCTCGGGATGCCGGCCGCGGCGCTTGTTCTTGCGGTCGTGCTCGTTGCGAAAGATGGCGTGAGCACGACGTCGGGGCTCGTGGTAGCAGCGTTGTTGGCGGCCCCCCTGTGGAACCGGCAGGTGCTCCGATCGACCCTGGCCGTCGTCTCGGCGCGCCCATATCTCACGCTGGGTGACTTTGGCATCCAGGTTCATGGCTGCCTCTTCGATTCCGTTCAGTTCGCGTGGTCGGACATCGAGGTGATGTCGCCCGGCCCGCAGCGGATCCGCTCGTCGCTGGAGGCCGGCGGGCTCGTGGCCATCACGCTGCGCGTGCGCCGTCACGCTTGGTCGTTGTCGAGCCATCAGCACCCGGTGCACAGAAACCACTTCCAGATCAGCGGCTATTTCCGGCGGCCCCCCGATGCCGTGCTGGACGCGATCGAGAAGTGCTTCGCCGTCAACGTCGCCCGACACGAACCATTTCTCTTGTCGGACCTGGCCGACGGATGACGACGACTTGGCGAGCGGAGCTCGACCTGCTGCGCGAGGCTGGCGTGCCTGTCGGTCCCGGTTTGAGCACGGCGGAGCTCGCGCGGGTGGAATCCGTCGTTCAGGCTTCCCTGCCGCCTGACTTACGCTCGTTTCTAGGCGAGGGGTTGCCACTCGGCGACCGCTACCCGAATTGGCGCGAACCGGACGCGCCGGAGGTCCGCGACCAGCTCGCCTGGCCCTTCGAAGGCATCGCATTCGACATCGAGCACAACGCATTCTGGCTGGACGCCTGGGGCCGGCGACCGCCTCGCCTGGATGACGCTCTTCAGATCGCGCGTGCGCAGGTTGCCGCGGCGCCGCGGTTGATTCCCATCAGGGGGCATCGCTGCTTGCCGGCAGAGCCTTTTTTGCCCGGCAACCCGGTCTTGTCCGTCTACCAGACCGACATCATCTACTACGGAGACGATCTGGTCACCTACCTGCGCTGCGAGTTTCGCCGACTGTCCTATGCCGATGCCGTGACCGAATCGGCCCGGAGGATCAGATTCTGGAGTGACCTCGTGGACGCAAATGCCTAGCGGTCGATCCGCTCGCGGGGGCGGGTCCTGCCGCAGGGTGCTCAGCCCGCGAGGGGCGACCGTCCTGATTCCAGCGGACGGAACGAACACCCTTCAGCGGGGGCCGTGTCCCTGAGCGCTGGCAAGCACTGCGAATTCGCGGTCGGCGCGACCGGGGAATTGCCGGCCGACGCTGCCATCGAGCAGCGCAAGCTGCCGGCGGATTTCATCGTGTCGGAGCTCCGGTGCCGTGTGGAGCAAGTCCTCGAGCAGGTATCGCAATCGACGCATGACCTGGATGGAGCTTCCGCCGTACTGGCGCAGTTCGTCGGCGGCGAGCCGAACGTAGCTGTCGAAGTCGGGGCGAGGCAGTATCAGGATCGTGCGGCCGCCCTCGCGCCGGCACGGGTCGGGAAACGACGGACTGCCCGACGGCGCAACGGATCGTGGATCTGGCACACGAGTCATGCGGGCTACGGATCTCGGCTTGACAATGCGTAACCAACTTGTTACGTATTGGGCATGGACGCCGTCGCACAGGCTCTGGCAGACCCGATCCGTCGTGAAATCCTGCGGATGCTGCGTGACCAGCCGTTGAACGCCGGCGAGATCGCGAGGGCGTTCCCGGTGAGTCGTCCGGCGATCAGCCGCCACTTGCGCGTCTTGCGGGAGGCAGGCCTGGTGAAAGACGAGCCGAGCGGGCGCGAGCGGGCGTACCGGCTGACGCTGGAGGCGCTCGCCGAGCTAGAGGCGTACCTCGCCGAGCTCCACGCCCCGAGCCGATGGGAGCGCCGGTTCGAGGCGCTCGAGACCGAGGTCCATCGAGTGAAACGCGGGCGGCGACGACAGTCCCGCGCGCGTGACGACGACAACGACAAGAACAACAACAAGAAGGAGATCGCATGAACCCCATCCCCACCGGCCGTGTCCAAGGCAAAGAACTGGTCCTGACCCGCAGCTTTCGAGCGTCGATCGACGACGTTTGGACCAGCGTGACCGACTCCGAGAGCACGGCGCGCTGGATCGGGTGCTGGGAAGGTGAAGGCGGCCCGGGCAGGACCATCCGGCTGCAGATGCTGCACGAGAAAGGCCAGCCGTGGACCAACCTGACGATCGAACGCTGCGTCCCGCCGCGGCAGCTCGTCGTGAACGCCAAGGACGACTACGGCGAGTGGCGGATCGAGCTGACGCTGACGCAGACCGGCGACACGACCGAGCTCCGCTTCGTGCACCACCTGGAAGATCGGAAGCTCGCCGGTGAGGCAGGACCGGGCTGGGAGTACTACCTGGACATGTTGGTCGCCGCGCGCGAGGGCCGGCCGTTGCCCTCGTTCAACGACTACTACCCGGCGCTGAAGGCGCACTACATGGAGGGCGCGTAGGCAGCGGTGCGTTGCCGGCTGTGCGGTCACGAAGGTGGCACGGCTCGGCCGCTGCAACGTGGCCAGGTGGTCAGGGAGGCAGCAGGGCGTCGACCAGCGGGGCGTTCCAGGTCCCGGCAGCGGAGTCGAAGAGACTCATGTTGACCGGATCTTCCCAGATGGCCCAACCGATCCCGGCGCCCTCACACCGCTCGCGGACCAGCCGGATGAGGCGCGCCCTCGACTCGAGGTCGCCGCCATCTTGGGGCCCCCACTCGCCGTTGTAGACGGTGCGCCCCTGGGAGCTTCGATAGCCTTCGATCAGCGCAATCTGGGCGTCTATCGTGGCAGGCCCGGCGGGGTTGGTGGCCGCGGGCAAGGTGTTGTAGTCGTTGAACCACTGCGACGCCCAGGCAGCGGTCTGGGCTGCCTGCACGGGGACGATCGGCGTCGCGGGGGGACCCGGGAAGACGACGCCGGTCGTCTGATATTCGGCCGACATCCAGGTCTGACCTTGGAAGCTGAAGAGCTTGGGCTCATAGAGATGGATGGACGTCATGATGTTGGCGTCGTCCGGCAGGACCAGAGCGTTCAACCGGCTAGGATCGGCCCAAAAGACCGTGTCCGCCACCAAAAGGCGCCGCGGGTTGGTGATGCGGACGGCGGCGATGGCCTCGGCCAGGAGCTGATTCCACTGGGCGTCGAGGTCGTCGTACGGCTCGTTGAGGAGCTCGAACGCGACGGTCTCGGGCAGCTGCCGGTAGCGCTCCGCGAGCTGTGCCCAGATGGCGACGAACCGGGCTCGCTCGGCGCTGACGTCGGCGGCCAGCTCTTCGTAGGCGTGCAGATCGATGATGACGGCCAGGTTTGCGGAGAGGGCCTGGTCGATGACCGTGTCCACGCGGACGAGGAACGTCTCATCGATCGTGTACGGAGGGTTGGGCAGGGCGTGACCGCTGAAGCGGATCGGGATCCGAACATGATCGAAGCCGCGCGCAGCAATGAACGGAAAGTCACTGGCGAGGATGCTCCCACCCCAGTCGCCTTCGCTCGGTGCTTCGAGCCGATTGCCGAGATTGATGCCGCGCTTGAAGTGCACCGCGGCCCTCGGTGGACTGCCGAACACGAAGGGCTCTGGACCGTCGCCGGCCCCGCCGGCACCAGCTCCGCCCGACGAAGCTCCGCCGCTGTTACCGCCGCCGGTGCCCGCACCGCCAGCTGCCGCGCCGCCGGTTGCCGCGCCGCCGGTTGCCGCGCCGCCGGTTGCCGTTCCGCCGATACCAGCGCCCCCCGAGGACGCGCCTCCGCTCGTGGTTCCCCCACCCCCACCGGGTGCTGCGCCCCCGGAAGCCGTCGCGCCGCCCGTCCCTGGTGGAACGCCGCCGGTGGTGTTGTCGCCTCCCGCGCCCGGCGCACCGCCGTCCGCCGAGCCGGCATCTTCGCTCTGGCTGCCGCATCCGACGGCGACCACGAGGAGGAGCGCGGCACGGCTTGCCCATTGTCCAAGCACATCAGGTAGGAACACGCCGGGCGCCCTAGCAATCGCCCTCGGCGCGATCTTCGCGTTTTGTGCGTTTTTCCCCGGGCTCAATCGGCTTGAAACGAGTGCGTTCGGCGGCGGTCACCGGGCATGCCCGTTGGGGGACGGCTCGCGCGGCAGGGTCGGCGTGCCGAGTTGCAGTCGAGCTATAGACTTGCCGCATGACTCGACCGTCGGATCGCGCGGCTCTGGTCGATGCGCTGGTGGCTCAGGTGCGAGCCATTGGCGGTGCCCCAGCGCCCTACCTCGACGAGTTCACGCCCCTGTTTCGAAGGCAGACGCTCGACAAGGGGGAGTACTTCGCTCACACACAAATCGCTGCTTCAGGGCAACGGTTCTTGCCAATCGAAGATCACGGGGCCATCGCCATCGAGGTTCGTTATTCGCGGGTCGTTCGCGCGATCGATCGGTTCGATGGTGGTTCTGTGGTTGCAGTGGTACCCCGTCTCATACTGATGGGTACCGGAGTCTACGACGAAGCTGCGATCGCGATCGATGCCGCAGGAGCTCGGCGCGAGCACTTCTTCGATCGAGCCGCCGGAGTGAGATAGGCCGAGGAGCGTCGAGTCCCAGTAGGCGTTGCTCAGGCCGCGATCGAGGGCACACCATGCCTGACCATCGGGGTCGTCGTAGATCTCGACCGTGTGCAGGTGCAGCCATTTCCCGGCTGGGTTCCAGAGGAACGGGATGTCGGTGGTCGAGGAGGCGCCCTCACCCCAGCCCAGGTTGACGGTGACCACGTCTTGACCGGCGAAGCGTCTGTAGCCGGTGATGACCCCATAGTGGCTGATGGTGCCGGTGATCGGGGTGCCGTTCGAGAGCTCGCCGAAGTAGGTCAAAAGGGACTCCGGCGCCCCAGCTTCGACATCCACCAAATGGATTTGTACGGCAAGGGCCCTGCCGGCGTTGAACCCCATGACCACGGGACGACCTGCGCGGAGCTCGGACTTGACCAGCTCCAGACCGCCTGCGCTGGTGAGCTCATCGTCGCCGTTCACGTTGCACCCGTCGCACACCTTGTAGTGGCCGACGGACGAGGAGTACCCCGCGTCGGCGATGTAGTCGCGGAGGCCCTTGGTGAACGACGGCGGTGCGACGGCCGTTTGCCCGCCAGGGACACAGATGGTGGCGAAGTATTCGTCGTACAGCTCTGCCGCCAGGCTTTGCCAGTCGTGCGCTCGATCCTCGGGCCCCGCTCCGGTGCCTCCGAGGTGCTGGGCGACCAAGCCGGCGTAGCCTTGCTGCGCCCACCAGTACAAGATTTCAGCGCCAGCGATCGGTCCGCAGCCGATGGCGTTCGGAGGGTTCAATACGATGGTGCCCGGACCGGTCACCGGCGGCCTGCTTCCGCAGCCATGCTCGAACTGCCAAAGATTGACGACGCCGGAAAGGAGCGTGTCTTCGCTCTCGGTCTGCCGGATGCCCTGGTAGCTGTGTTCGCACTCGCACGTGCAGCTGGCGACCAGCTCGCAGCCGCTCGCCGTGGCTTCGCATCCTCGGAGCTCGTCGAAGGAAGGGCAGAGGTTGGTGTCGCAATCATCCACCGGCAGCGTCGGTCCATCAGAGTAGCGTAGGCGGCACTGGCAGTCGATTTCGCCTCGGCCGTCGATGTTTTGCGTCTCTACCGCCGTCGGCCCGGCTTGTGTGGAGCCACCAATAAGGTCCGAGCTTCTGCTCGCCGTTGCCGAAAGCTCGTTGGCGGGCTCGAGGCCTTGGCAGGCGCTCACGGCGAGCGGTAGGCCGAACACGAAACAGAATAACCGGGTTTGCATGCGAGGCTCCTCTTTTTGAAACCAGTGGGAGCCCCGTCTTTACAAGGCGCGTGCCATCGCGCAGAGCTGGCGGCACGCGGGCAAACCGGCAGATCGCGTCTTGCTTCGAAATGCGCACGCCCCGCTGTCCCATGTGCCGCCCCATGTGCGCCGATCTGACATCGCATGAGACGCCGGCACCCGTGTTCTCGCGTCGGCACCCGCAGGGTCCCGGCGTTGCTCTGCGGGAAGGATCCGGCTGCTACGCGGCGAAGACGTCGTCGAGCGAAGCCGCCGTGAGAAGCCGCTGAGCATACCGGTGCAAGGCGGCTTCGTCCGCGCGCTCGAGGCGAGCCAGCGCATCCTCTGTCAGCTGACCGAAGCGTCCCTCCAACAACTCGAGGAGCAACCGCCGTCGACCAAGCTCGAGCCCGAGCTCCCGCCCTTGCTCGAGCCCGAGCTCCCGCCCTTGCTGGAGTCCCTGCTGAAAGCCTTCGTGCTGAAGTTGTTCGGCCAACGTCATGATGAGCTCCTCGGCTGGGGGGATGGCCTTGCGGACGGCGTTGCGCAAGCTGTCGCGATCCAACTGGCTGGCCTTGTGAATATAATGAAAGAGAAGCGTGAGCGCACGTTCGCCGTCCGGGGCGCAATGCAACCGGTGGAGCAAGTCCGCCCAGGCCGGCAGGCGAGCCAAAAAGCGCTCGGGCGAGCGGGCATCGCGCAAGAAAAGCACAGCGAGGGCACCAAAGGCGTTGAACGCCCGCTGTCGGAGCTCCGCATCGGTCGCGCCGCTGATATCGTCCAAGAAGAAGCGAAAGCGTGGAACGTAGGCGGCGAGCTCCGGCAACCGGTCCAATCCGGGGTCGAGCAGGGAAACGAAATCCGTCGCATGCCGGAACCCGCCATCGCTGTGATGAACGAGCACCGGAATGACCAGCGGTAGGTACTCGGGCCGCGGCGCCGCCGACAAGCACCGCTCGTAGATGCGCACGACGTAGCGCAACAACTGAAACCCGCCCCAGCGGTTCGGCTGACTCTTGTGTTCGAAGAGGACGTACAGCAGCGTGCCCTTGCCAGCGATCCGTAGTGAGTACAACAGGTCGCTCTCCGAACCCGCCAGGGCCTCGTCGACGAAGCTACCCGGCAGCGGCGAGAGGGTCTGCAGGTCGGCCTGCGCCAGAATCGTGGCTGGCAGAATGCTTCGGAGCTCGGCGGCGGCGTTGAAGGGATCTCCGAACGCCGCCTTGAAGAGCTTGTCATGGGGTGATTCGGGCATATCGGCCTGGCGCGCCGGAAGAGGAGCTCTGGCCGGCGGTCGCGCTGCCTGAGTCGGCTCGACCACGGCGGCGGTTGCGTCGAAGTACCTTGCGAAAGGCCCACCCGCTCGCCCGCCGGAGGGCCTGCTCCTCGAGAAGCCCATTTTTCGATGCTCGTGCAGCGCTTGGCGCGGTCCGCGCCGCCGTGGTTTCCTAAGGCTGCGATGAAGGACCCCTTATCTACGACACCCGTGAACCGCCGCGTCTTGATCGGACAGTACGACTCGCCTTACGTCCGGCGGGTGGCGATCGCGCTTCAGATCTACGGCATCGAGTACGAGCAGCGCCCCTGGTCGGTGATGCGGGATGCTGCGAAGATCGCTCAGTACAACCCGCTCCGCCGCGTTCCGACGCTCATTCTGCCGGGCGGTCAGATCTTGGTGGAGAGCCATTTGATCCTGGATGCGCTGGACGAAGAGGTCTCCGATGACGTCGTGCTGCTGCCACGTCGCGGCCCGGTTCGGCGACGCGGTCTGCAGATCTGCGGCTTGTCGATGGGCCTGGCGGACAAGGCGGTGAGCTTGATCTACGACGGGCTGTTCCGAGACGAAGGGGCGCCGCGACAACGCTGGATCGAGCGCTGCGAAGCGCAGGTGACGGATACGGCCTTGCGGTTGGAACAGGTCCGTGCGGGCGCCAGCGGCGAATGGCTGCTCGGCGCCGGGCTGAGCCACGCCGACGTCGCGCTCGCGGTCGCCTGGCGGCTCACCGAGCAAGGCGCACCGCGGGTCTGCGCGGCGCTGGATGTTCCGGCGATCCGCGCCCACTCCGCGCGCTGCGAGGCGATGGACGTCTTCGAGCGCGTGCACCTGCCGCTGACGTTTCCAACCTGACGGTCTCAAGCACCGAGGCGAAGGGTTCGGTGCACCCCAATTTGCTCGAGGAACTCGCGGTCGTGGCTGGTCACCACGAGCCCGCCTGGCCAAAGCTTCAGGGCCCTGGCGAGGGCCTGAAGACCAACGAGGTCCAAGCTGAAGGTGGGTTCATCCAGGACCAGCACTTCGACCGCGGGGGAGCGCGCGAACAGGCAGATCAGCGCGGCTCGAGCGCGTTCTCCGGGGCTCAGGGAACGAAGCGGCCGTTGAGCAAGCGCCAAGGGGAACTTGTGCGACAGCAGCAGCTGGGCCGCCGCGTCGGCGCCGATTCCGAGGTCGCCAAGGCAAGCGACCACGGATTCGTCCCGCACCCAGTTGGCGCCCCCCTGCTCGATCCAGCCGATCCGTGACAGATCGCGCTCTGCCGATCCGATCGTCGGGGGCCGCCGCCCGAGCAGGATCTCGAGCAGCGTGGTCTTGCCGGCGCCGTTGGGACCGACGACGCCGATCCGATCTCGCCCCAAGCGAAGATCCAGCCCTTCGAACAGCGTCCGCTCGCCGGTCTTTGCTGAGACGCCCTGTAGCACGAGGACCTCGGCGCCCGCCTCGGCGGGCAGCGAGGGGATCGCCAGCTCGAGAGGCAGGCGGACATTGAGCGCGCGACGCATGGCCCGGGTCCAGCCGCGCAGCTCAGCCAACCGCGCGGCGCGCAGCTTGGCCAAGCGGCCATGGCTCACCTGAGCCTGGTCGCGCTTCTGATTGAGCAAGATGCGAGGATTGGCTCGGTCGATCTCGCTGGTGCGGCCGCGGCGCTTCTTGCGCTCCTTTCTGCGGGCCACCTGCAGCGTGTGCTCCTCATGCGCGGCGAGCCGGTTCAGGCTCCGAACGTAGCGCCGCTCGGCGGCCTCGTGCTCGCGCTCGACCTGCGCTTCCAGCTCAGCCAGCGAACCCTGGAAGTAGTGGCAACCTGCATCGCTCACCACGAAGAAGTGCTGGAAATCGGCCAACAGGCGGCGATCGTGCGAGACCACCAGCAGACAACCTCCGAAGCCACGCAGCCAGGCTCGCAGCCACTGCACCGCGTCCTCGTCCAAGTGCTCGCTGGGCTCGTCGAGCAGCAGGACCTCGGCGGCCGAGGCCTGCGCTTCGGAGAGGGCGCGCCGGCGGAGCTCCCCGCGGCTGAGCGCGCCCTGCTCACGCTCGAGCTGAGGCACGAAGTACGGCTTGGTCCGGACCCGCACCTGCCCCGCCGACGGGGAAAGCTCGCCCGCCAGGATCGCGAGCAGCGTGGACTTTCCAACGCCGTTGCGTCCGACCAGCGCCACGCGCTCGTCGCCGACCCGCAGGTTGAGCTCCGCGAACAGGGCCCGACCCGTCGGCGTGGTGACGGACAGGTTCTTCACTTCGATGCGTGCAACCATCACCCCGTGCTCCTCAGGCCGAGCTTGATGCGTGAGAGCACCGCGTCCGGTCCTTGAATCCGCAGCGAGAGGCCGTCGTCCTTGGCCTCGCTCTCCGCCACGCGGCAGTTGCCGTAGATCAGGCCGAGGACGTCCGCCGCCGCGTACGGCACGAACACGCTGAGCTCTTGTTCGTCGCGACGCACCGCGTGGATCAGCTGGGCTTCGAGCTGAGCGACGGCGTGACGGTCTCGGGTGCTCAACGCGACCCACGGGTGACCAGCGCTGAGCCGCCCGAGCTCCTCCGGAGCCGGCGGCGCGTCGAGGCGGTCGAGCTTGTTGAAGACGTACAGCCGCGGCAGCTCGTGCGCGCCGAGCTTCTCGAGCACACCAAGGGTGGTCTCCAGCTGCAGCTGGTGCTCCGGATCGGAGGCATCGACCACGATGAGCAACAGCGACGCCTCGCTGATCTCCGACAGGGTCGACTCGAAGCTCGCCAGCAGGCGCTCCGGCAAGCGCCGGATGAACCCGACCGTGTCGCTGATCACGACCTCCCCACCGTGGCGCGTGAGGCAGCGCGACGTGGTGTCCAGCGTCTCGAAGGGCATGTCGCGCGCGGACAGCTCCGCCGCGGTCAGGGCGTTCATCAGCGAGGTCTTGCCGGCGTTGGTGTAGCCGACGACGGCGATGCGCCGGCATTCACTGCGCTGCCGGCGCTGCGTCCTGCCGGACTTCTCGACCTTCTTCAGCGCCTTGCGCAGCTCCTCCAGCCGATCGTCGAGCTTGCGCGCCATCAGCTCCGACGCGGTCTCACCCGGACCGCGGGCGGCCTTGTTGCCGCCGGTCTGCTGATCCATGTCGAGCCCGATGCCGCGGATCCGAGGCCTCAGGTACTCGAGCTGAGCGATCTCGACTTGGATCCTGGCGCGCCGCGTCCGCGCGTGGCGCAGAAAGACGTTCAAGATGATCGCCTCGCGGTCGCAGATGGGGATGCCGGCGGCGTCCTCCAGGTTGCGTGTCTGGGAAGGCGACAGCTCCGCGTCGAGCACCAGCAGGGTCGCTCCGTTCTCACGCGCGCGGTCCGCAAGGTCGCGGGCCACGCCCCTGCCGAGCAGCATGCGCGGGTCAGGCTTGTTCAGGTGGCGGATCTCCTGCCCGACGACCCGTCCGCCTTGGTGTTGCACCAGCGCGACGATCTCGGCCAGCTGCGCGGCACGCGCGATCGGATCGCGCTCCGCACCGACCGAGACGACGTAGCAGGCCGGGTCCTCGCGGTCTCCCAAGGGGTTCGACGCGGCGCGAGCACGCCAATCGTCGACCAGCTCTTCGAGCTCGCCATCGTCCGCGAGCGGGACCTCCGAGTGCTCGGAAATAGGCTTTGAATTGAACTTCGGCATGCAAATTCCTGTCGTCGAAACATCAAAAGGTTTGGACGCTCCGGCACGCTCCAGCGCTCGGTCTCACGGCAGGAGACCCCACGCGTGGTCTGCTCGAGCGTCCTGGGCGATCAGCGGCAGCGCCGACACCGTCGCGCCGGCCGCCGCAGCGCTGGCCGCGCCCAGCGGCCCAGTCCATTCGTGGCGCTAACGTTCGCTAAAAAACCGATCAGAGCGGTCTCATCCCCACGAACCGTCGCCGTGCGACGTCGCGAAAACCCCGAGCGCTCGATCCCGGTCTATTAGACGAAGTCGTGCAGCCACATAGTGCGTCCATAGTTAACACGTCTCGGAACCGCGTCAAGACTCAGGCGCTTCCGCGCCCGTGGTCTCCGCCGGGATTGCTCCCCGAAGTGGGAGCTCCGGAGTCCGTCGCGCCGTCGGGGCACCGCTGGGGTCCGACGCGAGACAATCCTGCAGAGGCCTACTGACAGTCGCCGCCGCCCATGGCGCTCGCGCACTCGGTCGCGTCGGAGAGCGCGCGGCTGACGTGGAGCAAGCGGCAGGCGAGGGTGCCGCCGGTCTGCGCCGACGCAACGTCGTAGCCGGAGTCCGCCGCTGCGCCGAAGCTCTTGGGTTGCGAGCTGCAGTCGCTGACGCAATCGGAAAGATCGGAGAACTCTTTGGCGAAATCCTCACCGCACGCCTGGTCGAGCAGGTGGCAGTACGATTCGCAGTTTGCCAGGGTGCCGTCGGCGTCGAGGCCGCAGTGACCGTCGCCGCCCGGTCCGGTGTGTGAACAGTGGGTGGCCGGAGCCACGAGCGAGCTGTACGAGTGATAGCGCCGGCAGCCGACGGTGTTCTCGGTGCGATGGCCCGTCTCGCCCTGCGGCAGCGCCGCGCAGACGTCGAGACACTGCTCGCGCGACTCGTACACGGTGTGCTCTCCGCTACAGGCGGTCAGGTTGAGCTGGCAAAAACTCTCGCAATCCGGGAGCGAGGTGCTCGGGTCGTCGCAGGGCGCGGTCGGCAGTAGCTGGGCGTGTGGGCAGTGCTCGGCAGGGTTGACGGCGGCCGAGCTGACGTGGACGAGCCGGCACTGCAGCGTGTCGCCGTCGTGATCGACGATCACGTCGAAGGCGCCGGTGTCTTTCAGCCCGCGGCACTGCTGGACACAATCGCTCGTCAACGCGAACGCGCTGGGGCAGGCTTGCTCGAGCAGGGCGCAATAGCTCTCGCAGTCGTCGCCGCAGGTGCCCGCCCCGCCGGGGCCTGACCTCGGGCAATGAACGGCCGCTTCGCCGGTCGCTTCTGCCAGCTCCGCCTCGCGCTTCCGGCACGCCACGGTGTTGCCGGTGGGCTCCAGCACGTCGCCCTCGGGCAGCAAGGCGCAGGTGGCTTCGCACGTCTCGGTGCTCGAGTAGACGGCGAACTGTCCGACGCACGCGCGCAGCGTGACCTCGCAGTAGTCCCTGCACAGCGCGCTGGCCTGACTCCCCGACTGGTAGGGGCGATCCTCGATCCCGACCAGCTGCTGGCAGCTCGAGGCCGCAATCCCTGCTGTGGCCAGGGCCACGAGCGCCGCGATGACGTGTCCTCGGGGGCGTCTCAAAACGAACCTCGCAAGCTAAAGTTGCCGGGGCCCAGGTGCGCCGACAGGCTCGCCCCAGGGGGCGACTCCGGCGAATCCGGAGCCGTGAGATACAGCACCACGCCGACCGCCAGGGCCGCCGTGCCGGCTGCGAAGGCGATGGTCGAGATGGTGGCGGCGCTCTTCGCGTCGTTGGTGAGCTCCTCGCCCGCCGGATCGGTGCAGCGGCTCGCCACCGGGCAAGCCTCCTCCGCCTCCGAGTTCTTGTCGAACGCCTGCAAGCCGAAGAAGCTGCCCACGCCGAGCCCGACCACACCCACGCCGCCGAGCACGTACGCCAGCGTGCGCTGGGACGTCCCCGCGGACGAGGCCGGCGCGTCCGCTCGAGGCGCGACCAAGGTCGTGCTCGAAGGCGGCGGGGACGAGGCAGCGGCGGCTGGAGCCGGTGGGGTCGGTGCCGGCGAGGGCTCGTCCAGCTTGCGCAGGGGAGGGACCTCCACCGAGGCGGAGGTCGCGCCCGCCCTCACGGTGACGGTCTGCTCGAAGCTCTCGTGACCGGGGGCGCTCGCCACGATCACCTGTTCTCCGGGGTCGACCGGAACGGGTGTGTCCCAAACCGCAGGGGCGATCGTCATACGCTGCCGGCGCACGGAAAACCCGGGGATGCTGCGGTTGGCGTCGGCCACTGAAATCGTCAGCCGGGACAGCTGCGGCTCGAGCTTCTTTGCGCGTTGCTCGCCTACCTTGGCCCGTTCCTCCTGTCCGGTGGCTTCGGCGGCGGAGGCGGCCTCCCGAAAGGTGGCCCAGGCGCTCGCGGTCCGACCGGACCTTTCGTAGCACTCCGCCAGGTAGAGCAACGTGCCGACGGCGGGATCGATGCGCTGGCTCTTCTCGAGGTGCTCACACGCGGGCTCGAACTCGCCGCGCCGCATGAGCTCGAGGCCATCGTCAAAGAGCGCCTCTGCAGCTGCCTTTTCGGCGGCGGTGGTTTGCGCGAACGCGGGGGCCGATGTGCAAAAGGTCGCCAGCAGCAGCGAGCGAAGGAGCCTTCGATGAACCATGACCGTTTCGAGGGATGCCGACCGTCAGCGGCGACCGCCGAAGTCGGTGATCCCGCTTTGCGTGGGTTTTGGAGTTCGTGGGCTGGGCGGCTTTGCCGCCGGTTTGGAGCGCGGCGCCGGCTTCGACGGGCGCTGCGCCGCCACCGCGGGGGGTTTGGGAATCACCGCTGCGTCCGGTTTGACGGCACCGCCGTCGACCGCGTCCGCGGCAGGGCTGGACGCGGCCGGAGACGGCGTCTCTACCACGGGTGTTGGCTCCGGTGGTGCCGCGGCGGCGACGGGAGGGGGCGGCGCGCTCGGAACCGCAGGGCTCGCGGCCTTTGGCGGCTCCCCTCGTCCAAGCCACATGAAGCTCGCGCCCGCGGTTGCCAGGAGCAACCCTCCCGCGAGCGCGACGAACTGGTGCGTGCGGCGACGGCGATGCGCCTGCTGGCTCGCCAGGGTGGCGTTCTGCCCCCACGAAGCTTGCGTCTTCTCGGCGGTAACGCTGCCCGGCCCCTCGGCAACGCCGGCGGCCTCCGCGGACATCCTGCCCGAGCCGGCGACCGCGTCGCCCGACTCCGCGGTAACGTCGCCGGAAGGCATGGTGGCCTGACGGCTGGCCGCGCCGCTGCCGGCGACCGGATCGCCGTCGCCGGGCACCGAGAGCAGGTCGGGGGGCGGGGTCACCGCGGTGACCGCGCTCCTCTCGAGCGAACGGAGGCTGATCTCTGCGCTGCCAAGCACGCGCGACGCTCGCGTGGCGTTGATGTGAGACGACGCCGGCGCAAACCCGACCAGCACTTGCGCCAGCTCTGCCAAGCTGGGCCAGCGCCGCACGCGGTCCTTCTCGAGGCAACGGAGGATCGCTCGATCCAGCGCCTCCGGGATCTCTGGTCGCAACTGTCGCAGCGGCTCCGGATCGGCGTGCAGCAGCAGCTTGCAGAGCTGCGGCATCGTCTGGGCCTCGAACGGGGCGCGGCCAGCCAGCAAGGTGTAGGCGATGGCTCCGATCGACCAGATGTCGCTGCGCGGATCCACCTCCTTCGGCCGATCCATCTGCTCGGGCGACATGTAGAGCGGTGAGCCCAGCAGCGTGGCTGTCTGGGTGAGCGACAGGTTCGACCCAGCACCCAACGCCGACTTGGAGATGCCGAAATCCAGGACTTTGATGCTGCGCGAGCCGTCGGGGCGGTTCGCGAGGAACAGATTGGACGGTTTCAGATCACGGTGGACGATGCCCACCGCGTGAGCTTCGGCCACCGCTTCGATCGCCTGCAGCAGGTAGTGCAGCGCCTCGGGGATGGGCAGCACGGTGCGCTCCTCGAGCTCCGCCTCGAGATCGCGCCCGTCGAGGTACTCCATCACCAAGTAGGGGAGGCCCCCGCTGCTCGTGCCCACGTCCAGCACGCGCACGACGTGCTCGCTGCGAAGCTTGGCCGTCGCGCGTGCTTCGCGCCGAAACCGCTCGACCGCGTCGAGCCGGTCGGTGAGCTGCGGGTGCACGAACTTCAGCGCGACGGGTTGGTCCAGCTCCAGGTGCCAGCCGGCGCAGACGACCCCCATGCCTCCCCGACCGATGACGCGGTCCAGTCGGTACTTGCCGGCGATGACCTCGCCTGGAGCTAGGGAAGGATGGTCCACGAGGAGCACGATGCTAGCGCAAATTCTGCCGCATCTACAGCAATCACCCCAATTCGGACGTCCGGCGGCGCAAGTCCGCCCTGAGCGGAACGGGGAATCCCCGTCACCCTTGGGGCGAAACGAGCAACGTCGCGCCTCGTGCGGCTTTTGGCTTTGGGGGCGGCGCTTCGACGGGCGCGCCGGGGCGGCGCCGCTCGGAGATGGCGCTGGCAATGGGCGGCGCCGGCCAGCCCTAAACCGCGCGTGCCCCACGGTGGGCGACCTGGGTCCCCTGAATGTGACCGCGGCGGCGGAGCTTGGCTGTGGCCGTGGGCCCGAACGCGGTGGCGAACCTCACGCTTCGCTGTCCCAGTGGCAAGCCGCTAGCGTCCGAGGGGGACCCTTGTCGAAGGCATGAGGACCGCGCGCCAATGCGTCGTCGAGCCGCGCCGGCTCGGACGATCTTGCGAGCCTCAAGCACGTCAAGGCGGCTCCTCCTGGGCGCCGCGAGCACCTGAGGCTCCCAGCGCATCCAGAATTGCTTCCGGGGATCCGAGAGGAACCGGTCAGCACCGATCGCGTCCGTGCGCTCGCGGTCGAGGCGGTCCCCGTCGGAATGAGGACCGCCTTGCTGCGAAACCCCCCAAAGTGTCGCCTCAGATGTCCTGAAGGAAGCGCAGTCGCCCCGTCAAGCGCTCGAACGTGGTCTGACCAGGGGCCGTGATCTTCAGGTAAAGCTTGAGAGGATCATTGACGTCCACGTTGCTCCCGCCGACATTCGAAGCCGAACGACGCACTTCCCAGGCGCACTTGGCGCTGTCGTACGTCGTTGACCAAACAGTGGCGGGCGGACTACCGCTCGTTCCCGTCTTACCGCACATCCACCGCGTGGCTTGCTTCAGCGTGATCTTGTCGCCGTAACGGATGATCCCTGTTCCGCTCGCCCGTCGAATCTGCATGTACGAAGTGCTGGTGATGGCACCTTCAGCGGTACTCCCGGCCGCGACCTTCCAGAAATTGCCGTTGTCGGCTCGTACGACGATCCTCGAGTTGTGCATGATGTGGCGAGCATCTGCACCGTACACGGCCTGCAGGCCATCGATGTCGCCTGCGGAGAGCCCCCAACCGGGCGCAGCACATCCGCCCATCGCAGAAGCGTGATCGTCGCCTAGCCACCAGTCGCCGTCCACGGTGTATGTGCCGTTGTCAGCGGGATACGTCCCGCCCAGGGGGCACGTGAGCTGCTTGTGCGCGTGTTCGTGGTCGAAGCCAAGCGCATGCCCGACCTCGTGAACGGCCGTCCCCCGGATGCACGACTCGGCGTCGGTGCAGCCGCGTGAGCCCAGGTACAGGCCAGGGTTGATGAAGTTCAGGTGGATTCCGCCGGAATCGCCGACCGGCCAAACGTCCTTGTTGCGTAGGGGAATGACGTTTTCGTCGGTGCCGCCGCAACCACCGGCCCAGGTGTACCGCCACTCGAAATCCACCCAGGAGTTGTTGTCCCAGGTCGCGGTGACAGCATCCTGTACCCAGCCCCTCTCAGTGGCGTAGCTCTGCGAATCATGGTGCCAGCACAGGACGACCTTGGTACGGCTGGAGTTGCCCTTTGGCATGAACAGACGAAGCGAGTCGGCATAGAGTGGATCGCTGCGAGCTTCGACCTCCTCACTCCAGTCTGACCCTCCGCAGCCGACGAGCGCGAGCAACGCGGCCCCACTGACGAAGTGGAGCGCAAATGGGATCTTCGATTTCGTATTCATGAGTTCGACTCCTCTCGAGCGGGGCGCCGTACAGCAAGAGGCGTGCCGTCGGTGCATGGCGGAGACGTGCTTCGGAAGAGCGGGCGTTCTACCGGCCAGGAGTGCCGCCGCAGCGCCGAACGTCGTGCGGTTTGATCGGTTTGATCGGTTAGGTCCTGGTCGATCGATCGCACAGGTCGAGCCGCGGACGTAGTCCCGAGCACGATCCGAGCGTCGCCCGCTCGTCCACGGGCGCGGCAGATTCCTTTCTTGTAGCTCGAGCGTGAGCGTGAGCCTGCTCGGTGCTGGAGCTGCCCCGTTTGGCATGAGGGTTGCTGTGGGCCGTCGCGCGTCCCGGATCGAGGACGGCAGGTACGAGTTCACTCGCGCAAAGGAGAAATCATGAACAAGGGTCGTTCGTTGGCTGCGGTCGTTCTTTTCAGCCTGACAGCCTCGGCGTGCACGATGGAGACCGCCGAGCCCTTCGAAGAGGAGCCCGAAGTCCGCTCCATTTCAGAGCCGGTGAAGGCCGCCAAAGGCACCCGCAAGCTGGCGGTCGTCCACCTGGCGGACAACTTGGCGACGTCGCCTGCTGTGGTCGACAAAGTTTGGGGCCCCATCGGGGTCGACGACTACGGGCACGGATACGGCGTCAACGACTACATCCAGGATGTGTCGAAGGGGAAGTTCGAGTTCGAGCGGGCGACGAACTTGACCCACGGCTGGGCCTTCACCCACCCGGGGACTTCCGTGGACGAGGAGGCGGGGGTCAAGTCGAGCGACGAGAAGCCCGTCAAGGACATCAAGCGAGCGCTCTACAAGCTGCGCAAGGCCTGGGACCTGCGGCCGTTCGACACGAACGGCGACAAGGTGGTGAAGAAGAATGAGCTGACCGTGCTCGTGGTGGCCCCCGGGTCCGGCGGGGCGAATCGAACCGTGAACGTTTCGATCGGCAACGGCTACCGGTACAAGTCACAGGTGGCCATCGTCGGCGAAAACGTGGGCTTCGACACCTACGCGCACGAGCTCTTGCATACGCTGAGCGCGGTGGACGTCTACGGTCTTTGGAACAAGACCTGCCATAGCCAGCGAATGACGATCATGGGCTGCACCAACTTCTCGGGCGCCCATCGGGTCTATGGGCTCGACCCGTTCCACCTCGAGCGCTTTGGCTGGGAAGACCGCAAGCAAACCAACGTGGTCGAGCTCTCCCAGCCCGACCTGCTGTGGCGGACCGATCTGATCCCGTCCCGCATCTTCACCTGGCAAGGGCCGACCTGGGAGCAGTCGGTGATCTTCGAGTGGCGGCGGCAGAGCGATCGCTGGGATGCCGACGTGGCGAAGCAAGGGCTCGTGGCCTGGTACGTGCGCCGGCATTCCGACGGAGAGAATTTGAGATTGGTGCCCTCGCTGCTGGACCCAGGAGCGAAAGAACGCGGGCACTTCACGCTGGCTCCGACGTCCAACTGCGTGCTCGACCCCATGCACTCGAGCAGCCGCGGCAAGGCAAAGGCGCTGAAGCCCGACCACGCCTATCGGATCCGCTGGCTGGACGGGAGCCTGTCCCCGGTGTTTTCCATTCGCAGCTTGAGCGACGGCGCCAAGCTCCGCATCACGGTGCACGCCTCGGGCAAGGCGACGAGCTGCTGAGCCCTCGGACGGCGGCGGGCTTGCGGTCTCGAGCCGCGCTCGCTGGGCGCGGGCTGCCGGGTCACCCGGCGGCTCGCGGCCCGGGTCGAGATTGGCTAAGCTCTCGGCAATGCGCCGCTCCGGAGAAGTCGACGAGGGCGTCACGGTCACGGAACCATCAACCCCAGAACGACCCGTCGACGCCGGCCAGTTGGGGGTGCTCTGGGTAGCGCCGGAGGAGCGCTTCACGCCGCTCGCCGACGGGCTGACGGTCGGCCGCGGCAGCTCGGCGGACGTGGTGCTCGAGGGCAACGGCATTTCTCGCCTCCACGCGAGGTTTCGCCGAGACGGGCCGCTGTGGCTGATCGAGGATCTTGGCAGCAAAAACGGAACGCGTGTCAACCGGCGGCCGTTGTCGCTGGCGCCGGTCGAAGAACAGACGGTGGTTCGCGTCGGTGATTGGGTCGGTGTTGTCTGCCGGCTCCCCAAGACCGCTTCGCCATCGGTCGCGCTCTTCGAAGAGGCGGCACCGGGCTGGGTCGCGGGGGTGCCAACCCAGGCGAAGCTGGGGCCTATCGGGGCGATGGCCGCCCACGACCTCTCGGTGGTGCTGGTGGGTGAGACCGGGACCGGGAAGGAGGTGCTGGCTCGAGCGCTGCACGCCCTGAGCGGGCGGCGCGGGCGCTTCGTCGCGCTCAACTGCGCGGCCATCCCCGAGAATATGGCGGAGTCGGAGCTGTTCGGGCATCGCAAGGGGGCGTTCACGGGTGCGGTCCAGCAGCGGGAGGGCTTCGTTGCTGCCGCGGATGGGGGGACCCTGTTCCTTGACGAGATCGGCGACCTGCCGGCGTCCATTCAGGCCAAGCTGCTGCGGGTGCTCGAGGAACGAGCGGTGACGCCGATTGGCAGCACGCACCCGCGCGGGGTCGATTTCAAGCTCATCGCGGCGACGCAAGAACCGCTGGCGGACTTGGTGGAGGAGGGAACCTTTCGCCGGGACCTGTGCGCGCGCGTGATGGCGGCCGAGCTGACGATCCCACCGCTCCGCGAGCGGCGCGAGGACGTGCCGCGGCTCTTCCGCTTCGCGGCCAAGGAGCTGCCAGCGGGCTCGAAGGCAACGAACGCGGCCTTCATCGAGGCGTTGTGCGCCTACGCCTGGCCCAGCAACGTCCGCGAACTCGTCCAGCTCGTGCGCTTGATCTCGTTGTCGGAAAAGGACCAGCTCACCGCCGAAGATCTGCCGGAGCGCTTTGCGATAGCCGCCGAGCGACCCGAGGTCGACCCGGCCCAGGACGCGGAGCTGTCTCGGCCCCCACCGGGGCGGCGCGAGGCGTGGATGCTGCGGCACGCCGCCGAGCTTGGCCGGCTCAAGGCGGCCCTGCAGGAGACCGACAACGTCAGCCGAGCAGCTCGGGAGGCAGGCATCCCTCGTTACCGCGCACTTCGGCTGCTTGCGGCGGAGTCGGCGTTGGCCCGCGAGCGGGGGTCGTGCTGATCAGAACCAGCACGGCTCCTGACGGCAGACCTCGCAGCGGGCTCCGGCTTCGATGAACAGGAGTTCACAGTCGAGGGGTGGCGCCTCTCCCGCTGACGGGTCGCAGCACTCGGGAGCCGAGGCGCACACGCCGGCTAGCGGAGGCCAATCGAGCCCGCACGCTTCGAGAACGGCGACGCACCGCGGGGTGTTCAGCGCTTCATGCTCGCACCCGGGCACCGAGTCCTGGACGCAGCGGATCACCTCGGGGGGGACGCACTCGCTCGGGCCCGGGATGGGCCGGGGCTCGAGCTCGAGCTCCAAGTCGTACGAGGACGGAGGTCCGTACACGCCGACATAGTACGGGCGCGGCGCGAGCAGGGCGTCGCCCAAGCTGGCCGTCTCGCCGCACTCGCCGCCGCCGGCCTCCAGGAACCGAACCCCGTGCGATCCGTCGCTCCCAGGGCGCACGCGCACCGCCACCGGGGTTGCAGCATGGCTGAGGTCGAGCCGGTAGAACACGCGTGGGTCGTCCCACCAAACCGAAGGCAGGTCGCCGCAAGCGAGATCGCCGCGCAGGCGGTGGCGGGTCGCGCTCTCGGCCAGCTCGATAGCGTTCGAGCAAGACACCCCGCGGGTGTGATCGCAGGCCGCGCCGGGTCGGATCGTCGCCCGCAAGCCCATCACCTCGTGCTCGGGGACCAAAAATCCGCCCGGGTCGACGCCGACCAGGTAGCGCGCGGGCTCGAGCAGGCCTCCGAAATCTCGGCCGCACCAGACGAGCTCCCCGCACCCAGTCTCGGCTGGCGCCCGCAACACCGCCACGCCGTAGGTCTCCGCCAGCTCGAGCCGGACCAGCGTGTCCGCCGGGCGCTCGGAGAGATCGAGCTCGTAGAACCTTCGGATCGTGTGCACGCCGCACTCGAAAGCGTCGTTCGACGAGGCGGTCTGAATGGGACCGAGGATCGCCTGAACGTCGCGGTCGGGATCGAGGGGAATGGCCCCATCGCACTCAGCGCCCGCACTCAGCGCTGGCAGTGGCTCGACGCCGGCCGTCAGCTGGATGGAGCCGGCAGCCTGCTGATCGCTGGCGGCCACGGCGACCCAGTACGCACCCGGATCGACGACGTGGCGCAGGTGAACGCCGCCGGGATTTTCGTACCACGCCGCGGCTTCCGCGCAGGCAACGGTCACGGGGTCGGCGCAGTCGCCGCGGAGCAAAGCAGAGACCACGGGGAAGGGCGCCGCCACCGCCAGCACCAGCTCCGACGGCTTTGGGAGGGTCGAGAGGTCCAACCCGAAGAACACCGCGTTACCGGCCGGTGCCCCGCAGTCGTCGAGGGCCGCGGTCGGTCTGCCGCAGCGGTTGTCCGCCCAGAGGCTGGGCGCCGCCGTCAGCTCCGGCAGGGTGGCTCTGGACTCGCAGCTCGAGCCAACCGGGCGTCGCGGGGTCAGCTCACACCCATGCGCCACATCACACCGCCCGACGTGGCAGGCGGTGTCCAGGGCGGAGCAGTCCGGGGGCGCGAGTGGAACACAGGTCCCAGCCTGGCAGCGCGCCTCTCCACAGGGCCCGCCTTCGGCGCACGGTAGGCCGTCTCGTGCCGGGGTCGTCGTGCACAGCCCCATGGCGCCGCAGACGCCGCGCGCGCACTCGCTGTCGAGGTGTTTGCAGCTGCTGTCCTGACATCGGCTCGGGCCCGTCGTCGCGGCCGAAGGGGCCTCGACGGAGCTCGCTTCCCCAAAGCTCGACCCATCGCAGCCTGCCAGCCCGACGAACCCCGCCAGCGCAGACAGCGCGGGGCCGTAGAGCCTATTGTTGCGGAGGCCAGAGCGCTTCGTCATCGAGACACGCCAACAAGCTCGGATCTTCGTCGGGGCAGAAGAAGTGACAGGCACCCATCACGTCGGCGCAGCGCTCGACGTCGGAAGCCCCACCGTCACAGCAGGAGGCATCCGCTTGGCAGACGCAGTCCTGAACCGCCGGGTGGAGACCGCACGACACGAACAAGGTGCCGCAGTCTCGAGCCAAGGGATTCAAACAACATTCGAGACCGACCTCGTTGTCGTAAAGGACGCAGTGATCGACCGACGCGTCGTAGCAGGGCCGCCAAGCGCGCGCTTCGGGCTGGCTCACCTCGACCTCGAGGGTGAAGTGGCCGGCCGTGTTCTGTGTCAGACCATCGATGCCGATCAGATACACCGCCGGGTCCACGACCATGTCGAACCGCGGCCAGCCTTCCGCGCCGCCCTCGCGGTCCTTGCAATGCAAGACCGGACCGCACGTCCCGTCCTCTTCCCGAAGCAAGAACAAGCCCGCATGAAAATCGAGTTCGCCAGGAGCCAGGCGCGCGCGGATCCGAGCTCGCTCGCTCCTCTCGCGCAAGTCGACGCGATAGAAGCGATCCGGAGCTGGGATGTCGTCCGAGCACAGGCTGTCGCGAAACTGATCGGTGTTGCAGTAGGTATCGCCGCGAACCCGCGCGAAGCCGTCCGAGAACGAGAGATCCGCCGCGTCGGCGCAGCCGTCCCCCGTGCTGGAAGGGCAGCCCGGACGCGAGATCTGCACGGTCAAGATGCTCGCCGCCTCGGGCAACTCCTGCAGGCGCAGCAGGTACTCCCCCGGCTCCAGGCGCGTGCTGAGGTCTCCGGTGAAGCCCGCCGGCGCCCACAGCCTGCCGCAGCCCTCGGACCCATCGAGGACCAAGACATCGGGAGCCCCGGAGATCGGCTCCCCTTCAGTCGCGTGGTGATACATCGCGTGAAGCCCGACCGGCGCCGTCTCTTCGCGGAGGTCGAGCCGATAGTAGAGCGGTTCCTGCGCTCGATCGACGGCGCGGCAGCGCGCCGGCAGCAGCACGCTGTGGGTCGGCAGGTCCGTCGCGAGCGGGATGGCGGTGTCGCACGTTTGGTTGTGCGGTGGCTCGCAGCGCGCGTCCAGAGGCTCGACGGCGATCTGCAGGCGATAGTCGCCCTCGTCGCCGGCAGCGGCGCCGTCCACGACCAACTGGTATTTCCCGGGCGCAAGCTCCAGCGTCCATTCGGAGCTCGTCTTCCTCGCGGCGCGAGCTCGGTCGCAAAAGTGAACGGCAGGATCTTCACACGGCCCCTGCTCGAGGCTCAGCAAGGCATCGAAGTCAGCGTCGACGATCGCTCGCACGCGCACCGGCCGAGTCGAATCGGTGAGATCGAGCTGATGGATCGCATCGCCTGCGTGCCCGAGGCCCGCGCAGGCCCCCGTCTCGCCGCGGCGTTGGTTGGCGGCGCGGCGGGTGCTGCCGCGGACGAGGAAGCTGACGAGCGGCTCGGCGGCGGGAACCACGAGCGGCTCGAGCGCCGAGCATCGATCGCGGTTGACGTCGGCTGCTGCCGGATCTGGCGCAGCGCCGTCGCTCGAGCCTCCATCCGCCGCGGCGACACCCCCGTCCTGGGGGGGGGGGGGGGGCCGGGCGGG
>JAEZYZ010000348.1 GCA_023418705.1 Pseudomonadota bacterium | reverse complement strand
CCCCCCCCCCCCCCCCCCCCCACCCCTACCCGCGTGAGCAACGCGAGCACACCCGCCCCCGTTCCCCATCAAACCCGCACGACCTCGACCACCCCGTTCACTTTCCCGAGCGCCCGCATCACATTCTTCAACTGACTCAGCTCATTGACGTGAAACGTAAATATATTACAAGCGCGCCCGTCATCCCCCGACCGACAGTTCGCCTCCGTAATATTGATCCGCTGCGCGCTGAACGTCTGACTCACCGTCGCCAAAATCCCCGGCTTGTTCGTCGTCATCACCTTCAGCTGCACCGGCCGATTGATCTTCGCCCGCGCATCCCACTGCACGTCAATCCGCCGTTCCGGATCCGTATCGAACGCCTTCACACACTCCCGCCGGTGAATCGTCACCCCTCTGCCCCGCGTGATGAACCCGATGATCGCATCCCCCGGCAGCGGATTGCAGCACTTCGCGTAGCGGATGAGCACGTCATCGATCCCGTTCACCCGGATCCCACTCGTCTCCCGCCGCGTCACCTTACGGACCAGCTGCTCGATCCGCCCCTCCTTGAAGTCCGGCACCGGCGTCGTGCTCGCGTCCGTCTGCCGCCCCCGGATCCCCGCTACCGCGTCCTCCGGACTCACCTTCCCGTAGCCGATCGCGAGCAGCAGCTCTTCCCGGCTGCCCACCTTCAAGCGCTCGCAGAGCCGCTGCACCTCCGCGTCGCTCTTCAAAAACTTGGACAGGCTCATCCCGGCGTGGCGCATCTCCTGCTCCAACAGCTCACGCCCCAGATTGATGCTTTTGGTGCGCTGCTCCTGCCGCAGGTACGTGCGCACCCGCGTGCGCGCGCGCGTCGTGACGCAGAAATCCAGCCAGTCCTTGTTCGGCTGCTGCGAAGGCGACGTCATCACCTCCACCACGTCCCCGTTGTGCAGCTTGTAGCGGAGCGGCACGATCTGCCCGTTCACCCGCGCCCCCGAGCAGTGGTTGCCGACGTCCGAGTGGATCGCGTAGGCGAAGTCGATCGGCGTCGCGCCGCGCGGAAACACCCGCACGTCCCCCTTCGGCGTGAACACGTACACCTCGTCGGGGAACAGATCGATCTTGACGCTCTCCAGAAACTCCGCCGGATCCTTCAGGTTCTGCTGATAGTCCGCCAGCTCCCGCAGCCACCCGAACTTCTCCGCGTCCTGCGGGTCCACCCCGCCTGAAATCCGCTCCTTGTACTTCCAGTGCGCCGCCACGCCGTGCTCGGCCACCTTGTGCATCTCGTGGGTGCGGATCTGGATCTCGATGCGCTGTCGCCCGGGGCCGATCACCGTCGTGTGCAGCGACTGGTATATGTTCGGCTTGGGCAGCGCGATGTAGTCCTTGAAGCGGCCCGGGATCGGGGTCCACCTGGAGTGCACCACGCCGAGCGCCGCGTAACACTCCGCCACGGACTCGACGCAAATCCGAAACGCGATGACGTCGTACACCTGCTCGAAGTCGCACTGGTGCTCGCGCATCTTGCGATAAATCGAGTAGGCGTGCTTTGCCCGCCCGGTCACGTCGGCGGCGAAGCCGTGCTCGGCCAGCCGCGCCGTGAGCGTGCGGCACACGCTCTCGATGTACCGCTCACGCTCCCGCTGGGACCGGGCGAGCTTGCCGGTGACCTCGCGGAACGAATCGGGGTGCAGGTGTTTGAACGAGAGATCTTCGAGCTCGCTCTTGATGCGCTGGATGCCGAGGCGGTTGGCGAGCGGCGCGTAGATCTCGAGCGTCTCCCGCGCGATGCGCTCCTGCGCCTCCGGCGACATGTGATCGAGCGTGCGCATGTTGTCCAGGCGGTCGCAGAGCTTCACCAGCAGCACGCGAATGTCGCGCGCCATCGCGACCACCATCTTGCGGAAGTTCTCCGCCTGCCGATCCTCGCGCGAGGTGAAGTTGATCTTGCCGAGCTTGGTGACTCCATCCACCAGCACCGCCACCTCGTGCCCGAAGTCCCGCTCCAGGTCCTCGACCGTGGCGAGCGTGTCCTCGACCACGTCGTGCAGAAGCCCCGCGCACACGCTGGCGGTGTCGAGCTTCAGATCGGCGATCGCCCCGGCGACGCTGGCCGGGTGGATGAAGTACGGATCCCCACTTTTTCGGGTCTGCTCGCGGTGGGCCCACTCCGAATAGCGATAGGCCCTGGCAATCAGGTCCACATCCGCTGCCGGGTGGTACGTACGGACACGTTCGACGAGCTCACCGAGTTGCAGCACGGGCAAAAACGATCGGCACTCGTGCCGACCGTAAAGACAAGCTAACACTCCGGCATGCACGGGGCAAAGCCGTCCGACCGCCCAGCCTTTGCCGGCGCCGCCAGCGCCGCGCGCTCCGCGCTCCCCGTCGCTCCGGAAGACACTTCGGACGGGATCGGGCCGGCGGCCGCGGCCCCTCGCACCGTGCCCGGGCTCGGCGTGTACGTGCACTTCCCTTACTGCTTAAAGAAGTGCCCGTACTGCGACTTTCTGAGCGTCGCGGCCGACCGGGCCGAGCTGCCGCACGGCCGCTACGCCGACGCGGTCCTGGCGGAGCTCGCGCGGCGGGCGCCGGAGCTCGGCCGCCGACGCCTCAGGAGCGTCTTCTTTGGCGGCGGGACGCCGTCGCTGTGGCACGCGGAGGACCTCGGCCGCGTGCTGCGCGCGATCCTGGACACCTTCGACGCGCCCGCCGAGGTCGAGGTGACCGTGGAGTGCAACCCGACCAGCCTCGATCGGGCCAGGGCGGCCGCCCTGATCGACCAGGGCGTCAACCGGCTCAGCGTCGGCGTGCAGAGCCTGTCCGAGGAGCGACTTCGCTTCCTGGGCCGCTTGCACGACGGCCCGGGCGGTCAGCGCGCCGTCCGCGACGCCCTGGCAGTGCCCGGCGCCCGGGTATCGGCGGACCTCATCTTCGGCGTGCATGGCCAGAGCGCGCGCGACGCGCGAGCGGAGGTCGCCACCCTGGCCGACGCCGGCGTCGGGCACCTGAGCGCCTACGCCTTGACCATCGAGCCCGGCACCCAATTCGGCGCGCTCGCGCGGCGAGGCCGCCTCCCGCTGCTCGGAGATGACACGGTCGCCGACAGCTTCCTCGCCGTCCACGACGAGCTCACCGCGCGCGGGTTCGAGCACTACGAGATCAGCAACTACGCCCAGCCCGGCCAGCGCTCGCAGCACAACCTCGGCTACTGGCTGGGGCGGGAGTACCTGGGGCTCGGCGCGGGAGCCTGGGGCACCGTGCGCACCCGCGGGCGCCTCTGCCGCTACCGCAACACCCCCGCGCACGAGCGCTACCTGAGCTCGGCGGAGCGCTGGCCGGACGAGGTCTTGTGGAGCGAGGGCGGCCTGATCGCCAGCGTCGAGCCCATCGACGCCGAGACCGCACTCAGCGAGCGCATCTTGCTCGGCCTGCGGCTGGCCGAGGGTGTGGACCTGGACGCCGCGGGGCGGGAGCTCGGCGTCGATCCGTGGCCCCGCGAGCGCGCCCTGGCCCGCGACCGCCTGCTCGCCCGCGGGCTACTCCGCGCCGACGCTGGTCGCGTCCACATCCCGACCGAGCACTGGCTTTTGGCCGACGGCATCATCCGCGACCTGATGTGAGACGGCCGGGTCCACCGCCCGCCGCCGCTCGAGCCACGCTCCCAGGTCCGACAGCGCGCGCTCGGCCATCGCCTGGTACTTCTCGCGCTTGGCGAGCCGCGGCCCCTGCCAGGGCGGCAAGTGGGCGAAGGTGATGTTCGAGGGCTGGTAGGCGTCGGGGTGACGCGAGATGTGGGTCACGAGCCCTCCGAGCGCCGTCGTGGGCGGCGGCGCTTCGGGAGCGCGCCCTGCCAGCCGATCGGCGACGAAGCGCGCGACCAAGAGCCCGCCCGCCGCGCTCTCCACGTACCCCTCCGTGCCCGTGATCTGTCCGGCGAAGTACAGCCCCGGCTCCGCGCGCAGCTGAAACGTGGGGTCGAGCAGCTTCGGCGCGTTCAAGAACGTGTTGCGGTGCACCGACCCGTAACGGAAAAACTCCGCCTGCTCGAGCCCCGGGATCAGGCCGAACACCTTCGCCTGCTCGCTCCACGCCATGCGGGTCTGAAACCCGACCATGTTGTAGGCGGTGCCCGCTTCGTCCTCTTTGCGCAGCTGCACGACCGCGTAGGGCCAGCGCCCCGTGCGAGGATCGGTCAAGCCGACGGGCTTCATCGGGCCGAACGCCAGCGTGCGCCGCCCGCGCTCTGCCATCACCTCGATCGGCAGACAGCCTTCGAAGTAGCGCACGTCCTCGAACGCTTTCGCTTCCACCTTGCGCGCCGCGAGCACGGCATCGACGAACGCCTCGTAGCGCTCCCGGTCGAGCGGGCAGTTGACGTACGCCGTCTGGTCCGCCTCGTCGCCGCCCTTGCCCCAGCGGGAGGCGAAGAACACCTTGTCCCAGTCGATCGACTCGGCGGCGATGATGGGGGCGATGGCGTCGTAGTAGGCGAGCGCGTCGGCGCCCACCTTGGCCGCGATGTCGGCGGCCAGCGCGTCCCCCGTCAGCGGACCGGTCGCGATCACGAGCGGCCGATCGTCGGGGATGCGCTCGATGACGGCGTGCTCGACCTCGATCAGCGGGCAGGCGGCGATGCGCCGGGTCATCTCGGCGCTGAAGCGCTCGCGATCGACCGCCAGCGCGCCGCCCGCCGGCACGCGCGTGGCGTCGGCCGCTGCCATGACGAACGAGCCGAGCCGCCGCATCTCCTCCTTGAGCAACCCCACCGCGTTGCTCAGCGCCGCGCCCCGGAAGGAATTGGAGCACACCAGCTCGCAGAGCTGATCGCTCGTCTGCGCCGGCGTGCGCGCTTTCGGCTTCTGCTCGATCAGCCGCACCGCGACGCCGCGCGCCGCCAGCTGCAGCGCGACCTCACAGCCGGCCAGACCTGCCCCGATGACGGTGACCCGTTGCATGCGACTCGGCGGGCGCCGTCAGGGGGCCACGGACGCTTGCGCCGCTTCGGAGCGGCGCCCCTCGGCGGCGCCGCTGCCGCCGTCGCTCTGCGACGGCGCCGGCTCCTCGACGCCGCGCGAGTAGCCGCACTCTTTGCCGCGGGGGCAGATGAGCTTCGGGTTCTTCTTGCCGCCGCCGTGCACCAAAAAGGGATGTTTGCAGAGCGGGCAGGGCTCCGGCACCGGCTTTTGCCAGACCTTGAAGTCACACTGGGGGTAGTTCGCGCAGCCGTAGAAGGGTTTGCCGCCCTTCTTCTTCGCTCGGATTTCGATGATGTCGCCCTGGCACTTGGGGCAGGGAATGCCGAGCGGCACCGGCTTGGCGTTCTTGCACTCCGGGTAGCCGCTGCAGGACAGGAAGGGCCCGTAGCGTCCCGACTTGATCACCATCGGGCGCTGGCACTTGTCGCACTTGTAGTCGGTGAGCTCCGGCTCGGCCGGCGTTCCTTCGGCCGACAAATCTTGGGTGTGTTTGCACTTCGGGTAGGCTTCACAACCCAAAAACCAGCCGTTTTTGCTCCAACGCTTGAGCATGGGGGAGCCGCACTCCGGGCACGCGAACTCCGTGCGCTCCGGCTCGGGCGCCCAGCGCTTCTCTTTCTTGGCGGTGTCGAGCACCTCCCGGAAGCGCTGATAGAAGCGCTCGAGCAGCTTCACCCGATCGAGACGGCCCGCCTCCACCTCGTCCAGATCTTCTTCCATCTTGGCGGTGAAGTCCGGATCCATGAAATCGAGCTGCGTGCCGACCAGGCCGTCGATCACGATCTTGCCCAGGTCCGTCGCCTTCATCTGCCCGCCAGGCAGCTTCTCGACGTAGTCGCGGGCCTGCACCTTGCTGATGATCTCGGCGTAGGTGCTGGGGCGGCCGATGCCGCGCTTCTCGAGCTCCCGCACCAGCGAGCCTTCGTTGTAGCGCGGCGGGGGCTGGGTGAACTTCTGCTCCGTCATCACCCCCGGCGGCTGCACCAGCTTGAGCGTCTCCCCTTCCGTCAGCTCGGGCAAGCTGTCGTCGTCCTCGTCAGCGGCGGCGCGCGCGGCGCCGTTGCTCTTGGCCGAGGCGCCGTTGGTCGGGCGCCGCTGCGACTCCGGCTCGTCGTCTTCCCCGGCGAGCTCCTTCGGCGCGTCCTCTCCGAACGGTTTGTCGCTCTTCGACTTGCCGCCCTGGTACTGCTCGAGCCAGCCCGCGAACTTCAAGACCTTGCCGCTGGCGCGCAGCCCGATCACGCTAAACCGCTTGTCCTTGCGCGTCACGCTGGCTTCGATGTCGACGCCGGTCTGATCGTAGACGGCGGGGGTCATCTGGGAGGCCACGAAGCGATCCCAGATCAGCTTGTACAGCTTGAACTGCTCGTCGGTCAGGTGGCGCCGGACCAGCTCCGGGGTGAACTCGAGCGAGGTCGGGCGGATCGCCTCGTGCGCTTCCTGCGCGTTCTTCTTGGATTTGAAGGCGTTCGGCTTGGCGGGCAGAAACTTCTGCCCGAAGGTCGAGCCGATGTGCTCGCGCACCGCGTCGATGGCGTCCTGCGACACGCGGGTCGAGTCGGTGCGCATGTAGGTGATGAGGCCGACCGGGCCGCCGTCCTTCTTGAGGTCGACGCCTTCATAGAGGCGCTGAGCGACGCTCATGGTGCGCTTGGTGGTGAAGCGCAGGTAGCTGGTGGCGTCCTGCTGCAGCTTGCTGGTCGTGTAAGGAGCGGGCGCGTTGCGCTTCTGCTCGCGGCGCGTGACCTGGGTCACCCGGTAGCTCGAGCTCGTCAGATCCTCGCGCAGCGCCGCCGCCAGCTCGCCGTCATGGACCTCGATTTTTTCGCCGTCGGCGCGGGCGAGCCGCGCCGTCACCACCTGCTGCGTGGTGCCGCGCAGCGGGACCGAGACGTTCCAGTACTCCTCGGGAACGAAGGCCTCGATCTCCCGTTCGCGTTCGACGATCAGCCGCAGCGCGACCGACTGAACCCGGCCGGCGCTGAGGCCAAACGCGAGCTTGTTCCAGACCAGCGCGGACACGTCGTAGCCGACGATGCGGTCGAGCACGCGCCGGGCCCGCTGGGCGTCATAGAGGTGCTCGTCGAGCGCCCGCGGTTTTTCGAGCCCCGCCTGCACCCCCTTCTTCGTGATCTCGTGGAATTCCACCCGCTGCACGTCGAGCTGGGGACGCTTCAGCTCCTCGGCCAGGTGCCAGGCGATGGCCTCTCCCTCGCGATCAGGGTCGGTCGCGAGCAGCAGGCGGTCGGCCTTCTTGGCGAAGGTCTTGAGCTCGGAGAGCACCTTCGCCTTGCTCTCGATGACCTCGTAGGTCTCTCGGAAGCCCTTCTCGACGTCGATGCCCATCTTCTTGGGCAGATCCTTGACGTGGCCCTTGCTCGCCACGACCTCGAAGCCCTGTCCCAGGTACTTCTTGATGGTCTTGGCCTTGGCCGGTGACTCTACGACGACGAGCGTCTTGCCCATGAGCTCGAGAACCCTTTCCCCCAACTGCATGCGATCCTCGCCCGGGGGGCGCAAGACCGAATTCGCGGAGCGGATTGTCAAAATCCAATAATTTCAGTGGCTTATAAGTTTTAGGCGACCTTCCGAGTCGGCAACTAAGACGCCTTCTAGCTCCAGCGTCAAGAGCAGATGTTGCACGCGCGCCGCGCCCAGGCCCGTTTTTTGACAGACCGCATCGGCGTTGGCGGCTCCGGAGCGCACGGCCTCGAGCAGGCAGAGGACGTCTGGATCCGAGCTGGAACCGGCGAACAGGCCAGGCTGTTTCCCGGAATCGGGGCCGCTCTGCGCCGCCCCCGCTGACCGGCCAAACGGCCGCCCGTCCGGGACTCGGCGCGGCTTGCCCGGCCCGCGGGCGGCCCGAGGCCCCGGCGGCGAGGCCAGCGGCGGCGGACCTGGGGGTGGC
>JAEZYZ010000320.1 GCA_023418705.1 Pseudomonadota bacterium | reverse complement strand
CGAAATGCCCTCACCCTGCGAGCACTGCATCAGAGCGGCCGTCTGCCGAAATTCTGGACCCAGCTCTCACGCTGCTACGTGGCCAACGTCCGAGAGGCGGCGTGATCCGTGCGTAATCCACGCCCTGCGCTCGATGCCGGAGAATGCCGGCGGGGTCGTGTCCCGATCGCTGCCGGTCACGAACGTCGCGAACGCCGTCGCCTCCCCGGTGCCGCAGCGCGCGTCGTAAGCGTCGGTGCCGTCCTCCCAGGGGACGCAGGGGATTTTTCCCCAATCGTCGACCAGCTCGTACTCGGTCAGGGGCTCCAGATCGTCGTAGGGCTGCAGGAGAAAGAGGTCGCGGCCGATCACCGTCACCTGGGCGGCGACCGCCTGAGCAGCGCCCTTCGCCCGCAGCGCCAACGCCTCGGCGGGGAAGAGCGTGTCTTCCTGCAGAGTTCCGGAGTCGTAGGCGACGACGATCCCCGTGTTGATGGGCACGTCGACACTTCCGGTCGTTGGCCACGCGGAGCGTGCGGTGATGCCCCCGAGCGGGGCTTCGCAGGCGTGCGCGTCTTGAACGGAAAATGCACCGAGGCTTGCCCCCAGCGCGACCAGCGGAAATAACTTCGAAGCTAAGGTTTTCATTTCAAGGATCCTCCATACGGGAGGATAGCACCGATACCCTGACTCTCGAGGGGATCATCAGTGCGTAGCCTCCTCTGCCACGCACTACCGGGACGCTCCACCGACTACACTTGGTGCCGTTCGGGGCCGACCGTCTCCGCGGGATCCCGATGCGGATCTCCGGTCCAGAAGAACCTCAGGGCCTCCATCACCACCTGACCGGTCTCGTCTTGGGACGCAGGCTCGGGGCGGCCCATGGTGGTGGCGGCCGAGTTGATGCAGTTCTGAGCGAAGGCGGCGCTGTCTTCGGGCGACGCGGCGAAGCGATCGCCGGTCATGCCGAGCAGGAGCCACACCATCGTCCTCAATTGACGGATTTCTGCCTTGAGTTGTTCGATCTCCGCAGCGCTCATGTGAGCGAGGGTACGGCCTGCGGCGCCGATCCGCAGCCGCAATTCGTCCGGGCGGTGCGATTCGACACCGTGGCACGCTCGTTGCTGAAGGCAGGTCGAGCATGTCCCTGCGTTCCCGTGTTTTGCTGCATTCTCCATGTTTTTCCGACCGGCGCTGTGCACCTGTTGCCACCGGACAACACCTGTGGGCCGCGCTGCGCACAGCGAGTGTCTCTTCTCGTCGACACTCGGCCAGCAGCGGCGTCGGCGCGGCTCTCTTCGCCCTCTCGCTGCTCGCGGCGCCGACCGATGCGTTCGGCGCTGAGACAGAAGGTGCGGCGCCGTCGACCTCGCTCATCGCACCCGGGCGCCGCGGCGGTTTCGCCTACGGCGTCGCGGCTCCCGAGGCGTTTGGTGCCGCTTCGGGTGCTTTTGCAGGAACGAGCCTGGCGATGGGGTACGTCGGTGCGGCGCCCTACGCGCTCGAACTGTCGCTGGCGCCGATCGGGCTCAGCATCGCTGGCGGCGCGCACCGCGCGACGGGCTTGGCGCGCGCTCACGCGAGCTACGACGCTGAAGCCTTCGCGATCGGGCCGATGATCGGCGCGGTGTTCCACATGGGATATGCCCGCCCGGCGTTTGGCGCTGGCGCTCGGCTGGGCTGGCGTGACGGGCTGAACCTACAGGTCAGCGCCAGCGCGGCGATCGACGAGGTGCCGGGGCCCTATCCAGCGGGCGAGTCCCCTCCTCCGCCGGACCATCGGCTTCAGTTTGGACACCTCGACCTGCGGGTGGAGGCGCCCGTCAGTCAGCGGGGCACGCTGGTGGCGTGGCTCGGCGCGGCCGATCTCTACGTTCGAGCGGCGGCGGGCTACCGCGCACGCGTCAGCGGCGACGGCGGCAGCGGGAGCACCTTCATCGAGGGAAGCCTGGGGTTTGGCGTGACGGACGTGACGTTCGCTGCGGAGCCGAACTGCGACTGCCAGGAGCTCGCCGGCGGCCCGCTCGCCCGCCTCGCGATCGAGCGGCGATTTTGAACGCCTCACTCCGCGCATCCCCTCCAAGTCTTCGTCATGTGCCGCCGGGCTCGAGCTCGGCTTGGCGCGCGCGGATCGCCTCCAGCTGCCAGCGTTCCATGTCGCGGTTGGCCGCCTCGTGGCTCGCGTAGATGAAGATTCCTTTGGGAACGCGGGTGCGGTAGGCCGCCATCTGGGTCATCGCGTTGCGGGTGGCTGGCGGCGGGGGCTTGCCGGCCGGTGGTCGCTGCCGCTTGCCAACGACCCTGAAAAATCGCTCGGTGGCGTGCGGATCGCTCATGCGATCAAGGTAGCCGCTGGCGGTTCGTTCGGCAATCCGAGCCCCTGCCGCACGGGATCCCGACGGAGACCTCACCCACGGTCGAACCCCAACTCCTCTAGGGAGCGAGCGTGACGTTGCCTGCGTCGAGCGAGATCTCGTAGTAGCCGTGATCGTTCCACGCGACCGGGGCGCCACTTTGGGTCAGGGTGCCGCCGTTGGTGGTGACGCGCAGGCATTTGCCTGGCGGGAAGTGATCGGGCAGCGTCCACGACCAGGTGGTGCCACCCTCGGCGCTGGCGGGCTCGGCGGCGTCGACGAGCTTTTGGCCGATCCAGTAGGCGCCCACGTCGACGACGGTGTCGATCCACAGATCGCCGAACGACTTGGCGTGCTCGACGTGGCTCAGGAAGGCGTCGAGGGCCACGGGCTGGTAGGCGCCGTCGCTGCCGCCGGTGAAGCCGTGGACCAACACGATTTGCCAGGCGCCCGCGGTGCGGGTCGCGTCGATGACGGAGTTCATCGCGTCGGCGCTCGCGCCCTCGGCCGGGATGTGGCACGGCAGGTTGAACGGGTTCGAGTTGCCCCCCGGGGTGATCCGGCCGCCGTTGACGCCGCGGTTGATCAAAAACCGGCTCTCCGCGAAGCTGACGTAGCTCGCGTCGCCGTAGGGCGCGGCCATGGTGTAGGCCGTCACGCCGAAGCGATCCAGGATGAACTCCGTCGCAGCGTCGATGTCGCCGGCGGACGCCGTCTGCCCGTGCGACTGGGTGTGATTGCCGAGCTCGTGCCCGTCGGCGACGGCCTCGGCCCAGACCGGATCGGCCGCCTCGGACTTGCCGGTCTGCAGATAAAACGTCATCCCCACGCCGAGCGCCTGGAGCGCGTCGTAGTTCTGGATCTGGGTGCTGTTGGCGTCGTCGAACGTGTACGACACCGCCGCCGCAAAGCCCGCCCAGTCAAGGACGGTCAGGCCGTCGGCGGCACCCGACGGCGGCGCGACGCCAGGAGCCCCAGCGGCCGGAATGCCGCAGGCCGTGGGCTCCCCCGGCCCTGCCCCGCCGCTGCTCGTGCCGCCGGTGCTCGTGCCGCCGGCACCCTGCCCACCGGTGCTCGCGCCGCCAGCGCCTTGGCCGCCGCTGCTC
>JAEZYZ010000306.1 GCA_023418705.1 Pseudomonadota bacterium | reverse complement strand
GATGCGGAGGGCGCCGGCGGCGCCGATGGGGCCGGCGGGGGCTCGGCCGAAATCGCGACGGGCTCCCGGGCCAGGCTCAGGGGGGGCGGCGGTTCGGGGCGGGAGACGTACAAGCCCGCGGCCGCGCTCGCCGCCACACCGAGCGTGGCCACGCTCCAGGTGCGGGCACGCTCCCGCCGCCGTTGCCGCCTGCGCAGCCGTCCCCAGGCCGTGGCCGCGCTCAGGCCCTCGCCAAAAGCCGGTTCGGCCAGCCGCATCACCGTCCGAATCGAGCCATCTTGGTCGGCCAGCCGGGGCGGATCTTCGGCGAACGGCACCTCACTCATGGAGTTCCTGTCTCTCTTAGAGATGCCGCGATCGAAGACCTTCACGCCGCCGCTAAATTAGGCCGCAGCTTTCCGCGTGGGGCAACGGCTTCAGTTGACGAAGGGGGGGACCTGCGCTCTAACCGCAGGCGGGCTCGACACTCCGGCCGGGCGTCCTGCGGGAGGGCTCCGGTGCCGCGGGCTCTGCTCGCTGACGTCGGCCGTTTGCCCAATCACACAGGGGTAACGCTTCGATCCATGAGTCGCATGCTGGCGTGCTTGCGCGTGGCCCTCGGCTGCGGGTTGCTTCTCTGCGGGCCTGCCCACGCGGAGCCATCCCGAGCGGCTGGCGAGGAAATGTCCGCTGAGGCCGTCGAGCGCTGCGTGGACGAGCACGAGCGTGCTCGGCTGCTGCGTCTGCAGGAGCAGTGGAGCGAGGCGCGGGAGCTCATGACCCGCTGCGCCGAGGAGCGGTGCCCGGTCGCCATCCGCGTGGATTGCCGCGCCTGGCTGGACGAGCTCACGCGCATTTTGCCGACGTTGCTCATCCTGCTGGAGCAGGAGGGGGGCCCTACGGCTCCCGTCCGATTCGAGCTCGACGGCGAAACGGTCGAGCTGCCCGAGAGCCCGCGTCCGATCGAAGTGTCGCCGGGGCGCCACCACCTGCGCTTCGTGATGCCAGGGTTTTCGCCGATCGAGCGCGAAGTGGAGCTCTTGCCGGGCGAAAAGAACCGCGTCGTGCGTGTGTCGTTCGAGCGTCGCGTCGAGCCTCCGCCGGCCGACGTCCCCGCTTCGCCCCCGAAGCGATCGGCGCCGCCCCCAGCGTCCCCGCCGGCTGTGGCGGGCCCGTCGAGCGCCCCCCAGGCTGCCGCGGATCCTCCGCGACCGATCCCGACGGTCACCTACGTCTTCGCGGGCGGAGCGCTGGCCGCCTTTGTGGTGTCCGGTTCGTTGCTGGTCTCGGCGCTGTCGCTCAAGGCCGACGCCGAAGAGAGCTGCACGCCGGCGTGCCGTCCTGGCACGCAGGCGCCGATCGATCGGCGCCTCTTGTTCGCCGACATCGCCGGCGGGGTTGGGATCGCCCTCGGCGGACTGGCGGTGTACACGTTCCTGCAACGTCCGGATGCCGGCGCGACGGGGTCCGCCTGGCTGCCCAAGCTGACGGTGAGCAAGAACGTGGCCTCGATATCGTACGGGCTTTCGTTTTGATGGCCAGCGCCTGAATCGATCCGGCCGAAAGCCGGCCTCTCACAGCGGGCGGCGCTTCGGCTCACCGGGTCTGCGGGGATAGCGCACAGGGGTTGGTCCTTGCTTCGTCAGGACCAGGACGGTCGCGGTCGGCGTGCGGAGGGTGCTCTCGACACGGGCGTGCAGCACCTCGAGCGCGCGCCGCGCGCCGGAGATCTCCTCGGCGGCGCGCTCGCCCTTCACCGCCACGATCCGTCCGCCGACGGCCGCGAACGGCACCGTCAGCTCGAGCAGCACGCGCAGCGGAGCCACCGCGCGCGCCGTCACGACGTCGTAGCGCTCGCGCAGCGCAGACCCCGCGGCCGCGGCCATCTCGGCGCGCTGGCACACGACGTCGACGTTCGAGAGCTCGAGCGCCGCCGCCGTCTGCTCGAGGAAGCGCGCCTTCTTCGCCGTGGCCTCCAGCAAGGTCACCCGCACCTGCGGCAGCGCCGCAGCGACCACCATCCCCGGGATCCCGCCGCCCGATCCCACGTCCAGCGCGCGCTCGGGAGCGCCGATCGCGGGCAGGAGCTGCAAGCTCTCGACCACGTGGCGCGCCCAGGCCTCGGCGGGATCGCGCAGCGCCGTGAGGTTCATCTCGGCATTTTTGCTCAGCAAAAGCTCCAGGTACCGCACCAGGCGCGCGACCAGCTCGGGCGGACAGCGCCCGCGCAGATCGTCCGGCAGCACGGGTTCGAAGGAGCCTTCAGAGGTCATGAGCAGGTGCGAGCGGCAGCAGCGGAACGGACGCGAGGCCGAGCCGGTCGCCCCGAGCTTCGCACGAAAACCCCTGGGCGCACCGGCAGCTCGCGCTTACACTGCTCACTTGATGAGCCGCCGCGAGACCGAACACATCTGATCGAACACCCTCGCCGTCGCGCCCGCCGCGCGCCGTCTGCTGACGCTGACGGCGCTGCTGCTCGGCGTGGAGCTGCTCGACGAGCTGTACAGCGGCGTCCCATCGGTGGGCTCGGCCGACGTCCAGGGAGCGTTCGGCGCGTCGTACGCGCTCACGGTTTCGGCGCTGCTCCTGGTGCCGGGCGTGGTGGCGCTGTGCGTCGAGCCCGTTCTGTTCCTGCTCGCCGATCGATACCCTCGCAAGTGGTTCGTGTGCGGGGGCCTGTTCGCGATGGCCGCCGCGGCGTTCGTGATGGCGGCCGCGGACAGCCTGATGCTGGTCACCGTGGGGTTGTCGCTGGCGTTCGTCGGCAGCGGCAGCGGCGTGGCCCTCTCGCAGGCCACGCTGTCGGACGCTCATCCCGACGAGCGGGAGCGCATCCTGGCGCGCTGGGCACTGTTCGGAGAGGCCGGCGATCTGCTGGCGCCGCTGCTGCTCGCCGGCCTGGCCGCCACCGGCCTGGGATTTCGCACGGCCTACGGGTTCGTCGGGATCCTGGTGCTCGTCTGGGCGCTGCTGCTCGCCGTGCAGCGCTTCCCCGATCCGCTCCCAGACAGCGAGCCGCTGGACGAAGAGGAGGCTGCGGACGCGGTCGACGGTCAGCGCTCACAACCGGGCGCGGCCCCCGGCCTCGTCGCTGCGTTCCTCCTGGCGCTGAAAAACCGGACGCTCCTGTTCTGGCTCTTGGCCACGACGCTCTGCGATCTGCTCGACGAAATCGTGGTGGTCTTCGCCGTCCTGCACCTGCGCGACGATCTGGGCGCCGACGGGATCGAGCGCTCGCTGGTCGTCGGGGCAGGCGTCGCCGGTGCCCTGGCGGGCGCGGCGCTCTCTGATCGTCTGCTCGCGCGGTGGCCGCCGCTGCGCCTCTTGTTTCTGACCAGCGCCGCGTGCACCGTCGTCTACGTCGGCTGGCTGCTGGCGCCGAACGTCTGGCTCTCGGCGCTCTTGTTCCTGCTGGTCGGGGCCACGGCGGCGCCGATGTACCCGATCGCCTCGGCGCAGGCGTACCGGGCGCTGCCCGGGCGATCGGGCGCGGTGCACGCGGCGGGTCACCTCTTCACCCCGCTCTCGATCGGAGCCCCGCTGGTGCTCGGGCTCGTCGCGGACGCGGCCGGTGTCCGATGGGCGCTCGCGCTGTTGATCGTTCAACCGCTCGGGCTGGCAGCGGCCGCCCTGCTGGCCGCACCGCGCACGGCAGGGGATGGTGATGGCTCCGCCCCTGCCGAAGGGCCCTCACCGGGAGCTCAATAGCTTTTGGGACGCTTGCGCGGCGCCGAGCTCGGCTCGAACAGCGGTCCCGGCGTCATCGAACCGAACAAAGCCTCTACTTCCGCTCCTTGCAGCAGCTTGCGGCAAAAGGGGCACCAGGCTTGCCACGCCCCCGCCGCTTTTGACGCCACCAGCACCTTGGAGCAATCCGGGCAACGAACGAACTTCAAAGACATTTAGGCGGTGTAGACGTAAGCACCCGAAGGTAGGATGGCAATCCGGCGCACAGCCCGGCGCAGCCCCCACGACACCCGTCGTCCGTCACGGGCTGGGAGGTCAAAAATGATTCTCTCGCTCGACAGACCGAGCCGGGTGGCTCAACCACCGGCCCGGCGGCAGGAGCCTTCGGGTCTGCTGCTCGACCGAGCGCGACGCCGCGGTGCAGATTTCCTCTCCAGCTGCCAGCAGGCATCAGGAGCGATCACCGAGGTCGTCGACGACCCATTGGCGGTCCTCCGCCACGGCGGGAGCGCCGCGGATCGCTTCTTCCTGGGCGGAGGCGCCGACATCTGGAACACCGTCAATGCGATCCTGAGCCTGCGTGAGCTCGGGCGGCGCCACCGCGGCGCGGAGCGTTTCGTCCTGCGAAGCCTGCTAGCGGACGGCAGCCTCTCCCACTCCAGCCGCAGCCGAGGTCCCTGCGCAGAGACGACGGCCGCGGCTATCTTGGCGCTGCCGGGCGATCACCCCAGAATCCGAAGAGCCCTGCTGCGGCTGGCGCTGCCGGACGGGCGATTTCCAACGTTCATCGTGGACGCTCGCGGCGGCTACGACATCTACCTCACCGGTCCATCGACCACGGCCTGGGCGTTGACAGCACTCCGGTCGAAAAAGGGGGAGCGCAACGCGCTTGCAGGAGCGTATCGGCAGCTCGAGCGCCGAGGGCTCTCGGCGCTGCTCGAGGATCTCGGCGACCGAGCGATTTGGCAGGGGCACTCGGCCTTCTACGGGACTCCTTTTTATCCGGCGCATTTGGCCGCCCCGCTCGTCGGTCGGAGGCAGATCCTCGACGACGTCGTGAGGCGGCAAAATAGCGACGGAGGATGGGGGTTCGGGACTCGCCGCTCCCCATCGAGTGCACTGCCGACCGCCTTGGCCATGCTCACCCTGGCCGCTTCGTCTCGCGACGACCGCGTGCGAAGCGCCACTGGCAAAGGGGCGCGGTGGCTCGTAGGGCAACAAGCAGGCGATGGCTCCTTCCCTCTGCAGCCGGCGCCGCAGAGCTTGTGGTACACCGGAAAGGTCTACGTGACCGCCGTGGTACTTCGAGCATTGGGACGTGCAGCGGCATGATCCCGCGGAACTGGGCCCTGTCGAACACCGAAGGCGTGCTGCCGGTAGAGGTGAACGCGATCCTGGAAGCGGAGCGCCAGCAGGGGGAAAAGACGACCTTCATCGTCCGCTTGGTGATCGGAGGGTTCGGGATCATCAACTGCCTGGCGCTTTATTCATCGAACACCCTGACGACCACGGTCATCGGGGTGGCTGCTGGCCTGGTGTACTTGCTGTTCTCCGGCTTCGGACTCGCGATGACACGCCGGGGGATCCACCCGCCATGGCTGAAGTACGCGGGGGTCGTCGGCGACATGACCGTGGTCACCGTTCAGTCGATCGCCAGCCTCTACAACCACTCCGGGGCCTACGAGACCCTCCTCGCGCCGATTTTCGGTGTGCTCTACGTGATGTTCAACATCCTGACGGGGCTGCAGTACAGCGCGAGGCTGTCTCTCTTCGCCGCTGGGGTGGCCGCGATCGAGCGAGCCGCCGTGCTCGGCTGGGTGCTCTCGCGGGGGTCGGTCAACGTCTCCGAACAGGCCACGTACGGCGAAGGGGTGGTGGCTCTGGGCGATCAGGTCATGATCGTCGTCTTCATCGCCTTTTCTGGCGTTTTGGCGGCCTGGGTGTCGCGCAACGCCCGACGTCTCCTGGTACGCGCAGCGCTGGACGCCGTGCAGAGGCGGGAGCTCGAACGGCGCCAGGCGCACTACCGGCGGTACCTGTCTGCGCCCGTTCTGGACCAGGTGCTGAAGGAAGCCGAGGGCGCCACCCTGGGTGGCGAGCGCCAGCAGGCGACGATCCTCGTCGTCGGAATACATGACTTCAGCTCCCTCACGGAGAGCCGCGATCCCGAGTCCGTGGTGGCGCTGCTGAACACTTATCTGTCGGATTTGGTCGAGATCCTCTTCCGCTACGGCGGCACGCTCGACCGCTACTCCGGGCAAGGCCTTTCCGCCATCTTCGGGGTCCCCTACGAGCTGGCCGATGCTCCAGGGGCCGCGGTGCGGGCGGCGCTCGAGATGCATGAACGGATGCGCCTGCACGCCCTGGGTCGACCCACCGCTGACGCCCAGCTCGGCATTCACGTCGGCATCGCTCAGGGCACCGTCGTCGCGGGAAATATCGGCTCTGTGACGCGGATGGAGTTTACGGTCATCGGACAGGCCGTAACCCGGGCAGAGCGGCTGCAAGCATTCGGCAGTCGCCATGGGATCGAGATCCTGGTCGATGAGGCGGTGCACGAGGCGATCCAAGGGCTCTATCACAGCCATCCGGTTCCTTCGGACCCGATGCTGGGGTCGCTCCCCGCATACGCCATCGATCTGGCACCGTCGCTGCGCACCCGAACCATGGTGAGCGCCGGCTGATGAGGGTCTACCAGGAGCACGAGGCGCTCATCCATCGCCTTTGGGACCGCCTGGAGCGCCGAGTCGCGGCCTATCCGACCGAGATCGCTCGCCAAGGCAAGAGCTTCTTCGTCCACATCCAGGCCCGCGAGCGCCGCTATTTTTCCAGGGAAGGCACGCCGCCCCTCTTGTATTTACCGATCTGGCTGGGTCGCGGTGTGGACCGCCGTCGCCTGCTGGATGTCCTGGAGGCCACGGCGCTCCTCTACTTCTATGTTCGCATTCAGGACGACAACCTCGACGAGCCCGAGACCCGGGGACACCGAGATTGGCTTCTGCTCGGCAACGCCTTCGTTTGGGACGCGCTCGAGGGCTTTCGCCGCTGCACCTCCGATCGGCGCTTTTGGCGGCTGGCGTCGCGCGCCTGGACGACATTTACGGAGGCGACCGCCGCCGAGCGCACGGAGCTCGGCCGGCCGCGGGCGACGAGGGCCTATCCGACGCCGCTGTTCGACGCGCACGCACGCAAGGTCGCTGTCGCCGAGATCCCGCTTTATGCCGTGCTTGCCCTGAAAGGAAGCTGGTCGGACGCTCCTCGGGTGCCAACGCTCATTCACCGCCTGGGCCAAGCGTACGGCATCACGAACGACCTGACCGGGCTCGAGGCGGATCTCGAGGCGCGAATGCGGACCTATGTCATCGCCGCGCTGCAGAAGGGTTTGCCCGAGGAGAACGCCTGGGACTTCGAGGTCCTGTGCGCGCGCGCCCTGCACACCGACGTCTGCGAGCGTGTCCTCTCCCGCGCGATTCGGTTGCACGAAGAGGCGCGTCCCCTTGGACGCGCCATGGGCATGCGGGCCTTCGATGCGTTCACCGACGAGCGCATCGAAGAATTGACGCACTACAAGGGGGATGTTTTATTGGCTCGGCTGGCTGCGGTAGTCGCTCGGGGGCGCCCACCCTTCCCCGCGTTGCAGACGAGCCGGCTTCAAGGAGAGCGATCGGATGGCAACTCGACGAAAGAAGACCGCAAAAAAGACCGGCGCCCGCGCGCAGGCGGCCAAGAAGACTCGCAAAAAGCAGACAACCACCCAGCGCACCGCAGCCAAAAAGAGCAGCACGCGCGCACGGGCCAGCAAAAAGTCGCCCGCCCGCAAGCGACGTTCGGCCAAAAAGGCCCCGCGCGCAAGGCGCGCGGCAGCGGGCTACCACGAGCTCGTCAGCCGAGCGGTGACTGACGCCGTGTTCCTGGAGCGTCTCCTGGCCGACCCCGAAGGGGTGATCGACAAGGAGTTCAAGCTGAGCAACAAAGAGCGGTACGACGTGCTCCAGGTCCTGGGAAACCCCGTCGTCGTCCGGAAGGCGGTTCGGACGTTCAGAGCCCGCATGGGCCGTCCGAGCGTCATGGCGACGTAAGACGGACCGCAGCGGTCACTCAAAGGTGATCCGGAGCGTCAGCGGGTTCGCAGGGCCAGCTGCAGGTGCGAAGTCCGCGCGGGCGGACGCAAAGCCAGCGGCGCGGAACGTCTGTTCGACGAGGCCGACGAGCCACGACCGGAGCCGAACGCTGACCTGGTGGAAGTTCGACAGCACCACCTCCACAGCGCTCGTTCCTCGAAGCTCGTAGTGCCAGCTCCCGCCGTCGAACAGGCTGGACCAGACCTCGATCGCGCCGGTCATCAAGCTTGCCAGATCCGCCGCCGCCAAGACATGTCGGGCGTCGGCGACGATTTCCGCTTCCAGGGCCGCCTGTCCCATCTCCCGCCAATGCTCGGGTTTTAGCCCTGGGACCAGGCCTTCCAGAGCGGAGCAATAGGCGTCGTACAGCCGGATATCGTACAACGATTGAGGTCGTATCGGCTCGAGCCAAGTCGGGCCGGCGCTCCTGTTCAGCTCGTTGATGGCGCGCAGGCAGAGCTCCGTGCCGTGGCGCATCACCGTTGCCCGCTTCAAAGCCCGCAACACGCGCCCCTTGATGCGGCGAGGCTGCGACGCGGTGCCGGAAGCCATGCCGCGAGACGGGGCCGGGTCGGTCGAAGCTGGAGCAGCCTCCGCGCCCGCCTGGGTGACGATGGCCGCTGAGCGCCGAATGTGGCTCCCGCCGAGCGGCGTCCAGCTCCCAGGCTGAGGGCTTCTGGAGCTGCCGCCGACCGACTCCATGAGAGGCGGGCCGTCTGGTTGCGTGAGCCCCTCCTCCGGCGCAGCCCCAGGGCGCCGGATTGCGGTCGGCGCGTCGAGCCGGATCTGACGCAGCACCCGCTCTGGGTCGACCTCCGGCCAGCCCGTCGTCAAAGCCTCCGCGAACGACGCCGCGCTCGGAAAACGATCGGCCTGTGCCTTCTTCAGCGCGCGAGCGACCACGGCGGCCAACCCCTCATCGGAGGGGCCGCCCGCCAGGTGGAGCGCCGGTGGTTCTGCGTGCACGATCCGATAGGTGGTCACGATCGGCGTCGGACCGCGGAACGGTGTCGTCCCGGTGAGGAGCTGAAAGAGCAGCACGCCGATCGAGAACACGTCGCTGCGGGCATCGACGCTCGCTTCGCCCGTCACCTGTTCCGGTGAGAGGTACTCGACGGTACCGAGCAGGCGCCCGGTTTGTGTCAGCGGCGCCGTCGCGTCCAAAATCTTCGCGATGCCGAAGTCGAGCACCTTGAGCCCTCCAACGGAGCCGTCTGGACCAGCGACGAGGAAGATGTTGTCCGGCTTCAGGTCTCGATGCACGATGGCCGCGCTGTGCGCCGCTTGCAGGGCGGAGAGCACGGCGAGCGTGATCGCGACGGCGTCGGACACCTCCAGTTTTCCCCGCTCGCGCAGCAGGGACGCCAGCGAACGTCCCGGCAAAAATTCCATGGCCAGGTAGGGCCCAGCAGCCGAGTACCCGGCGTCGATGATCTCGACGATATTGGGGTGCCGAACCCGCCCCGCAGCGCGTGCCTCGACGAACAGCCGCTGCGACAGCTCCTCGTTCATCCACTCGGCGCGCAGCAGCTTCAACGCGCAAATCCGATCCGTCAGCAGGTGCTTGGCGCGAAACACCACCCCCATGCCTCCCTGGCCGAGCTTCTCGAGAAGACGGTACCGCCCGTCTACACAGTCGCCGCGCGTAGGAACCACCTGTCGTATCATGCCGGGGCGCGCCCTGAAGTGCGAGCGTCACGCGTCGCCCCCCCCGCCCCCCCCCCGGCGGCC
>JAEZYZ010000089.1 GCA_023418705.1 Pseudomonadota bacterium | reverse complement strand
GCAAACCGCTTGTCGCTCTAGAGCTAGCGGGAGCCGACCGGACCTCTAGGGGGGGCCTCGGAGTCCAACCTCGTCCATCCCGGCGGGGCAACGGGATGCAGTGCCGCGGCGGGCCGAGGGTTCTCCGGGTGGAGAGCATCATCGACATCCCAGCCATGGCGCTTTAGGTTCAGCGCCATGGCGAAGACGATCGTGGTGTGCGGGTATGGCACTGGGATTTCGGCGGCGGTCGCGGACAGGTTCGGCGCGGAGGGGTTCTCGGTAGCGCTGGTGGCGCGAAACGCCGAGCGCCTCGGCCGGGCGGTGGAGGCGCTCCAGGCCAAGGGCGTGAAAGCGGCGGCTTTCCCGACCGATCTCGGGGATCCGGCGGCCGTGCGCCAGCTCGCGCAACGGGTGCGGGCGGAGCTCGGTCCGATCACCGCGCTGCACTGGAATGCCTACGCCGGCGGTGCGGGCGACCTGCTGAGCGCGGACGTGGCGGAGCTGCGGCGCGCCCTCGATGTCGCCGTCGTCGGCTTGGTCGTCCTCGTTCAGGAGGCGTTGCCCGACCTGAAGCAGCAACCGGGCTCGGCCATTCTCGTTACCAATGGGGGGTTTGGCCTGTTCGATCCAAAAGTCGACGCCTTCGGGATCAAGGCAAACTCGATGGGATTGTCGGTGGCCAACTCCGCCAAGCACAAGCTGGTGGGCTTGCTCGCGAAGAAGCTCGAGGACGACGGGATCTACGTCGGCGAGGTCATGGTCCTCGGCACCGTGAAAGGCACGGCCTGGGACTCGGGCAACGCCACGCTCGAGCCATCCGCGATCGCCGACAAGTTCTGGCACATGTATCAGGAAAGAAAGGAGGTTCGGGCCCAGATCGCTTGACGGCCCGAGCGCTGGCGCGCTGGCGTTCCGTGTCGTTCGGACCCATCATCCGCGGGATGACAGAGCGAGACGTCGAACGGATCACGAGCAAGGCTCAGTTCGTTGCCACCCTGCGCCGCCTGGCGGATGCTCTGGAGCGCGACGAGCCGTTTCGCATCCAGGTGCTCGAACGACGCTTCACGGTGCCGGTCGAGGCCGAGCTCTCGGTCGAGCACGAGGTAGAGGGCGACCGCGAGGAGCTCGAGCTGCAGTTTCGCTGGCGCCGCGCTTGAGCTCGCGGCGATCGAGCTGTCGCCCGACGATCACCGGACCACCGAGCGGGTCCGGCCAGAGCGGGCCGCGCGATGGCCCGACCGCCCCGAAGCGCCCGCGCGTCGAGGTCGCGATGACGCCGGCGCCTGGTGGGCGGGGAGCCCTCGCGGTTTACGAATACGTAAAACGGAGCTCCTCGCCGGACCCCAAGTGCCCAGGATTCACGAAAACGTAAAAACAGGGTCGATTCTGGGGCGTGAGCTTGGGGACGACGCACCGCGAGCGATCGCAGCGCAATCGTCTGGTGCCACGAACGCAAAGTGGGGTGCTGCGCGACGACGGCGGACGCATGCGGTTCCGCTACGATCCGGATTGGTTGAAGGGCGGGTTTCCGGTTTCCCTCCGGCTTGCATTGGGTGCCGCGGAGCTCGACGGCCACGACTTTTTCGCCGGCCTCTTCGATCGCTGCCGTTGGACGCTGGCGAGCGTCGGGAGTCGCTGACCGGGACGCGTTCTCGGCTCGGCGTGGGAGGGCGGCCGCTCGAAGGCGGTGGGTCGGGTCAGCGGCCGGAGCCAACAGCGGCGCCCGGCGCTTGTTAGGAGACGCTCGTGGGGCTATCCAGAACGGCTCGGTGATGGCCTCCTTCGATGCAACGCCAGCCGAAGCTCTGTTGGACTCGTTCTCCGATCGGACCTGGCGCGTGCTCGGCGCCGTCGCGGTGGAGCGCGTGCTGGGGCAAAGCGCGTGCGCCAAGCTGTTCGAGCGCTGGCAACCCGAGCGTACCCCGAGCCACCGCGTCGCAGCGAAGTGGCTGCACCGCTGCGTCGACGCCGGCGTTCTGGTGGCGGCGACGGCCGTACGCCCGGTGACCTTCAGCGCGCGGGTGCCCGTCGAAGACGGCTTCAGCGTCGCGCCGTGGCTGCGAGAGCGTGTGCTCCGCCGCCTCGCCGGGCAAGGTGAGCTCCCGAGCATCGCGACGCTCACCGGTGAGCTGCTCGGTGCGCGATCGGTCGCGCCGCTCACGCTGGCGTTGCAACGCGGGTCGATGACCGAGCTCGCGGCGCGCTTTCCGAGACCGCCGCGCCGCCCGGCGGTGGGGCCCGCGTCTTTGTCCGAATGGCTGCGGGCCTCGATTTGTGATCCCTTCGACGCGGATTGGTTCGAGCGCACGTGGCGGAGCGACGCCCGCCTGATCGCGGAGCGGGTGCTCGAAGACGCGCTCTCGACCGCGGCGGATTGCTCGGAGCTCTACGCGTGGGCGCTCAGTGAACTGGCGCTCGGACGGGGCTCGGAGGCGTTGGCTTCGGTATCGGCGCAGCACGCCCTGCTCCGCGGCGAGCCCGCGCGCTTCGCCGAGCTGCTGCCGAGGGTGGCTCGCGACGCGCGCGCCGCCTACACGGCCGCGGGCCACGTGCTCGACGGTGACGTGGCTCGCGCCCGCGATGCCCTCGCCGGGCACGCGCAGGGCACGCCGAAGGCGAAGCGCGAGAGACCCGTAGCGACTGGCGCGCTAGCGCCGATCTTGGCGCTCCTGCTGTGCTCGGAGCGCTCGGGGGCGGCGATCGGATCGGCGCGTCGCTGGATGGCAGCAGCAAAGGGAGATGCGGGGGCGCAGCGGGCGGCGCGCCGGCTCTTCGACGCCTTGACCGAGCCGGAACCGGACGCCCGCCGCATCGATGTCCACCAGATCGGACCCGACGGCAGCGTCTGGGAGCGTCTGCTGTTCGGCTTCTGCGTGCATCTCTTGGAGAGCGATCGCTGGGTCCGCGCCGCCTGGGCCGAGCACCTGGCGTCCGCGGCGGCCGACTGGGTGACGGCAGGGTACGCCTGGCTCGGCGAGCAGGCGGGCGAGCTGGCAAGGACGCTGGACGCCGAATACGCCGCTCGAGCCCCCGGGCCTGCGGCGGTCGAGCAAGGGACGGCGCGCGCCAGGCTTTGGTTGTGGGACCTGGTGACGCCCGTGCCCGAGTGGCAGAGGGCGCTCGAAGCGCTGGAGCGCGCCGCGAGCGGCATCAGCGGGCGCTCGCACGTTCACGCGGCGCGGGTCGCCTTCGCCGTCGACATGGCCGACGGACGGCTGGTCCGCCCCCTGCTGCAGGAGTTTCGCGCCGGCGAGGGGTGGAGCGACGGCCGCCGCCTGCCGCTCGACGAGCTCTGGGATCGCCGCGCGGAGCTGCCGCTCGAGGACAGGCAGGTCCTCGAAGCGACGGTAGCCCGCCCCGACGGCACGCGGGAGTTTTCGCCGGAAGCGGTCGAGCGGCTGATCGGCCACCCGCGCGTGGTGGACGCGATGCGCGGGCGGTCCCCGGTCGAGGTGATCCGCGGCACCGCCCGGCTCCGCACGCAGAGCCGCAAAAACCAGATCGAGCTGCACGCCGAGCCGCTCTGCGACGGCGCCGGGGTGTTCGCGATCCCCGAGAGCTCGGCACGCCTGGTCGTCTATCGCGTCTCGGAGGCGCTCTTTCGCGTGATGGACGCGCTGCCGCGGGGGATGCGCGTCCCGGTCGAGCAGGCGCCGGCGTTGACCGAGGTGTTGGGGCAGCTCGCCGACCACATCGAGATCGAGAGCGATCTGCTTGGAAGGCCGGAGCGGGCCGAGGCCGATCCGCGGCCATGCCTGCGAATTTCCCCGCGCGCGGGGGCGTGGCAGGTCGAGGTGGGCGTCTCGCCCTTCGGTCCGGAGGGCCGCTTCTTCCTCGCGGGCCAAGGCCCTCGGAGCTTGCGCACGTTCGTCGCGGGCCGACGCATGAGCTCGGAGCGGGATTTCGAGGCCGAGCGCGCCCGCTACCACGAGCTGCTGCAGGCCTGCCCAACGCTGACCCAACACCCCCAGGCGAGGGCGCCGGGCGAAGCGGAGGCGTGCTTCTGGTTGGACGAAGAGGCGCTGCTCGGGTTCTTGTCGGAGCTACGGGCCGCGCACCTGGACTGCGCCTTGCAATGGCCGGCTTCGGCCAGCCTGCGCCTGCTCGGCGCGCAGGGCTCGGCGAGCCTGCACGGCCAGCTGCGCAGCAAGAAAGGCTGGTACCTGCTGACCGGGGGGCTTTCGCTCGACGCGGTGACGGAGGTGGCGCTCTCGGAGCTGGTGACCGCGCCCGCGCTGGCCGGTGGTCGGTTCGTGCGCCTGCCGAGCGGCGACTACGTCGAGCTCGAGCAGCGGATCCGGCGGGTGATCGCCGCTCTGAAGGCGGCGGCGGCGCCTGACGGCGCGGGCGGGCTGCGGCTGCACCGGGCCGCGCTGCCTGCGCTCACCGAGGCGGTCGCGTTCGGCGAGCACTTCGAGCTCGACGCCGACGCTGCAGGCTGGCTCGAGCGAGCGACCGAGGTGCTGGCCGAGCGCTTCGAGGCGCCCCCGGCGCTCGACGCCACCCTGCGCAGCTACCAGCTGGAGGGCTACCGGTGGCTCCGGCGCCTCTGCGAGCTCGGCATCGGCGCGTGCCTGGCCGACGAGATGGGCCTCGGCAAGACGCTGCAGGTGCTGGCCGTGCTCGTCGCCAATGCCGAGAACGGCCCCGCGCTGGTGGTGACGCCGACCTCGGTGACGAGCAACTGGGTCGCCGAGGCGCGAAGGTTTGCGCCGACGCTTTCGCCCCTGGAGTACGCCGGCCCCGAGCGGCGGCGACGGATCGGCGAGCCGCTCGCGAGCGGGACCATCGTGATCTGCAGCTACGCCCTGCTGCAGCAGGACGCCGAGCTGCTCTCCGCCGTGCGCTGGGGAACGGTGGTGCTCGACGAGGCGCAGTTCATCAAGAACGCGCGCTCACGCCGCGCCCGCGCTGCGTTCGCGCTGCAGGCTGGCCAGCGCATCGCCGCCACGGGCACCCCGATCGAAAATCACCTCGGAGACTTGTGGAGCATCTTCCGCTTCCTCAATCCTGGCCTGCTGGGCTCCTGGCAGGAGTTCCGGCGCCGGTTTCAGAGCCCGGTCGATCGCGAAGCCTCCGAGAGCACCTCGACGGCGCTCAAGCGCTTGATCCGGCCGTTCGTGCTGCGGCGCACCAAGCGCGACGTCCTGACCGAGCTGCCGCCGGTGACCGAAGTGGAGCTCTCCGTCCAGCTCACCGACGATGAACGGCTCCGCTACGCGTTGTTGCGCAAGCAGATCCACGAACGGCTCTACGACAGCGCCGTGAAGCGCGAGCACAAACTGCAAGCGCTGGCAGAGATCATGCGCCTCCGGAGATTTTGCTGCCACCCGCGCCTGGTCTTTCCCGATGCTCCTCAGGCGTCGTCGAAGGTGCAGGCTTTCTTGGAGCTCGCCGAGGAGCTGGTCGACGGGGGCCACCGGGCTCTGGTGTTCAGCCAGTTCGTCGACTTTCTTTCGATCGTGCGCGAGCACCTGCACGAGCGAAACATCGCCTACGTCTACCTCGATGGGAGCACCCCGGCGTCACGGCGCGCGGCGCGTGTTCGCGCCTTTCAGGACGGCGACGCGAGCCTCTTCCTCATCAGTCTCAAGGCCGGAGGGTTTGGCTTGAACCTCACGGCCGCTGACTACGTCATTCACCTCGACCCGTGGTGGAACCCCGCCACCGAGTCGCAAGCGACCGACCGGGCGCACCGCATCGGACAGGAGCGCCCCGTCACCGTCTACCGGCTGGTGGCTGAAGAGACCATCGAGCGCCGCGTGATCGAGCTGCACGCCCGCAAACGAAAGCTCGCCGATGGCCTGCTCCGCGACACGGATCATGTCGCTCCGCTCACCACCGACGAGCTGGTTGGGCTGCTCGGCGCGTTCTAAGGCCGCCGGATCACTTGTCCGGCTGGGGCGTCATGCGCAGGTACGGCCGCAGCTCCTTGTAGCCCTTGGGAAAGCGCTTGGCGATCTCCTCCGGATCCTGGACGGCGGGGCTGATGACGACGTCGTCGCCCTGCTGCCAGTCGACCGGGGTGGCCACCTTGTAGCCATCGGTGAGCTGCAGCGAGTCGATGACCCTCAGGATCTCCTGGAAGTTGCGGCCGGTGCTCGCGGGGTAGGTGATGGTGGCGCGGATCTTCTTGTTCGGATCGATGAAGAACACCGAGCGAACGGTGAGCGTGTCGTTCGCTTCCGGATGGATCATGTCGTAGAGCTTCGACACCTTGCGATCGGCGTCGCCCAGGATGGGATAGCCGACCTTGCAGTTTTGGGTGTCCTCGATGTCGTGGACCCAGCGCTTGTGGCTCTCGACGTCGTCGACGCTGACGGCGATCATCTTGACGTTGCGCTTGGCGAACTCCTCATCGAGGCTGCCGGCGCGTCCGAGCTCCGTCGTGCACACCGGGGTGAAGTCCTTCGGGTGTGAAAACAGGACCCCCCAGCTCGAACCGAGGTACTCATGAAAGCGAATGACGCCGTGCGTCGAGTCCTGCTCGAAATCCGGCGCGACACTGCCAATATGAAGAGACATGTCGACTCCTAAATCTTGAATGGTTTCGGGGTTCCACCCTATTTAAGACCAAAGCTGCCGGATGGCGAGCCCTCGCCTGACGGCCGTGGGGCCGGTCGCCAGCCGCGGCCCGGCGGGCGCGTTGCGCCTGCTCACAACGCCGTCGCAAAGAATTCCCAGACAGCGTCCGACGCGTCGATGTCCTGGTTGCGGAGCCCCCACCGGGAGAGCACGTCCGGCGGGTCGTTGTGCTCGAAGACCGGCCAAAAGTGCCCAGCGCGGCCCAGATCGAGCGCGCGCACGGCGACGCCGACGCCGGTGAAATCGATTTGGGTGACGCGGCTTTCGCGCGTCCCGAGCGCGTTCGGCGCGTCGCCGGTGTAGCTCTCGCCTTCGACCGTGCGGTCCGGCAGATCGGTCCGGACGGGGGCCTCGAGGGCGGCCGAATCCACCCCGAGCGCGGTGGCCCAAGCGGCCGGCAGCGGCTCGATGATCCGGTTGTAATCGGGAGAAGGCATACCGGGATCCGCTTCCGCGTACGCGATCAGGACGCGGGTCGTCGCCCAGCTGGAGTGCCGCTCCGGCTGCGCTGCCCCCGCCCCGCCATAGGGTGCGATGGCAGCGACGCCACGGTAGCGTTCGGGCGCTTCCATCGCGGCGTGCAGAACCATGCCGCCGCCGTTGGAAAGCCCGGTCAAAAACAGCGGATTGTCGCCGGACAGGACCGAGCGCGCCCGCAGATCTTCGATGACCAGCTTCAAGTACTCGTGGTCATCGACTTCTGGGGATCCCTCGAAGCGCCACGCGCCGCCGTTCGGCATCGAGGGCGTCGTCACCTGGCCGGGCACGGCGTTGCCGTACACGACCACGAAACCGTCGCGATCGGCGAGCGCTTCGAAGCGCCGCTGCGTCATGAAGTCGCGCATGCTCTCTGCGTCCGCGGAGGAGCCGTGCAACACCAAGAGCACGGGCGCGCCGTCGGCTCCCCGCGCGCGATCGGGCACGTACGCCAGGTAGCGGCGCGTGACGGCACCGCAGCTTGGTGTCGGCTGCTCGAACGTGTGGAGCTCGACGCCGGTCGTGCTGGTCTGGGTGGGAGCCGGCTCGACCCCGAGCGGCAGCTCGTGCTCGGGGCAGATCGGGCCGCACGCTTCGGCGGTGTCTTCACTGCTCTCGATGAACGATACGTCGTCGATCCAGAGGTCGAACGCTTCGGTCTGCTGCACCTGGACGTTGAGCATGACGAGCGCGGAGCTGTCGAACGGCGGCCGCTCGCCGCCCCAGCCCTCCGGCGCCAGCTGGCAGAAGTCGAGCTCGAACGCACGCCACTCGGGCTCGAGGTACAGCGTGCGCCCGTGCTGGTCGAAACAGGTCTCGGAGTCGGCGCACTCGCCGCCGCGGCTCTCGAAGGTCGTCGCGCGGGTCTGGAGGTTGACGCGCAGCTTGGCGTTGCCTTTCGCGCGGAAGCGCAGCCCGCGGTAGCTCGAAGCGTCGTACACGCACGCCTTCTGATCCGCTTGCGACCAGCGCATCACCGTGCCGAAGCCGGCGCCCCAGTCGGTGAAGCCGCTGCCCCGGAGGTGCAGCGCGCGCCCGTCGCCGGCGTCGGTGACCTCCGACGTGACGCAGCCGGCGCTGCCGTCGGTGTACGTGAACCAGGCCCCGCTGCGACCGCCCACCGGCAGGCTCAGTAAATTGCCGTCTTCGAAGTCGTCGATGAGCGGTGAGCCAGCACCGGCGGCGCCCCCGCAGGTCATGATGCTGGCAGGCTCCGCGCTCGAGCCGCTGGTCGCGTCCGGTTGGCAGCTCCCGGCGTCCGCCGGCTCCTCTTGCTCCTTTTCCGCCGCTGGCGCTGGCGCTTGCGCTCTGCTCCCTTGATCGCACGCGCAAGCAGCCAAGAGCACCGTCAAGGTCAACGACCCCAAAGGCAGCCGATGATGCTGCGGGCGCTCGGACAACTGCGGGCGCTCGGACAACCCTCCTCGCATGACGATACCTCCCGGGGCAGAGCGACGAGCTCCGCGTCCGCCCCGAAACCATGTGCGGGCGGCCGAAGATCGATCCCCCGTCCTTCGAAATTGATCATTGGTGCCCGCGACGTCACCCGTCGGTGCGAACGAACCGGACGTCGCGCCCCCGACACTCAGCGGCGTCGGGCGGCTCCCAGAGGTCGCTCGCGAGCTCGAAGACGTCGGGCGGCACCAGCATGGAAAACGTTGGCCCCCGGGACTGATTCCGATCCATGACGCGCTCTCGGCGCACGTCCCTGGCCGCGTCGATCACATAGATCGTCAAGTCCACGTCGGCGGCAGCGCAGCGCCGATAAAATTGCGCCCGCTCCGCTCGCTGGATGAGGCCGACTTCGAGCACCGCGTCGACCCCGATGTCGACCAGGTCCTCGGTGAGGCTCGCGATCCGCTCGACGCAGCGTCCTGCGCGCTCGCGGTACCAGGTCATGATGTCACCGGCTGGCGGTCGGTCGGGGCGGAACAGCTCCGTCATCCATTGATCGAGCGTGAGCCTCAGGGCGGCGCGCTCGGCGGCGAGGCGAGTGGCGAAGGTCGATTTGCCGGCGCCGACCGGACCGATGATGAGGTGCCCCCGGCCGCGGCGGGGACCGGCGAAACGCGAATCGTCGCCGAAAGGACGCTGTGGAGCTTGCTCGGCGGCTGCCAAAGCTCCTATGCTCGCGCCGTCTTTGGGCTGCAGCACCGCGGGGGTGTCACCCAGGGAGGGCGGCGCGTCGCCATCGAAGCCGCAGGCCGCCGCGGTGATGGAGACCCTCGAGTCGCTGTCGGTGACGTCGGCGTGGCTGACGTGCCGGTCGTCGCCGTGCTCGAGCTGCGCCAGCACCGTGGCCCCCGGTGCCTCCACGCAAACGTCGATCGCCTTTGCTGCTTCCCCAACGGTCAGCAGAGCTCCGATTTCGGTCTTGCCGTTCATGCGCCGAGCATCGCGGCATGGACCCGCACCCGGAAGCTTCCAACGTGCGTCGCGGCGCGGCGACGATGCGGGCATCTGCGCGCTTTCAGCTGAACCTTCACGGCGACTTGGCGGATGGGGATCCGTCAGCGTTGCCGCGCTAGCGCGAGACCGCCCGCCGCGCCGGCGCGTGAAGCTACAACGCCGCCAGCGACCGCGCGGCGCGCTGGCGGAAGAATTCGGGACCGCCGGCCACGCTGGCGGGGGAATTCGGGACCGCCGGCCTCGCTGGCGGAGATTCGGGACCGCCCGCCGCGCCGGCGGGGGAAGTGGAACGCCGCCAGCGACCGCGCGGCGCGCTGGCGGGGGAATTCGAGACCGCCGGCCACGCTGGCGGGGGATTGCCCGCCGCGCCGGCGCGGGAATTCAAGATTACCCGCCGCGCCGGCGCGGGAAGTGGAACGCCGCGAGCGCCCGTCGCGCCGGCGCGGCCCCACGCCACGTGAGCGCCGCGTTTGGCAGGCGGAACCTCGGAGTGTTGGCCTAATCCATGTCGGCGGCGGCGCGGCGCCATAGAATTGCGCCCGCTCCGCACGCCGGATGAGGCCGATCTCGAGCACGGCGTCCACGCCGATGCCGGCCAGGTTCTCGGTGACGCCCGCGATCCGCTTGACGCAGCGTGCAGCGCGTTCGCAATACCAGATCAAAATGTCTCCGGCGAGCGGTCGGTCGGGATGAAACAGCTCCGTCGTCCATCGATCGAGCGTGAGTCTCAGGACGGCGTGCTCGGCGGCGAGGCGAGTAGCGAAGGTGGACTTGCCTGCGCCGACCGGACCGACAACCAGGTGCGCGCGGTCGCGGCGAGACGAGCGCGTGCCTTCGCCCGGCGGGGAACAATCAGCTTGATCGTCGGGCGCCGAGCCTTCTGCGCTGACCCTGTCTTTGGGCGTCGGGACGGCGTGTCGAGGGACTTTGCCGGCGCGGTACGAGGGAGGGGCCCGATTTCGGTCCTGCCGTTCATGCTCCGAGCATCGCGCCATGGACCGACACATGGAAGCTTCCAACGTGCGCGGCGGCAGTGCGTCGATGCGGGGTGCTGCTCGCCTTCAGGCCAACCGAAGCGGCGCGCCGCGGCCGCCCAAGGCCCCACTAATTCCCACGCGTGATTTCGTGTCCTCCCCGAGAGCGCGCACGCCGGCCGTGAATCAAACTAGGGGGTAGCTTATCACAAGGGGGCGTGGATCGTCCCCGGAGCCGTCGTGTCTCGCGCGGAGCCCGAGCACGAGTGAAGTGAAACAGGATAGGGACGGGCTCAATTGTCGTCCGGTGGTTCGAACGACGGGTGATCCGAACGAGCACGAGCGGCGCGCTGAAACGATACCGGGACGTCAGCGAACAGGAGACCGCTTCAAGCCTTCACCCATCCAAGTCGATCGAGGTCGATTGAGGTCGATTGAGGTCGATTGAGCTTGACACGATTCGCTGCCAAAGCTCCCGCTGGATCGGCGCCGCTGTCCGAAGAGCGCTGCTTGCCTGCCCAGCGGCGGCTGTAGCGGCTCTTCGTGAGCAATTCGACTCGCGAGGTGTCAGCGTGGCCTCGAGCTCGACAGCGCGCATCCTCAGGGCATGAAAATCTAGGGTGTATAAGATCTCATGGAATCCTCATTGAGATCTCTGTCCGATGACGATCTTCACGCTGCCGTGCGTCGGCTCACGGCGCGCTCCAACGTCACCCTCGCCGACCTGCTCTTCCACCTCGGGGAGGTGGAAGAGCGGGGCATCCATCGCGCCCGCGCTTGCGCGACACTGTACGCCTACTGCCAATACGAGCTGCGCATGAGCGAGGACGCCGCCTTCCGGCGAGCCAAGGCGGCGCGCCTCGTGCATCAGCACCCGGAGCTCCGCGGCGTCGTCGCCCGCGGAGAGCTGCACCTCACCGGCCTCTTGATGATCGCGCCGTGCCTGGGCGGCCCGCGCCACACCGAGGTGATCGAACGCGCGCGCTTCCGA
>JAEZYZ010000289.1 GCA_023418705.1 Pseudomonadota bacterium | reverse complement strand
CCCGTAGACGGCGGCATCGAGCAGCTGCTCTCGGAGTTTGCCGCGTATTGGGACTTCGAGACGGTCTCCGGCCAGACCGTTCTCCCCGCGGTCGGGTCGGTGGCGCTCGAGCTCGCCGGGGCGACCGTCGCCGCTGGTACGAACGGCGATGAGCTCGTCACTACGGGAGCCGAGGCCACCGCCGCGACCGGCGCGCCCGTCCTGAACACCGCCGAGGATTTCTCCGTCTCGGCCTGGGTGAAGCTCGATCGACTGGACGGCTACGACACGTTCGTCGGGATGGACGGCTCCGCGGTGAGCGCGTTCTTCCTGCAGAAGCGCGACGACGAGCGGCTCTCTTTCACCACGTTCTCGAGCGACTCGACGAGCAGCGCCGCGTGCGTGGCGACCGGGGAGATCCGTCCGAGGGCGGGCGAGTGGTACTTTGTCGTCGGGACCTACAGCGCGTCGACCGGAGAGCAGCGGATCTACGTCGATGGGGTGCTCTCGGGGAAGGCGACGTGTCCGGACGGCGTCTTCCAGGCCAGCGGTGGCTTGAGTGTCGGACGCGGTCTGTATGACGGCGTCGCGAGCGATCCCTGGAGCGGCGCTCTGGACGATCTCGGGCTGATGGCCCGGGTGCTCACGCCTGCCGAAGTCGCCGCGCTGTATCGCTATGGGCGGCCCGAGCAGAAAAACTACCTGTTCGCCTATTTCATCGAGGTGACCCAGGGGCGGGGCGACGGGCTCCGCCTCGCGCACAGCCACGACGGTCGCCACTGGGGCGCGATCGGCGCCGGCAAGGTGTTCATGCCCGCGTCGGTCGGGGGCGGCTCGTTCCGCGATCCCCACCTGTCGCGCACGCCCGATGGCCTCTACCATCTGGTCTGGACGACGAGCTGTGTGCCGTGGGCCGAGCCCAACTGCGTTCAAGACCGGGGCCTCGGGCACGCGACCTCACCCGACCTCGTGACCTGGGCGGCGGCCGACTACATCACCATGGACCTGAACGTCGAGCACGTCTGGGCACCGGAGACGTTTTACGACGAGCAAACGGGCCAGACGATGATCTTCTGGTCGTCCCCCGTCGACGCCACCGCGGACCCCGATCCCCACGACATCTACTACGTCCTCACCTCCGATTTTCAGACGTTCACCGAGCCAGCGATCCTCTACTCGAGGCCGGGCAGGAACTTCATCGATGCCACCATCTACGATCGCGGGGACGACTACATGATGGTGATCAAGGACGAAGCCGACGGGCAGAAGAACCTGCGAGCGCTCGTGTCCAGTGAGCTCTTCGGACCCAATGCCTGGACGGTCGATCCCTCGGCGCCGCTCACCGGCAACTACGCGGCCGAGGGCCCCTCGTTCCTGGAGCGGGACGGGAGCCTGTTCATTTATTTCGACAAGTACGGTGAGGGCGCTTACGGCGCGCTCGAGGCGAGCACGACGCTGGCGCTCGATACGCCAGCCGCCTGGACTGACATCAGCGCCTCCGTGTTCTTTCCTGGAGTTCGTCACGGAACGCCCATCGAGGTCCCGTGGGAGGTCTTTCGAGCGGTGGCGGTCAAGGCAGGGGAGTGAGCGGCTTCCGGTTCATCGCGGGGCGGCCGCGCTCGTCACCTGAGCGACGCTGGCGTCAACACGGGCAGTCCCAGTACGGCACTTGAAACACGGTCCTGGGGCTGACCTTCGTCCCGTCGAGGTCGAAGATCGAAACCTCGAACCTCGAGCCGCTCGGTCCCGTCAAGAGCTCGAGCGCCCCGTCGCCGTCGAGGTCGACCGCGCGGCGTAGGGTGAGCGCTTCCTGCGCCGCCTCCAAAACGTGGTGCCGAAGCAGCTTCGGTGGAGCGGCCTCGGTATCGATCAACAACGCGACGTTCAGCGCTCCGCCGAACTCCGCGCAGCCGCGACCGGCAGCGGCAGACACCACCACGAGGCGTGGCTTCGAGCCAGCAACGCCGGTCACGGTGACCGTGCCGTGGACGCTTTCCCACGGGCTTTGGGGCTCGCCACCGTATTCGACGAACCGGCGCTGCACGGCCTGGTACTCGGGCAACTTCGCGAAAAATGCCAGCGCGGCGGTCTTCGTTGCGCCCTCGGCGGGCACCGCGGCCTGCCCGCCGCTCTCGGCCTCGACCGGCCTTGCATAGAGGCCGTCGGCGCACTCGGCGGAGAGCCTGCCGACGACGTAGGCGTCGCTGCTGCCGGTGGTTTCCCAAAGCTCCGCTGCTCGCTGGTCGGGCGTGGCGACGCTCCCGCTGCGCCCGTTCCACTCCGAAACCACTCCGAAGTGGGGCGTGCCGGCCGCCCGCGCTCTCAACTGGGTGATTTGCGATCGGCAAGTGCTGCCGTCCTCGCGGTACACCGTGACGTTCTGGCCTTCGTACGTGCGGAGCGCGCTGGGCAGCCGCGCCGCGTCGAGCGGGCGCTCCGCCGCATAGGTCCCGGGGAAGCTGCTCGGCAGCAACCTGGCAGGCCCTCCCAAGGCGCGCTCCGGGACGCCTTGGGTGAGATAGACGTCCCCCTGGTGGACGAACCAAAGCGGCTCGGCTGAAGGCGCGGCCGCGGCCTGCACCATCGAATCGAGCATCTCCTCCCGGGCGATCCGGAGCCCGTCCCCTTCACGAACGACGAGCAGCTCCTTCATCCCGACGTCCCGGAACGTCCCGGCGGAGAACGTCTGCCGGAAGCGAACCCGCGCAAAACCGCCGGCCGCGTGGATCACCGGATCGGCTGCCTCGACCCGAACGCCAGGCCGCAGCATGGGCTTTCGATCCTTCATCCAGGCGTTGCGATCGAAGTGCGCCGTGTGCGCTCCCACCCGCTTGATGCCGGTAAAGCGCTTTGCATACAATCGTTCATACGCTGCAAAGTCGCCGGTGTTCTGTGCCGCAAGCCAGGCTGCGAGCAGTGTCTTGACAGCGGCCTCCGACACGTCGCTTTCGGCGGTGGTCTTCGAGCTGGCGCTCGCCCCGGCCGGGGGCTGGTGAGGCTCGCCGGTCGTCGGCCTCTGCGATGGGGACGGAGCAAGCCTCCGAGCGGCTTCGGGCGAACCGGCCGCATCACCCGAGGATTTGCAGGCAGCAAACCCGCTCAGGGCCAAGACCGGCAACAGGTAAGATCGTAGATGGATCCGCATCGATGGGCTCAGAGCGGCAGGAAGCGCGCCGATCTAGACCAAACCCAGGGCGACCATGGCACGGGCCACGCGCAAGAACCCGGCGATGTTGGCGCCCTTCACGTAGTCACCGGGGTACCCGAACTCCTCGGCGGTTTGAAAGCACAGGTCATGGATGCCGGTCATGATCTCGGAGAGCCGCTCCTCGGTGTGCTCGAAGGTCCAACGGTCGCGGCTCGCGTTCTGTTGCATCTCCAGAGCCGAGGTCGCCACGCCGCCGGCGTTCGCCGCCTTGCCGGGCCCGAACAGGACGCCGGCCTCGGCGAAGGCCCGCACGCCTTCGGGGGTCGTCGGCATGTTCGCCCCTTCGGCCACCGCGATGCAGCCGTTCTGGATGAGCGCCAGGGCGTCCTTGCCGGTGAGCTCGTTCTGGGTCGCGCAAGGCAGCGCGGCGTCGCAGCGGATCTCCCAGATGTTGCCGCGGGGGTAGTACTGGGCCCCCTTTCGAGCTTCGGCGTAGTGCAGGACCCGCCCCCGCTGCACCTCCTTGACCTCTCGAAGCAGGTCGAGATCGATCCCGTCGGGGTCATGGACGACGCCGTCGGAGTCCGAGCAGGCGACGACCAGGCCGCCCAGGGCGTGCACCTTCTCGATGGCGTACATGGCCACGTTCCCCGAGCCGGAGACCAGGCACGTCATCCCCTCCAGCGACTGCTTGCGGGTCTTCAGCATCTGCTCCAGAAAGAAGGCCGCTCCGTACCCGGTCGCCTCACGCCGCACCAGCGCGCCGCCCCAGTCGATGCCCTTGCCCGTGAGCACCCCCGATTCGTAACGGTTCGTGATGCGCTTGTACTGCCCGAACAAATAGCCGATTTCTCGCGTCCCCACGCCGACGTCGCCGGCAGGGACGTCCGTGTACTCGCCGATGTGCCGGTACATCTCGAGCATGAAGCTCTGACAGAAGCGCATCACCTCATCGTCGCTGCGCCCCTTCGGATCGAAATCGGCGCCGCCTTTGCCGCCGCCGATGGGCATGCCGGTCAGGGCGTTCTTGAAGACCTGCTCGAAGCCCAAAAACTTCACGATGCCCAGGTTGACCGACGGGTGGAAGCGCAAGCCGCCCTTGTACGGGCCGAGGGCGCTGTTGAACTCCACCCGAAAGCCCCGGTTGATGTGCACCTCACCGCGATCGTCTGTCCAGGGGACCCGAAAGATGATCTGCCGCTCCGGCTCGCAGATCCGTTGAATGATCTTGGTCCGAGCGAACTCCGGGTACTTGGCGAGCACCGGGCCCAGGCACTCCAGCACCTCGCGCACCGCTTGGTGGAACTCGACCTCGCCGGCGTTGCGCTGAACCACCTCTTCGAACAGAAACTCGACTTTCTCATCCAACATGCTTCTGGGATCTCTTGGGGAAGGGTGACGCACGAGGCGCGATTTTCCAGCGCGTCGACCGCGGTGCGGCTCACGCCTGCTACACTCGTCGCACGGATCCGCCGACGGAGGCCTCGTGAGAACCGTCTAGGCTGGCACAATTTGGCACAGCGCAGCGCTGCCGCAAGAAACGACCCCAATCCGATGCGCCGGGCGGGCATCAAAAACTCTGACGGAACGGCAGGCGTCGGCCACCCACTCCGAGAAGGCCCGCCCGCAAGGGCCGACGGAGGCTCAGCATGATGGAACGACTCGGAAAGGGATGGCGGCGCTGGCTTGGAGTGCTTGCCGTGCTGCCCGCTTTGGGATGCGCCGGTGAGGCGGTGGATTTGGGGGGCAACGACGCAGGGCCTGGCGACGCCACACTCGAGGGAGAGTGGGTCGGGACGTTGGCCAGCGAGGTCTTCGTGTCGAGCCCGAAGACGCTGCGTCTCACATTGGATGCCAATCTCGGTGGCACGCTTTTGGTGGGCGACGCGCCGCTAGGTCCACCAACGGACCCGAGCGTCGGGTATCCCCCCGAAGCACAGGCGGACGCGGCGGAAGCCACTGGAATGATCGTGCACCTTTACGACGGAATCACCTACTCGCTGCAGAACGTGAGCGTCAGCGACAAGACCTTGCGCTTCGAGGTGGATGCCGTAGACGCTTTCGATCCGTGGTGCCAATTGCAGACACCGGTCGAATGGCCATATGGCGAGTACCGTTGCCTCGAGAACTGGGGCGGCGGCGTCGATCGCTCGAGCGGCAGCAAGCAGTGTTTCATGGACAATCCCGATACCGGCGCCCGCGTGAACGTCGACTGTGTCGCCCTGTTCTTGTGCAGCGTGAGTCTCTCGACCGGGTGCTTCTGCTCGGCCACGAGCTGCAGGGCGGAAAACCACGACAGCCCGTACGCGGTGCACTTCGAGCTTCAGCTGGACGAGGTGGGGACCACGCTCACTGGCGAACATGAATATTGGCAGGAGCATCTCTCCTCGCAAGCGGTGGTGCTAGCTCGACAGTAGAACGAACGATGGACGTCCGTGCCGCCTGAGCTGCGCCTCGTGCGACTTGCCCTGCTAGGGTGCCACGGCAGCGTGCTGCTGTGCGGCGCACCCGCGCGCGCCGCTTCCTTGAGCTGGGAAGCGCCGGCGGCTTGCCCCGGGCAACAGGAGGTGCTCGCGCGGCTCGAGGCGGCGCGCGGTGGACCGCTGGCGGAAGACCCGCCCGTGGACTTCGAGGCTGAGGTGGCCGAAAGTACGGACGGTCCGCTCCGCCTCACGGTGCGCACCCGGGTGGCGGACCATGGCGACTCCACGAAGGGGCGCACACTGGTCGCGAACGACTGCGAAGAGCTCGTCGCGGCGCTCGAGCAGGTGGTGTCCCTGGCGCTGGGGCCGCACAAGCCTCGCGAGCCCGCCGAATCGGGGAACGCGCCCGCCGGGGAGCTTCCCGCTGCGAAGAGCGCTGAGGGAGGGAGGGAGTCCGACGCCGCCCCAAGCCGAACGCGGGGTAGCGCAGCGCGGACCGGCGCGCGCCAAGATAATGCGCCTACCGAACGGAGCGCCGACGAAGAGGTGGGCCTCGTGGCGTTGCGCGGCGTGCTCGATCTCGCGAGCCTGGGGGTTGCGGCGTTCGGCGGCGAGCTCGAGGCTGGCCTCCGCCTGGGATCGACGTTCGAGCTGCGCGGCCTGGTCGGGATTGTGCCGCCGCGTGACCTTGCGAGCGAGCGCGGCGATGCCGGCGGGCAGTTCACCCGGGTCGTCGCGGGGGCCGAGGGGTGCGCGGCGTTGAGAGAGGCGCCGTGGCGGTTCCCCTTCTGTGCAGGCGTCGAAGCCGGTCGCCTGAGCGCCACAGGCACGGGCGTCACGGTGCCAGCCTCCAAAGACGTGCTCTGGTTGGCGGCTCGGGCCGACATTCATTCGGAGCTGGATCTGTCGTCAGGGGTGCGCGCCTGCTTCCTGGTCGGGATCGTCGTTCCGCTCGCCCGCCGCGAGTTCCGGGTGGCGAACGCCACGCTGCACGAGATCCCGTTGCTGTCGCCGCGCGTCGGCCTCGGCGTGGAGTATGGCTTTTGAGCGCCGACAAGCTTCGTTTCATGGGCCCCGCCCGGCGGCGACCGGCCGAGTCGATCGGATCCGGACCGGCGAGCAGCGAGAGCGCTTGCGCCCAAGCTGCCCGCGAACCGCCTCTGTTCGATCGCGTATACGCCGAGAACTTTCCGTTCGTGTTCCGATTGCTGCGCTCGCTGGGCGTTCACCCGGACCGGCTGGAGGACGCCGCTCAAGACGTCTTCACGGTGGTGCACCGGCGCCTCTCCGACTTCGAGGGGCGCTCCAGCATCAGGACCTGGCTGTTCGGGATCGCCCAGCGCGTCGCCAGCGACTACCGGCGGACCGAACGACGCAAGGCCTCGCGCCTCGATCCCTTGGTCGCCGAGGTGCAGAGCGACCAGGCGTCCCCGCACGCCGAGCTCGAGGCGCAGCGCGCGGCCCGCTTCGTCGATGCCTTCGTGAGCTCGCTGAGCGACGAAAAGCGGGCGGTCTTCGCGCTGGCGTTCATGGAAGAGATGCCCGCGACCGAGGTGGCCGAGGCGCTGGGGATCCCGCTCAACACTGCGTACTCACGCATCTACGCGGTGCGGGTCGCGCTCAGAAAGGCGATGGAAAGGCGAAAGTTATTGTGACCCTCCTCGACGAAAAGGAAAAGCTGCTGCTCGCGCGGGCGCGCCAGGAGTTCACTCCAGAGAAGCAGCAAGCGCACCGTGTCCACGCGGCGGTGCTCGGTTCGGCGGCTCTAGGCGGCGCGGCGCTGGCGCAGGGCCTGACCAGCGGCTCGGAGGCGACGATTGGCGCCGGCGTGGGACCAGCGGGAGGAGCAGGAGCAGCAGGAGCGGCCACCGGAGGCAAGCTCGCCGCCCTGAGCCAGGCGATCGGATCGTTGTCCGCGAAGGCGTGGCTGACGGCGCTGGCCGTAACGACTGGGGTCTCTGCGGGAGCTTCGCTCTGGGTGCTGGACGCTTCCGAACCCGCCACCTCCGCTGTCGCGCCCAAGGTGCGGCCATCGGGCGCGCCACCTGCTCCCGCCGCCTCGCCCCGCGCCGCGCTGCCCGCAGCCACACCGAGCGCCACGCCGCCGCCAGCCCCACCGAGCCCCGCGCCGCTGCCAACCGAACCGAGCCCCGCGTCGCTGCCAGCCGGACCGCAGGGAGGAACTCTCGAGCCGGCGCTGCCCGAGGCCGAAGCGGAGGGGCCGGCCTCTTCGATCACCTCGCCGCGTCGACGCCCCTCGGGTTTGGGCACCGAGCTCTCGAGCGTGCGCGACGCCGACCGCGCCCTCAACACCGGAGATCCCGCGCGCGCGCTGGCGATCTTGGATGAGCTCGACCGCTCTCCGGGCGGAGCGCTGCGCCAAGAGCGCGCCGCGCTGCGCGCCCTGGCGCACTGCCAGCTCGAGACACCGAGCGCCACCGATCGAGCGCGCCGCTTTCTCCGAGCCTACCCCGGAAGCGTCTACGCGCAGCGGGTGCGGTCCGCCTGCGAGCCGTGATCGACGGGACGGCTCGAGGTCACTGACACAGCTCGGGCACCGACGCCACGAAGGCCCCGCCGTCGGCGCTCGGCACGTCGGTGGGGGTGGCGTTGCCCAGGGAGCCGGCGGCGCCGCTGCCCCAGCACTTCAGGGCGCCCGCGCTCGTGATCACACAGGCGTAGTCGCGGCCGCCGCTCACCGCGGCCACGTCGGTCAGGCCTGCGACGGGTGTCGCGGTCTCGCCGGAGCCGATCGGGCCCTTGCCCCAGCACTGCAGCGTGCGGTCCTGCATCACCGCGCAGGTGTGCCACTTGCCGGCGGCGATCGCGGCGGCGCCGGATGCGATCGCCGCGGGGCCCGGCACGTCATAGTTGTTCGTGGCCGCGAAGCCCAGCTTGCCGTCGTTGTACTGGCCCCAGCACTTGACGCTCCCGCCCTCGAGCAGCGCGCACACGTGCTCGTTGCCGACGGTGACGTCGATGGCGGTGCCGCCCAGATCGGCGGTCGCTTTGGGGACCGCCGAGTCGCCGCCCGGTCCGGAGCCGAGCTGCCCATTGCCGTTCGAGCCCCAACACTTGATCCTTCCATCGGCCAGGACGACGCAGGCGTTCTTGTAGCCCGAAGCGATCGCGATCGGCTCGTCCGAGGCCTCAAGCTGAACGGGCTCTGGCGCCTCCCGCTGCTCGACGTTCCAGCACTGGACGTTGGCGCCGCCCGCGGCGGGGCGCACCAGAGCGCACGCTTCCGTGTAGCCGCCGCTGATTGCGACCACGTCGGCGGCGATGACGGGCTCGTTCGGCGCTTGGCTCTGATCGCCGCTCGTCCAGCAGTGCACGGCGCCCGTGTCGAGCAGCACGCAGCCGTTGTAGCCGACCGCCGCGAACTGGACGATGCCGGCGACCTCCGACTGATCCTTGAACAGGAGCTTCTTCGGCGTGGCGGAGAAGAACCCTTCGCCCCAGCATTGACCGGTGCCCTGCGCATTCGCAGCGCAGGCAAAGAACCCTTCGGAGCCATGATTCATGAAGGTGGACCGGCCCGGCCAGCAACCGCCCGGATCCGCTCCACCGGTTCCGCCCATGCCGGTGCCTCCGGTGCCTCCGGCGCCTCCGGCGCTGGTGCCCCCGGCGCCGGTCCCGCCCGTGCCACTTCCGCCCGTGCCTCCCGTGCCGGTTCCGCCGGTGCTGGTGCCTCCGGCGCCGCTGCCCCCCGTAGCGCCGGCCCCGCCGCTCCCGCCGGTGCCGCTGCCGCCCGCTGCGACGCCGCCGCTGCCCCCCGTAGCGGCCGCGCCAGCACCCCCGGATCCGCCGCTCGTCCCGCCCGAGCCTGCGGGCGCTCCACCGCTCGCGCTCGAGCTCCCTCCAGAAGCGCCTCCGTCACCTTCCCCAGCCGAACAGGCCATGAAAGGAAGGGTCAGACACGACAGCGCCCAGAACCGATGCAGGAACGTGTTCATCAGTATGGTTTGCAGCACCGATCGCAGTCGGGCTCAAGCGAAAGTGTGCGCGGGGGATCGGCCTGGCGCGCTTCTCGGCCACGCGAGCGTGGGCACGAAGGCGAAAACATGTAGGCTCGCTGTCACACGCCGATACGCTGACCCGAGCGCGGACCCGGAGCTCCCTTGCGGTGCGCAAAGGGTCGCGAGGGGTCTCCGCGGGCCCGACGCCGCCCCGCGCTACTCGTCGCCCGGAATACGGAACAGCAGGCCCAGGTGTCCCGCCAAGAATTGATCCACGGCGCCCGCGGCGACGGTCGGCGTCGCCTGGGCGTCCACTTCCGCAGCGGTTTGATTGAACGAGAGACCGTAGCGGCGCAGCTCGCCCCCCGCGACGAGGTCGAGCGAGGGCGAGAGGGCGTAGCCGAGCATCAGCCCCGCCTCGAACCCGAGGCCGCTGGTGCTCGGGAAAAAGTACGCCGGGTCTTTGATGCCGTCGCCGGGATCGAGCAGGAAGCGCGGGCCGACGTTGACGCCGACCAAAATTTTCCCAAACCGGAACCGCGCGTCGAGCATGGCGCGCACGAAGGAGTAGCCGACGTTGGGGACCAGCGGCACCCCCGATGCCGCAACCTCGAAGGAGTGATTGCCGTAGGCGGCGGACAGGCCGATCTCGTGCGCGTTCATCGGGATGCGGAAGCGCAGCCCGGCGAACCACTGCTTGGACGACGTGTCAATGTCCTCGTTGTTCGGTCCGGTCGAGGTCAGCGCGAAGGCGTGCTCATAGCTGCCGATGATCCCGAAGTTTGCCGGCACCCCACCCGAGACGTGAGCGAGCGGGTACCAGGCCAGCTGGATGAAAGCTGCCGGGGCGCCGCCGAGCTCGTAGCCGAGGAGGTTCTCGGAGAGATTGTCTTCGTAGCTGAGGTTGCGCGTGAAAAACTTCAGCCCAGCGCCTACCTCCAAAGGTGAAGGTCGTCCGCTCGGGGGCGCGTCGGGTTCTTCCTCTTCTTCTTCCGGCGGCGCGTCTTCCTCGAGCTCCGCCTCGGCGTCTTCGGCTTCGGCGGCCTCTTCCTCGGCCTGCTTCGCGGCTTCCTGTTCGGCGATCAGGGCCGCGGGTGATTTGGAGTCCGCCAGCGCTTCGCCGATCTCCAGCGCCAGGTCGCCGCTGATCTTCTTGCCGAGCCCCGGTACGCTCGCCGCCCGGGTCGTCCGCTCCTCGATGCGCTCACCATCGGCGCCGTTCAGCACCTCGACCTCGAGGATCCAGGCGACGCCCTTCTTCAGGATGACCCGGCCCAGCACGAACGCCGAGACGTCGTTCTCCGTCGCGAAAGCGACCAGCTCCTCGTTCTCCGTCTTGGGACCGATCTTCTTCGCTTCTTTCTCGGGGACGACGTTCACCACGTCACCGTCGAGCTCCTTGACCAGGTAGCCGCGAACCTTCTTCGACTGCGGGCCCGTCAACGCGATGACGACGCGCTTGGGGCCTGCCGCCGCCCCTTCCGCCGCCGTGTCCTCGGCCGCCGCCGCTGGCTCCACCCACGCCGCGCTCGCGGCCGCCGTCGTCCCCACCAGCACTGCTTGCACCAAGAATCGGTTCCAGCTCATCACGTCTCCGTCGTCTTCAACCCGTCGCGCCGCGCGTGGGTCGACACCCGTTGGACAAACCCAGCTCGGCGGCGCGGCTGCCCGATGCCTCGAAGCCCGGGCGCACTCCGGGTCCCGTACTAGTACTACAAGGGCGCATTTTCTGCGTATTCCAACTTCGCCAACCTTCGCTCGTGGACGATGGGTCGGGCACGACATCGCCGAGACGAAGGTCAATTGCGCTCGTCGTAGAAGTTTGCGTCGCTGCTGCTTGGTCTCACGTTGCACGCCCGGCGACCGTCGCAGTGTCGAGCGGTTCCGGCATGACTAAGTGCCCCCGGCCACTCGAAGGTGGTCATTTTTTTGCGCGTGGATCCGAAAATCGTGCGCCGCGGTGCGGCCTCAGAGCGTCTTGCCGGCGCGCGCAGCGTCAAGGACTCGGTCGATGGCGCGTGGGCTGAAGCCCACCAGCAGCTGCCCGTTGATCTCGATGATCGGAATGGAGGCGCTCGGTGGCATCTTGGCGCGCTCGAGCTTGCGCTGCAGCTCCGCCTGGGCTCCGGCGCTCTCCTCGACGTCCTTCTCGATCACCTGAGCGCCTTTCGATCGCAGATAGCGAGCGGCATCGTGGCAGGGTTTGCACCACTCCGCGCCGTAGATCACCGCGACCACCGGCTTCGGCTTGCGTGCCGCGCCGGGGCTTGGCGAGCCCGACGAAGGAGCCTCGCCGGATGGCGCCGGGCCGGCGTCGGAGGGCGCGAGCGCCTCGAGCCGTGCCTTCCTCCGCTCCGCTCCGATTTCATCCCAAGCAGCGCGGCTCATGACCGTCACCGGGTAGGTCCCGTCAGGGTTCTTCTGGGTGAGGTCGGCGACGTAGATGGAGCTGCCGGTGCCTTCGGCGCGGTCGGTGACCACGACGCGCACCCGAGCGCGATGCGCCTCGGGCACCTCCGTCAGCTGCTGCACCACGTGGAAGTCCCCCTTTTCGTCGACGAAGGTCAAAAGTAGCTTGTCGGCGCCATCCCTCAGCTCGAGCGGGGGCAGCGCAGCGGCCTTCGCCGCTTGGCCGGCGTCGGCGGCGCCCGCCTGGGGCTCACCCTCCTTGTCGCAGGCGGCGGCGGTCAGCCACAGGCACGCCAGCAGCAACAGCCAGCGGAGCACCCGCCAGGCGGGAAAGTAGCCCGAGGGAGTTTGGGGCAGCGCACTCATGGCGATCGGGCTCAGGCATCCGTGGTCGGAGCCACCGAGCTTCGATCCAACAGACCGCCGGCTCGCAAGGCGAGCGCGCGCAACGATTCGAGCAGCCCGAGGCATACGTACAGACCGAGCAACCATAAGAGGACGAACTGAGGCTTGTAGAGCTGCCAGACGATGGCGCTCGAGCCGATGGCGAAGAGCACGAACAGGGCGCTGCCGAGGTTGATGCGCAGATCCTTGAACGACCGGAACCGGATGTTCGACACCATCAACAGGCTCAAGCAGAGCGTGAGGCCGAACAGCGCCAGCGTGTATTGCTCTCCCCCGAGCGCTCCACCCACGGCGCTGTTGGCGAAGGCGAGGGAGATCAAAATACCCGAGGCGGGCGGCGTCGGCAGGCCGATGATGTACTTGCTCGGCTTGACAGGGACGCCGTGGGCGCCGCTGCTCAGCACGTTGAACCTCGCCAGTCGGATCGCCGCGCACGCGACGAACAGGAACGATGTCATCAGACCCGCGACCGGGTGCCGGTGCAGCACCCAGTTGTAGACCAGCAGGGCGGGGGCCACGCCAAACGAGATGATGTCGGCGAGCGAGTCGAGCTGCAGGCCGAAGGCGCTTTGAGTGCGGGTCATCCGCGCCACCCGCCCATCGAGCAGGTCGAACAGCGTGGCGAACATCAAGAGCACGGCCGCGCGGTGGAAGTCGTCGGTCGCGGCGCCCTCCTTGGCCACGATGCGGATCGCGTTGAAACCGCAGAAGACGCTGGCCAACGTGATCAGGTTGGGCACGACGAACAGCGTCTTGCGAAGGTTCAACCTCCGCCGCTCGCGCCGTGTACCTGTGCGACCGCGTTCGGCTCCCACCCGGCAAAAGCTAGCCTCCCGGACCGGGGGCGTCCAGGTTTTGAGCGGCGCCGGAGCCGACGTCCGAGCCGGGCGCCTGGCACAACTTTTTGGCCCTGAAGACCGGACCGCCTACCATGGCGGCGATGAGACGTGCCAGCGTGCTCTGGGCTGTATTCGTCGGGGCGTCGGCCGCTTTCGGCTGTGCCGGCGGCCGCTCCGATCTCGAGAAGAAGGTGCGGGCGCTCCAGGACGAAGTGACGCTGCTGCACAATTCCAATGACCGCCTCGAAGATCGGCTCGCGGCGATGGAGCTCGGCCTCGCGGAGGCAGCCGTGGGTCAACGACAGGCGCCGCCAGCCGAGCGCCTCGCGCGGCCGCCCCTGAAGGTGGTGCGGCTCGACCCCGGGGCGCCCGATCCGGTGGCGCGGTCGGAACCGTCCCCCGCGCCGCTGCCCGAAGCTCCTTCGGCAGGCGCCGACGCGGAACGACCCCTGATCCGCGGCGAGGGGACGGAGGCGCAGATCGTCCAGGGTGAAGCGACCGCCGAGCCTCGGCAAACGGCGCGGAAACGTTGAAGATGGCCATCAGCAAGCTGTCGGCTGGGCTCGGACGTCTGGGGTGGGTGCTGTTGGCAACGAGCAGCCTCGCTGCGGCTCAGGAGAGCGGCGGCGCTGGACCCCCGGTGGACGACGGCGTGCCCCCACCCAGTCCAGGGGGGGCCGCTCCCCCGCCGCAGGGTCAGGCGCCCGGCCAAGGCGGCGTCGTCTACGTGCCTTATGGCATGCCGGCGCCCGGCACCGATCTGAACGCCGGCCTGCCTTCGAGTGCTCGCCCCACCTCCGACGCCTCGAGCTCGTCGGACGACTTCGATCTTGCGCCGAGCGGGTCGGGCAGCGGCACGGTGTATGGCCGGCCAGGAGCGCCGGCCATGCTGGGTGGTTCGAAGACCATCACTGGGCGGGTCACGACGCAGGTGCCGCCCATCCACACCGTTCGCCGCGGCGATACCCTCTGGGACCTTAGCAGTCGGTACTACGGGACGCCGTGGAGCTGGCCGCGGCTCTGGAGCTACAACCCGCACGTTCAGAACCCCCACTGGATTTACCCCGGCGACCAGCTGCGCATGCGGGAGGACGCCACCCCGGAGCAGGCAGGGCTCGCGTCCCGCTCGCTCAGCGGCGTCGGGCCGGGGGACGGTGGCGGTGGGGCCGGGGGGCGCCCCCTCTCGGAGGGCAGCATTTTCCTCCGGAGCAGCGGGTTCATCGGCGACGCAGAGAAGGATCGCTGGGGCGAGGTCGTCGGCGCTCGCGAAGACCAAATGCTGCTGTCCGAAGGCAACCATGTCTACATGATGATGCGCCCGGGCGTCGCTCTTCGGCTGGGCCAGGTCCTCACCGTCTATCGAAGCGTGCGCGCCCCCGAACGGGTCGAAGGCGCGCGCGAAGTCCCCGGCGAGATCGTGGCGGTGAAGGGCAGCGTGCGCATCGACCAGTGGAACCCTGAAACGCGCATCGCACGCGGCCGCATCGTGGAGTCAGTGGACGTGATCGAGCGCGGCGCGGCGATCGGCCCCGTTGGGCGGCGGTTCGTGGTGGTCGCCCCGAAGAAAAATCAGACGGACCTCACGGCGCGCGTGCTGGCCAGCCTCTCCCCACGGGTCTACATGGCCGATCACCAGATGGTGTTTCTCGACCGCGGCAGCGATGACGGTCTGGCGATCGGCAATCGGCTCCTGGTGGTGCGGCGCGGTGACGCCTGGCGTTCGAGCCTGCAGTCGAGCACCAAGATGGCCCGCGAGCGCATCAACCAGGACGTGAACGAACGGGTGGATATCGAAACCACGCCGTTGAAGGGCGATCAGGAAGAGTTTCCCGAGGAGGTCATCGCAGAGCTTCGGGTGCTGCGCACGCACGAGAAGAGCGCCGTGGCGGTGGTCACCATGGCTCACCGCGAAATCGTGGTCGGCGATCGGGCTGTCGCGCGGAAAGGCTACTGATCCCGCCGCTCACGGGCGCGGGGAGGGGGCGGGCCGCTTCCCCGCGCGGGACGGGCATCCGGCGGGCGAATGTGGCAGCATTGCTGGGCCGGGATGAGCGGACGCGCCCCGGAGACGAGATCGCTCGATGGCGCACAACCGGGTATTTTTCCCACAGGCGGCTCTCGACGCCTGGCTCCAGGAGGGCCGGGTGGAGCTTTCGTCGGGCGAGCTTCGGATCGCTGCCGAGGATCGCCGGTACAAGCTCGTCGAGGCCGTGCGGATCCTCCAGGAGGTCGGCACGGGCGGGGACGAATACGGGCTGGTCGGCCGCGTGAAGACCCTCAACTTCTTGCAGGAGCTCGGCGCCGAGCTGCTCGGGACCTCGATGGTGCTCGGCGACAGCGCCTACGACGTCGTGCCGGGCTTTTTGGGAAGCCCGATCGGCAGCTTCGCCGAGCACCGTGCCGCCGGGCCGGCCTATGCTACGTCTGCCGTGCCCCAGAGCGAACAGGAGCTCTTGGCGGCATACCTCATTCGAGCCCTGGACTGACGGCTCCCGGAAGAGCGGATGCAGGACCTCGTCAACATCGCGTTTTACCTCGGCGTGATCGCGTACTCCGCGGCCACGACGCTGTTCTTCCTGGACCTGGCGCGCCGTGAGCGCTCGACGGCCGTGTCGGTTTGGGCGCCGAGGGTGCTCGGTGCCGGCGCGCTGGTGCACGCCCTGCACGTGGTGTCTGCGAGCTTGCTGAGCCGCATCTGCCCGGTGGAGTCGCTGCATTTCGCGCTCAGTTTGACGGCGCTGATCACGGCCGGCGTCTTCCTGGCCGTGCGCCGCCGGTCACGGGTGCATGCCATGGGCGCGTTCGTCGCGCCGCTGTCGCTGACGTTCTTGGTGGCCGCGCAGTTCATCAGCTATCAGCAGCCGACGCGCGAGATCCCGCGCGCGCTGCTCGCCGTGCACGTGACCGCCAACCTCTCCGGGGTGGGGTTATTCTTGCTGGCGGGGGCGGCGGGCGCCTTCTACCTCATCCAGGAACGACGGCTGAAGGCCAAGCGCCTCGGCGCGCTGGGTGGCAAGATGCCCGCGCTCGACTCGCTCGATCGCACCGAGCACCGCCTGCTGCTCGCTGGATTTCCCCTGTTGACCCTTGGCATCGTCACCGGCGCCGCGTTCGCCAGTCAGCTCACCCAGGCCAGCAGCGCCGAGTGGTTGCGGGCGCTCTTGTCGTACACCACGTGGCTGTTGGTGGCCGCGGTATTGGTGCTGCGGGCGTTGGCGGGGTGGCGGGGTCGCCGCGCGGCGTACGGCACCATCGCGGGCGCGGTCTGCGTGTTGCTGGTGATCGTCATCTATGCCGTGCGTCCCACGGTCGGAGCGGGGCTGTGATCGTCGTCGCCGGCCTCTCACATCGCACGGCGCCGATCGAGGTGCGCGAGCGGGTGGCCCTGGCCAAGCAGGACCTGCCCGCGCTGCTCGCCGAGCTCACCGCCGAGCCGGCGATCGCCGAGGCGATGATCATCTCGACCTGCAATCGGGTGGAGGTCGTCGCCGCCGGTCCGCTGCCGGTCTCCGACTTCACGCAGGTTCGCCAGGACGTGACCAACTTCCTCGTGCGGCGTGCGCCGCTGGTGGAACGACACCTCTACGCGCACGCCGGAGCGGACGCCGTCCGGCATCTGTTTCGGGTGGCCGCCTCGCTCGATTCATTGGTCGTTGGCGAATCGCAGATCCTCGGTCAGCTCAAGGAGGGCTTCGAGCACGCGCGAGAGGCCGGCACGCTGGGCCCCATCTTGCACCGGACGGTGCCGCGCGCGATCCGCGCCGCCAAGCGCGTCCGCACGGAGACCAGCATCGGCGCCGGGCAGGTGTCGGTGCCGAGCGTGGCGGCGGACCTCGCCAAGCAGATCTTCGGCCGGCTGGAGTCGAAGACCGTGCTCCTGGTGGGCTCGGGCGAGATGGCGGAGGCGGTCGCCAACCTCTTGTGCCAGTCGGGCGCGCGCTTGATCGTGCTCGGGCGCAGCGCCGACAAGGTGGCGGCGCTGGCGCGCGCCGTCCGTGGCGAGCCGCGGACGTGGGACGCGCTGCAAGCCTCGCTGAACGAGGCCGACGTCGTCATCACCAGCACGAGCTCGGCCGAGCCGGTGATCCGTCGCGGCATGCTCGATGCCGCCCGCCGCTTCCGGCGCGGCCGCAGCAGCTTCCTCATCGATCTGGCGGTGCCTCGGGACGTGGAGGCGAGCGCCGGCGACCTGGAAGACGTCTTTCTCTACAACATCGACGATTTCTCGCGCCTGGTCGCCGAGTCGTTGCACAACCGCCACCGCGAGGCCGAGCGGGCCGAGCTCATCGTCGAGGCGGAGGCCGCCAGCTTCGAGCGGCGCGCCGAGACCGAGCAGGTCACGCCGACCATCCTCGCCTTGCGCCGCCGCTTCGCCGCGGCGATGAAAGAAGAGCTCGATCGCAGCCTGAGGGGCAAGCTCAAGCACCTTGGCCCCGAGGACCGGGCCGCGATCGAAAAGATGCTGGAAGCGGCTCAGAACAAGCTCTTGCATGCGCCCAGCGTCCACCTGCGCGAAGCCACGAGCGACGGCGCGCGCGTCGAGCAGCTGATCGCCGCCCTCTCGGACTTGTTCGAGCTCGACTCGGACTGGGAGGCGGACACCGAGCACGAGAGCCGGCGCCCCGCGGGCGACAGGAGCCGATCCACGATGCGGCCGGTGACCGGAACGGATTCCCGATGACCCTCCACAAGCTGACCGTTGCCACCCGCAAGAGCGCCTTGGCGTTGACCCAAACCCGAGCCTTCATCGCTGATCTCCGCGCGCGCCACCCGGCGCTCGAGGTCGAAGAGCTGCACGTGACGACCACCGGCGATCGGGTACAAGATCGCGCTTTGAGCGAGATCGGCGGCAAGGGACTTTTCATCAAGGAGATCGAGGAGGCCATCCTAGACGGCCGGGCCGACATCGCCGTGCATTCGATGAAGGACGTGCCGGCCGATCTGGCACCGGGGCTGGCGATCGGGTGTGTGCCGCAGCGCGAGGATCCCTGCGATGTGGCCATCACGCGCACGGGCCAGCCGCTGTCCGAGCTCCCTGCGGCAAGTCGCGTCGGGACGTCGTCGCTCCGGCGCAAGGTGCAGCTCTTGGCGTGGCGCTCGGACGTCGAGATCGTTCCGCTGCGGGGCAACGTGGACACGCGCTTGCGGCGCTGTGAGGAGGGTCACGTCGACGCGATCATCCTGGCGCGGGCCGGCATGGTGCGGCTTGGGCTGAGCGATCGGGTGACGGAGGTGCTCGATCCCGAGCGGTGCATCCCGGCCATTGGGCAAGGGGCGCTGGCGATCGAGCAACGCGCGGGCGACGAGCGGGTGGCCGAGCTGTTGGCGCCGCTGGCCGATGCCGAGACCACGCTGTGCATCGCTGTCGAGCGCGGCGTGATGCGGGCGGTCGACGGGAGCTGTCAGATCCCCGTGGCCGCGTTCGCCCGCCGCGCTGGCGAGCGGCTGCGGGTCTCGGCGCTGCTCGCCGAGACCGACGGCACGCGCGTGCGCCGCCGTACGCTCGATCTGGACTGGCCGAGCCTCCCCGAGGAGGCGGAGCGTCACGGTCTGAGCCTCGGCGCGGCGCTGAAGCAGGCTTAGGTCCGTGTTTCGCCCGCGACGCACGGCTGCGGGTCTGTCCGTTCCAACGCTCGAGGGCGTCGCGCTGGACAGCCGACTTCGACGGCAGGTGGCCGAGCGCCTGGAGAGCGGCTCTTGGGTGACGCCGCCCGCGCGTTGGTGCGGTCGGCTCTGGGAGGCCTTGGCCGATCCGGTGCGGCCCTGCCGGCTCCCGTCCGGGGCGTTCGTGATCGGGGTCGGTGGGGCGACCCTCGGCGGCTCCGGGAAGACGCCGGTGACCGGTGCGCTGGCGCGGGCGCTGGCCGATCGCGGCAAACGGGTCGCGATCGTCGCGAAGAGCTACCCCGTCTCGCCCGGTCCGGCGCGCCGTGTGCTGGCCGAAGACACGTTCGAGCAGGTGGGGGACGAGCCGGTGATGCTCGCTCGAGCGCTGCCGGACATCCCCGTGGTGGTCGGGAGCCGCCGTGAGGGAGCGCTCGCGCTGGCGGCGCGCTTGGGCGACGTCCTGCTGCTCGACGGCGTGCTGCAGGTCCGACCGGAGAGGCTGGACCTCTCCATACTGGTGCTCGACGAGCGGCTCCCGTGGGGCGCGGGGCGCTGCCCGCCGGCGGGCGACCTCCGGGCGAGCCGGCGCCGGCTGCTCGACGCCGCGGACGTCGTCTTGATCGGGCCCGCGGCTTCGGGGACCCGGCCGAGCCTGGAGCTTGCCCGAGCCGGCTACCGCTACGACGCGGAGCTCGTCGCGGGCCGCAGCGCCTCGGGGGACCGCTGGTCGCCCG
>JAEZYZ010000240.1 GCA_023418705.1 Pseudomonadota bacterium | reverse complement strand
CGCCGCCGTTGCAGGACCAGAGGTTGATGTTGGCGCCGTTGCTCGTGCTGGCGCCCGCCACGTCCAGGCACTTGTTGGCGTGCACGTTGACCAGGCGATACGTCTCGCCGGCAACCACGGCCTGCGACGCGGTCCCGAAATCTTCATCGCCGACGTCCGTCCCATAACAACCGACTGCCACCAACCCGACCATTGTGCTCAATCCGATTTTCTTCATTCGTTACCTCGCGTCCTCCGGTTCGCGGGGGTCCAGTGCAGCTCGCGTGCCAAACGTCGGAAGCGCGGTCATCAAACCGTTGGCGCCAAGACCTCTCGCAGAAATGGGGCCAAAATTTCCGAGTTTTTGCGCAACGAACGGGGGTGTCCCCCGCACAGCGACACACCGTTCGGCAGGTTGTCCGTGCGCTTCTCAATTCGAGCAAGCTTGCTCGATCAGGGTGCGCGTTGCCCAATTCGGGCAGCTACGAACAGCGCGAATATTAAAGGGAAACCGGCGTTCCCAGAGCTCGCGCTCGCGATGGTCCGCGACCTCCCCGATGAGCAAGCGAAGCTCGAGGACGCGCGCCCTTAGAACGGCGGCGCTACCAGCAGCCCGACGATGAACGCCAGGAGCACGACGATGATGCCGACGAGCAGCGTCGTGCGGCCGCGATCTGGGATGATCGACGGGCTGCGGCTTGGGCGCGCGGGCTGCGGCGGCGGTTCGAAGTGTTGCGGCGACTGTGGGCGGGCAGCGCCCTTCGGCGCCTGCGCCTGAGCGGCGGCGCTGGCGGTGCTGAAGTTCGGGTAGCGCACGACGGGCGTCGAAGGGCGCTGCCGCTGGCCCGACTTCGACGGCGTGTCGTCACGAACCGCGGGTCTCAAGAACTCCGCCGGGCGCATGGCAAGCCCGCTCGTGGCGGTGGGGGTCGGGGTGCGGTCCCCGTGCGCATCGTCCAAGAGCTGATAGGCGAGGATGTCCGGGAGGAACTTGTTGCTCTTGAGCAGGCTCTCGATCGCCTCGCGCTTCTCGGGCGCGAGGCGCTTGCGAACCATGTCGCCGATCTGGCTCGTGCCGACGACGAGGCCCGCGTTCATCAGGAAGGCCTCGAGCGCCAGGCGCATGTCCTCGGCCGTCTGGAAGCGATTGGCGGGATCCTTTTGCAACGCGCGCACGATGATCGCTTCCAACTCCTCGGGATAGTGCGGCACGAGCTGCGACGGCCGCTTGTAGTCGCCGCTCAAGATCTTGTTCATCGCCAAGGGACCGCCGCCGAACGGTCTGAGCCCGAGCGTGGCCACGTACAGCACGCAGCCCATGGCGTAGATGTCCGCGCGCCGGTCCATCGATTTGGCGAGGATCTGCTCCGGCGCGAGATAAGCGAACTTGCCCTTGATCTCCCCGGTGCGGGTCTTGGCGTGCAGCTGGTAGCGCGCCTTTGCGATCCCGAAGTCGCTGACCTTCACCTGGCCGTGCAACGACAAAAGGATGTTCGGCGGCGAAATGTCTCGGTGGACGATCCCGAGCGGCACGCCGTCGGGACCGACCGCCTCGTGCGCGGCGTGCAGCCCGCCACAGGCCTCCGCGATCACGCGCGCGGCGATGCCGATGTCGAGCGGCTCGAGCCCGCCGTTCTGGTGGAGCACGCCGGCGAGCGAATCGCCGGCGACCCACTCGAGCGCCATGTAGAGGTTGCCTTCGTGGCGGCCGAGCTCGTACGTCTCACACACGTTGGGGTGATGGACCGCGGCGGCGACCGTCGCCTCGTCGATGAACATGCGCGCGTACTCCTCGTCGTCGGAGAACTCTCCGCGCACGAGCTTGAGCGCGATGGTCTTCGCGAACCCAGCGCCCTCGGGCTTGGCCGCCCAGACGTACGCCATGCCGCCGGTGGCGAGCGGCGCGAGCAGGCGATAGCGCCCTATCAAACCGCCGGGGGCGAAGCCTCCGTGCGATTCACTCTTCATGGGGGGGCGAGCGACGTTCACCTGAATGACCTGGCGGATGATCTGGACGATCTGGAAGAGGCGGCCGGCGACCGGCGGATTCGTAGCGTAGGCGAGGTTTCCGGGTCGAAGAAACTTCCGAGCTTTTTTGCGAGGCTCCCGGATTGCTCCCGCTCTTGGGCCATGATACCTCTACGAGTATATCGTTAGGCCGCTAGTGTCATCAACGAAGACCCCTCCTCAGCTCTCGCCCGGCGACGTTCTCGGACACTACCAGCTCCTGGTCGCCATTGGCGAGGGTGCCATGGGTCGCGTGTGGGCGGCAAGGCGCGTAGGTGCGACGGTTCAGCGGCTCGTCGCCGTCAAGACCGCCATCCGCGAGAACCAGGCGGCGGACCCGGAGTTCGAGCGGGCGTTCGTCGACGAGGCGCGCATTGCCGCTGGTATCCAGCACCCGAACGTCTGCGGCATCTACGAGCTCGGTCAGGATCGCGGCGTCGCCTACCTCGTCATGGAGTGGTCGAACGGCGGCTCGCTGTATGAGCTCCTCCAGGCCCGGCCCGATCGCAAGCTCGAGGTGCCCCTGGCCGTGCGGATCGTGAGCCTCGTTTGTTCGGGCCTGCACGCAGCCCACGAGCTGACGGACATCGACGGCTCCGCGCTCAACGTCGTGCACCGCGACGTTTCCCCACAAAACGTCCTGATTTCGGCGAGCGGCCAGGTCAAGGTGGCAGACTTCGGGGTCGCCAAGGCGCAGGGGCAGCTGCACCGCCCGACGGAGACGGGCGAGGTGAAGGGCAAGCTCAGCTACATGGCGCCCGAGCAGGTCACCTCCAAAGACATCGATCGGCGGGTCGACGTGTTCGCGCTCGGTTGCGTGCTCTACGAGGCGACCCTGGGGCAGCGGGCCTTCCACGGCGCAGACGCGCTGTCCACGATGTACAAGATCCTCGAGGCGGAGACGACGCCGCCGCGCCAGCTCGATCCGGAATTCCCCGAGGAGCTCGAGCGGATCATCCTGCGCGCCCTCACCAAGGAGCGGGACGCCCGCTACCAGACGGCGGAGGAGATGCGGGCCGACCTCGACCGCTTCCTGCACTCCACCGGCATCTCGGTGACGGAGGCGCAGATCGGGCAGGCCATCAACGCGGCACTTACTGAAACGATCGCCGCCCGCAACAAGCGGATCGGTGACGCCATCGCCGCCCTCGACGCCGGCGACACGATGGTCCAGTCCCCGCCGTCGGAGGAGGTGCAGAGCGACGACGCCGTCAGCACCACGCTCCCGAGCGAGGGGACGCTGTCGGGGGGCACGCTGGCGAGCCAGCGCCGCAGCCCCGCTCGCCGGGCCGGGTTGTTCGGGGCCGTCGCGATCGGCGCGCTCGGGATCGCCACCCTCGCCGCCGTCTGGCTTGGCCGCAAGGGGCAAGAGACCTTGCCGCAGCCGGCCGTCACCTCCGAAGCCGAGGTGAAGACAGCGCCCGCGCCGTCGCCCGAGCCTCCGCGCCAGGAAAAGATCGTCGTCACCATCCGGGCGACCCCCGCCAATGCGGAGCTGCGCATCGACGACGGCGAAGCGCTGCCCAACCCCTACGTGTTGACGGTGCTTCCGGACGACGGCACGCATGTCATCACCGCCACGGCGCCAGGCTACGCGCCCAACTCGCAGGCCGTGCGCTTCGATCGGTCTCAGGCCATCTCCCTGGCGCTCGCCAAGGCCGACGCGCCGGAGCCCGAGCGACCCGCACCCATCCCGCGCCGCCCCGGGCCGACCGTGCGCGCGACACCGAGCGAGCCCACCTCACCTGCGACCACCCCGGCGTCCCCGCAGCCCGGTGAGCTGCCGCCCGCCACACGTAAACCTACCCGGCGGCTCGATACCGAGAATCCTTTCGAAAACCCCTAGCCATCGTTTATCCTGCTGGGGATGATTCGACATCGCTGGATCGCGGGGGGCCTCGCCGCCTCCGTGCTGCACCTGTCCGTAGTGGCCTTCGCGCAAGCGCCTGAGCAGGGGGCGGGCGCTGCGCCGGCGGAGGCCGAGACCACGGAGCAAACGCAGCCGGCGCAAGCCGTGCAGGAGCCGAGCGAAGAAGCCAAGCGCGAGGCGAAGCAGCGCTTCGATCGGGGCATCGATCTCTATCAAGACGGAGACTACGCGCTCGCGTTGATCGAGTTCGAGCGCACCTACGAGCTCGTGCCCGACTACCGCGTCCTTTACAACATCGGCCAGGTGAGCATTCAGCTCGGGCGGTACGCGCGCGCGATGCGTGCGCTCTTGCAGTACTTGAAGGAGGGCGGGGACAAGATCGGCGAGGACCGACTCAGCGCGGTCCAGCGCGATCTGGAAATGCTCAAGGGCCGCACCGCTTACCTCAACGTGACGAGCAATATCGAGGGCGCAGAGGTCGTGCTCGATGACGTCCCGGTCGGGGAAGCGCCGCTCGCCGAGCCGCTCTTGGTGGACGCGGGCGAGCACCGCCTCACTGTGCGCAAGCAAGGCTACGTCGTAAGATCGCGCCAGGTCGCCCTCGCGGGCGGAGAAGACGCCACCATCAACGTCGAGCTCGTGGCGGAACCCAAACAACAAGGCTCGCGGACGGTGATCGTCGATCAACGCACCACGCCCCGGGTGGATGACACGGAGCGTACCACCCTGCTCTGGATCGGCTGGAGCACCACGGCCGCGCTCGCCATCGGCACCGGCATCTTCGCCGCGCTCGGCATCGAAGCGCACAACGACTACAAGTCGAAGCTCGACGCCGGTGAGTTCTCGAGCCCCGACGAGCGCGACTCCGACCGCAGCCGCGCCCGCATGTTGATCACCGCCGCCGACGTCGCCGGCGCCGCCACGCTCGTCGCTGGCGGCCTGTCGCTCTGGCTCACCCTGAGCGGCCCTGACGAGCCGAAGCAAGAGAAGCCACTACAAAAGTCCCCGCCTCCGAAGCCCAACGTGAGCGCGCGCGTCGGACCGGGGATGGTGACGGTGGTGGGGACGTTCTGACGGGGGTGGGACCCGTCGGCGCGCTGCGGGCCCCGCTTGGCGCGTCGCGCCGTAATCATACCCAAGGGTGATTGATTGCGAACCGTGTACCTCGCCCTGCGGCGAGGGCTGAGACCTTGAGACCTTCGCGCGAACGGTCAGCGAGACGAGCCGCGGCGCCGCCGCCGAGTGAGCCCCGCCGCTCCGACGAGCACCAGCGCCGCCCAGCCCGAGCTGCCCACCGGTGACGCCGCCAGCCGGCAACCAGATTCCCCGGAGCTGCGGCGGCGACCGGTCGGCGCGCTGCCGCCGGTCGAGGCCCCGCCGGTCGAGCTCGGGGCCCCTGCGTTCGAGGGGGCTCCGCCGGCTGACGGAGCCCCTCCCGTTGACGGCTCTCCCCCGGCGCCTGGCCCACCTGCGGCGCCAGCCGCGCCGGCGACGCCCGCGTCGGGCTCCTCACCGGGACCCGAAGCGCCTTCGAGCCAGGGCTCGGCGCCCGCGGCTTCGAAGGCCTGGAGGGCGAGGTTCTTGAAGGGCATGAGCTGCGTGTACGTGTTGCGCACGCGGTCGGAGGCGCAATCGCCGTTCGTCATCGAAAAGACGCCAACCACGGCACCTTCCGAAGAGAGGGCGGGTCCTCCGCTGTCGCCCTTGCACGGCCCCTGCCCAACGCCAAAGGTGCGAGGCGGTAAATCGACGTCGTTGACGCGGATGTCATCGCGCCGCCGCCGCATTGTGGGCTCGCTCAGTCCGGTAAAGCCGTAGCCGACGGCGGAGATGGAGTCCGCCACCCGGACCTCGCCATCCAGGCGGATGGGCAAGATCGGCAAATCGAGCTCTTGGTCCAGCACCATGAAGCCGATGTCGTTGTTGCAGATGGTCGTGCTGCCCGAACCGAGGATGCGCTCGCCGACGGCTACCGGGTCCACGCTCGGACTGCCCCCGCTGTGTACGGTGAGTTGCTCGGGCGGAAGCTGTGACGCGAAGGTGCCGGCGCCGTCGCCGCTGTTCTCGAGCTTCCCGTCCGCGGTGCATCTGAAGGGCTTGAAGGGGGCAACACCGTCCGTATAGACCGAGATGCAATGCAGCGCCGTCACGAGCAGATTGGGGGCGATCAACGCGGCGGAGCAGGTGCTCGACTCAAGCTCACCCACCGCCGGCTTGAACAAACGCACGACCGCGTCGTCCTCCGGCCCGGAATCGACGCCGCCGGCGATCGCCGACCGCTGCTGCCCGAGAGACGTCACCTCATCCGAGCACGCTGAAGCCAGCAGCCCGCTCGTCAACGCCGCAAGCAGCAACGATTTGTTCAAAAGTCGCCGATATTGCATATCGAAATATCACCGACCAACACATCGGCTTCCTCGTCGTGGCGGAGGACATCGAGGTGGTAGGTCAAATTATTTGGTGGGATTCCCTCAATGCACCAGACGCTCCCGCTGCCCTTGCGCGTGCCAGCGCTGGTGAGGAAATCGGGGGGCCCAAGCGTGCCCTGCAAGGCCATCGTGCTCGAGGGTGTTTTGAGCCAGCTGATGATGTTGGCCTGGTGACCCGTGCCGACGTCATACTCCTGCGTTCCCTCGACGAGCCGCAGCATGCCCGCCGCGATGCGTTTCCCGGTCGGATCGACATTGCCGGCGGCCGACATCGCGTAGAGCAGGAAGTAGGCAGCGTCGTAGAAATTTTCCGAGCCCGCCGCAGCGCTGGTGCCGAACTCGGCCTGAAGGCGTTGAAGGTAGTCGGTGTACAGCCTCAGGTCTTCCGCCGCGGCCGGGTTGATGCCGACGACGCGCTTGCGCAGCTGGGTTCCGTTGGTCATCAACTGTGCCAGCTCCGAATAGCCGACGTTGTGGGGGGAGAGGATGTAGAAGGGCCGCGCCTGCCCCCCTGCATGGTCTTCCCAGTCCGCCTCTAGCGCCGTCATGACCTGGGTGATGAACTCCTTGCCCGCGGCGGAGACGACGATGTGCGGCCGGAACTCCTTGAGCTCCACGATCTTCGCGCTGTTGTCGGAGACCGACGTGGTCACGTTGAAACGGCGGTAGTTGTTGTCTGAGAAGTTTTCGGCGGCGGTCTTGCCGTTGAAGACGGCCTTTTCTCCAACGTAGCCGCCCATGTCGTCCAAAAGCGTGACCTCATTCGAGACGACATTGGCGACCCGGATCGGAGGGCGTCCACCGTCTACCTCGGGATTGATGAAATCCTCTACGCGCCGGATCAACGGGACGTACGCGGCGGCGACCTCTTTCGAGTCCGGGAGCAGGTGCCACACCATGCCCTCGTCCTCGAGCAGCGCCAAGTCACTGTCGGAGTCGAAGGCGCTGATGAAGAAGACGTCCTCTCCCTTACCTTCCTGGTATAGGCGTTCGAAGCTCCGCTTGAGCTCCGTGCTCGAAAGCGTCGAGGCGATGCCACGAATGCCGAGCGTGTGGACCAGGTGATCGAGCGTCTCGTCGTTGTCCTCCGGTTGGGTACCTTTGACGTTGCACAGCACGCCGACCGGCAGAACGGTTTTGCCGTTCACCCACCACGCCTTCTTCGTCGTGAACTCCTTCACCACCAGCTCGAAATTCTGAGTCGACGGCGAGGGGGTCGGAATCAAGGGGTCCACTGCCCCGAGCGCGCCGAAGAGCTGGACTGGATAGGCAGTTTGGCTGAGGTTTTCAGCGCCTGCCACGAGCGAGCACTCGCCGTCCTTGAGTGCCACACAGGTCTGGTCACTCGGGCGACACCAGTACGGCTCGCCCTGGTTTGCTTCGACGCACTGCTTGTGCGTCGTGCACTCCGGGGGAGTTCCACCCATGCCGGCGGCGCCCCCCGTCTCGTCTCCCCCGCTGCCGGCAGCGCCGCCCGTGGGATCGCTGCCGCCGGTCCCGCCGTCGCTGCCGCCGCCGCCAGACGGTGCGTTCCCCGTACCGCCCGCGCCCCCGGTTCCACCGCCGGTGCCCCCCGTGCCGATCGCCGGGTCGAAAATGCACACGCCCAGGTCGCACTTGTGATTGACGAGCCCGAGATGCGCGCAGTCTGACTGCTGCTCGCACTGGTCGCGCTCGAGCTCATACAAGAAGGTGCAACTGACCACCGCCATGCCGGCGCAGACCAACCCGAGTCCTGAAACCTTGCGCATGTTCAACACGTTCATCACCGAAGATGCTTCGAGAAGCCGAGGATGCCAAAAGGTGCGGGCACTGGCGAAAACCGTAGCATGCGGCTTCGCTGGGAGGGTAGCCCCGCGCGCAGGGCGGCGATGTAGGTGATCGCGAAATCTTCGGCACCGTTTGGGAGGGGCCTCCTGGGGGACCGGAGCCCCCTCACGAGCCCCGCAGCTCGCCGAGTGTTCGAGCCGGAGCGAGCGCCTTCTGTTACACCCGTGGGGGCGTGCTCGCTGGCGCGCCGACCGTCGGGTCCTCGCAACCCCGGCGCGGTGCCGCACCGCCGGGTCGAGCCGTCCGCTCTCGCCGTCGTCCGTGTCGGGGGGCTCGAAATGCCGTTCGAGTGGTGGCCGAGGTCACGATCAGCGCCGAGCGAGTTGAGCCGGGCATCATTCCCGAAGCGCACACGCAGAGCTCCAGTGCGCATACCCTGTCGCCGCGCGTTTCCCAACGCGAGCACGATTTTCCCAAGTTGTGCGGGTGGGTGCCCAACTGAAGCGGTGTGTGCGGTGGGCGCGGGCAGGATGTGGGCGGGGAGCGGCGGTGGTGTGCTCGCCGCGAAAAGGCAGCGAAATGCCGACAAAGTCAAGGTTCGGGGTGAAGCCGCGCGCGCAACCCCGCGATCTCGCTCCATGTTTGGGGCCCCTTCCGGTGGCTGGCACGGGCGGTGCAGTACGGGTCTGCGCAACGACGCAAACCGGAGGTAAGTGATGAGAAAGATTGTGGCAGGGGCGATGGTCTTGGGAGCTTCGGCGGTGGCTTGTTCCGGCGCCGAGGGCTACGGCGAGGACGCGTACGGCACCTCTTCGCAGGCCGTGGTTGCCGGCGAGACGTATCGCCTGGTCAACGTGCACGCCAACAAGTGCCTGGACGTGGCGGGCGCCAGCACGAGCAACGGCGCCAACATCAACCTCTGGTCCTGCAACGGCGGCG
>JAEZYZ010000085.1 GCA_023418705.1 Pseudomonadota bacterium | reverse complement strand
GGGCACACCACCGGCGCCAGCTGCGGGCACACCACCGGCGCCAGCTGCGGGCACACCGCCCGCGCCACCGGCGCCGCCTCCGGACATGCCACCGGCGCCGCCTCCGGACGCGCCGGCGCTGCCCCCCTGGCCACCGGCATCGGGTCCAGGCGGCAGGGGCACCCGCTCGTCCGACCCCGTGCACACCTCCGAGCTCGCGTCCATCTGAGCGCCCGAGATGGCGGGCGGCGAGACCATGCAGACGCGGGCCGTCGCCTGCCCCGACTCGAGCACCACCGCCCCCGTCTCCGCCGAAATCGTCACGCAGGAGTAGCCGCTGCGGCAGTCTCCGTCGCCCCCGCAGGTGCGCATGCAAAACGAGCGCTGGAACCGCGAGCCCCCGCGCGGATCGAGGCAGCCGGGGGCCGTCGAGGGGCTGCCGTTGTACCCGATGCAGGCCGCCTCTTCGGGACACGTCCCCGGCTCGCAGTTGAAGATCGTGCAGTAGCCGCCGGGTTGAGTGACATCGCAGATGCGATCGCCGGTGGCCGCGCAATCCACGGACGTGGTGCAAGAGTCGCCGATCTCCGGCTGACAGCCGGCGAAGGCCAGACAGCACAGAGCGAGCAGGGACTGCAAAAGCCGAGACTTCATGGGGGGGGCCGGGGGCCCGGGACTCTACGTGCTGCCGCGGCCATCGTCCAGCGCGCCGCTCGTCCCGTCCGCCCCGACTCCCGCGCGGGGCTTCGCGGCGCCGCGCCGTCACCGGACACTGGTCGCGCGCCGCTCCGCGGTGCTAAGACTCCGGCGGTCCCCGGGATTTTTCTGGGGGAAGCGACGATGGCCACCCACATCACCGAAGACTGCATCAACTGCGGGGCCTGCGAGCCCGAGTGCCCCAACGAGGCGATCTCCGAAGGCGACGAGATCTACGTCATCGACCCGGAGCTCTGCACCGAGTGCGTTGGCTTTCACGAGCAGGAGGCTTGCCAGGCCGTCTGTCCCGTCGAGTGCTGTCTTCCCGATCCCAACCACGTCGAGACCGAAGAGGCGCTCATCGAGCGCGCGCTGCGCTTGCATCCCGACGACGACGAGCTGAAGCGGCGGGTGGAAGCGAACACGCTGCCATCACGCTTCCGCAAGTAGCTATCGAATCGGCATGCGGCTCTTCGTCATGCCATCGAGCGCCCGGCGGCGCTGGCTGCTCTGGCCCGCGCTGGCGATCTCGTCCTTGCTCGGCGCCGCTGGGTGCGGGGGCGGACAAGCGTTGCTGCACCCGGCGCACACGCTGCCGCCCGGCGCCGTCAGCGCCGGCGCGGGGGTGAGCGGCCACTTCGTGCTCGGTTCGGCGGACGCGGCGATCGAGTCGGCGCGGAGCGACGCGACGAGCGTCACCGCCGAGCAGTCGGAGGCGTTGACGCGCGGGTCGCTCGCCGTGGTGGCGCTGGCTCCCGGCGTCTCGCCCTGGCTCGGGGCCCGCGTCGGCGTCGGGTGGGAGGCGGACGCCGGGCTCACCTACACCGGTCGGGCGGCGCGCGCCGACGCACGCCGCGCCTGGGAGCTCGGGCCCTACGCGCTGAGCGCCGGCGTGGGTGCGACGGGCATCTTCGTGCGCCCTGGCTCCGACACGCCCGAGCAGCGCGCGGTCACCGAGAGCACGGGCGGCATCCGCGGGCTCGACGCGGGCAGCGTGGGCGGCTTCGGCTTCGACGTCCCGCTGCTGTTCGGGTGGCGGAGCGACGTCGACCTCGTAAGGTTGTGGGTCGGCATCCGCGGCGGCTACGAGCGGCTGAGCGGCGAGTTCGAGCTCGACCCGGCGCTGAGCGCCACCCCCGAGCCGGTGAGAGAGCCGGTCACCGTCCGGCGCTGGTACGGCGGTGCGCTGGTCGGCATCGATGTGGGCGTCGGCCCGATCCGTGTCGCCGCCGAGCTCGACGGCGCCTACCACCGGCTCTCCGGCTCGCTGGGCGAAGGCCCGGGGGAGCTCACCGCGGAGCTCGATGGCTTCAGCCTCACCCCTTCGGGCGCGCTCATCACCCACTTCTAAAAGTGCCTGGGCGGTTCGTAGCGCTGGACCGTTCCTCGCAAGAGAATTTTCGGCGGTCGAGCCCATGCAGTGTCACTGTTCTGACGACCGAAGCGACGGCCCGCGCTTGCCCTGACGGGGGCACCACCGTACCATTGTCGCGTGTTGCTGGGCCGCGCCTCCATCCTCGGTTCCCTCGCCGCCCTCGTGGGCGCGTGCTCTGCGAGCGTCGAGAGCTACGACACCGATGCGGAGACGGGCAGCACGCATGCGTTCGTCTCGATCGAACGCCGAGTTCGGATCGACGGCACCGAGCACCTGAGCACCGGCGCCGTCGCCGGGTTCGTGCGCGCGCCAGCCGCGCTCGATGCGCGCTCCGTCGCGGGCCTGATCGGGCTCGGGCTCGACCTGCCGGAACCTGGCCAGTGCGCTCAGCGCGGGACGGGACGTCGCAGCGAGATGGTCCTGTCGTCGATCGGGCTCGTGGAGCTGCTCGACGCCGGGGAAGTGACCATCGAAGCCGAAGGTGAGCCGACGCTGCTCGCGCCGCGCGCCTTTCCGACGGTCACCGATTCCATCTCCGGGGTGCTCTACACGTCCCGCGACCGCAGCGAGCCGCTGCCAGCGATGGCTCCCTACCGGCTGAAGACCAGCGGTGGCTCGAACCTGCCGGCGCTGCGTGCCGAAGCCTTCGCCCCTGGCGCGCTCGAGCAGGTCACCGTAGGCGGGCTGCCGCTGGAAGAGCTCACTGAGATCGACGTTCGCCAGCCGATGGACCTCACCTGGGCGGTCGGCGAGCCCGGCGACCTGGTCTACGTCGAGCTCGCCGTTGCCGGGCAACCGACGACGATCTGCAGCTTTCGGGACGACGCCGGCGCGGGCACCGTCTCGGGCTCGCTGGCGCCCGCGGGTGCGTCGGGACGCGTCGGGGTACACCGCCTGCGCTCGCTGCCCTTCACGGCGGAAGAAGTGGATCGCGCCGAGCTGCGGTTCGATTTCGAGCTGAGCGCCCAGGTCGACTTCATCGATGGATGACGGCCCCGCCGCGGCAGCCGGCGATCGCGCCGGACGGTCCTCGCGATCTTCGGGTCGTCGCCGCGGGCGGTAGCAAGACGCCAACGAGCGCCCTTCAGCCAAGATGAGCGAGCGGCACCGCGTGTACCTGGTCCCAGGGATGTTCGGCTTCGGACGTCTGGCAGGTTACGACTACTTCCACCACGTTCGATCGGCGCTGGAGCAGCGGTTCGCGGACGCGGGCGTTCAGCTGACGACCGAGGTCGTTCCGGCGCCGCCCACCTCGTCGCTGCGCTACCGCGCTCGCATCCTGGCCAAGTGCGTCGAACGCACCGCCCGCAGCGACGAGGGGCCAATCCACCTGATCGGGCACTCCACCGGCGGGCTCGACGTCCGGCTGGTGCTGTCTCCGAGCACCAACCTCGGGCTCGACCCCGAATCGATGTTGTGGTGCCGCCAGGTGCGGACGGCGGTCAGCATGAACACGCCCCACTTCGGGACGCCGCTCGCTTCGTACTTCGCCACCGTGTCGGGGACGCGCGTGCTCTACGCGCTCAGCCTGCTCACCGTGGTGTCGCTCTCTCTCGGGGAGCCATCGCTGGCCGTCTTTTCGAGGCTGCTTGCGTCGATCGGCGGGATCGATCAGTTCTTCGGGGGCGACACGCGGCTGTTCAGTCGGGTGACGGACATGCTGCTGCGCTTCGTCGACAAGGACGGCCGCGAAGAGATCACCGGATTTTTGAGCAAGGTGCGCAGTGATCAAGGCGCGGTGATCCAGATCATGCCGGAGGCGATGGACCTGTTCAACGCCGCGGCGCAAGACCGTGGCGGGGTTCGCTACGGCTGCATCGTCAGCGCCGCGCCGCCGCCGAGCACCATGCGCTTCGCCTGGCGCGTGCGCTCGCCATACGCCGCCGTGACGGCCGCCATGTACTCCACCTTGTGTCAACTCACGAGCCAGAGACCTAGGCCCTATCCCTACGCGTCCCCCCGCCCCGATGAGACCGCGCTGCTCCGCTCGAGCATCGAGTTCGAGCTGTCCGATCGCCTGAACGACGGCATCGTGCCCACATTGAGCATGCTGTGGGGAAAGCTCTTGTGGTCTGGCGAGGGAGATCATTTGGATGTGCTCGGACATTTCCAGGACGACCACAGACCCGCCGAGCACGTCGACTGGATTACCAGCGGGGCGCACTTTTCTCGGAACCGATTTCGCTCGCTGATGGACGCCGTCGCTGAATTCTTGCTGAAAGATCGCCCGTCCTGAAGGCGTCCTCGGCCCCGATCGGCTATAAGGGATTCGCTCCACCCTTATGACCTCACCCCGATCCGTCACGCCGGCCTTCTCCGAGCCTCCGCACTTGCTGCACCCCACGGGAGCCATGGCCGTCTGGTTCACAGAGCCCGCCGGCATGGTCACCCAGCTGGTTCGCCCGAACCGCGGCACGACGGACCTGGCGTGCTTCATGGCCCAGCTCGCCTTCGCCGCGCTGCTCGAGCTGCGCGGGCGCCGCGTCGAGCAGCTCACCTTCGTCCACGATCTGACGCTTTTGACCGGCTACGACGAGGAAGCCAAGCGGATCTGGACCACCTGGGCGCTCGAGATCCGCGATCGCATCGCGCGCATCGTCATCGTCCAGCCCCGCGCCCCCGAGACGCTCGCCAGCTTGGAGGTGACGGCGACGGCGCTCGTCCCGCGCGGCGTGCCGTTCGAGACCCGGGAATCGGTCGAGCAGGCGGTGGCAGACTTTGGGTTGATGCCCCAGCTGCGCGCGCGCCTGCGGCAGCGGAAGATCACCGAGCGGGAGGGACGGAAGAAGTCTTCTCCGTAGCGCCCGTCTTCTCCGTAGCGCCGGCCTCCCCCTCGATGGGCAACACCAAGCGGCGCGGCTGTCCGGCGCGCACGTAATCCACCTGAAGCGCCGCCGCGGTCCGCAGCGACGTGAAGACGGCGTACGCCTCCGAGTCGCGTTCGATGGACGATCCGTTGACGCGCACGACCACGTCGCCCGGCTTCAGATCGATCCCTCGCCAGAAATCCGCCGGACGCAGGGCGACGATGCGGAAGCCTTCGAAGCGGCCATCGCTGAGCGCTGCCTCGACCTCCACGTGCTGCAAGAAACGCCCGAGACCTGCGTCGACCGCCCGAACGACCTCGGCGCGCTCGAGCCGGTCGCGCCGTTGGACCTTGGGAGCCGCGACCGCCTGGGCAGGGGACTCGGCTCGAGGCCGCGGCGCGTCGGACGCCGTCCGTCCAGGCGGCGGAGAGCTCGACCCGCACGCCCACAGTCCCAAGCTCAAACCGAGGCACAGCGCGGCTTTCACCCGAGCCACTATGCGGGACGCTGGCCCTCGGGGCAAATTCAGAGCCCGCGACACGCTGCGGCGACGGCGTCGGCCACCGCGTCCCGGTCGCCCTCGGCCGAGACGTGCACGATCCGATCGCCGGGGACGAGCTCTTCGGCGCGGCGATACAAGTCGACCAGACGGCGTTGCAGCTCCGAGACCTCGAACACCTGCGCCGTGCCGGCGCGCTGGCTGCGCCGCAGCTCGGCCGTCTCCGCCGACACGTCGAGGACGATCGTCAGATCGGGTCGCGGCACACGCGCGTTGAGCTGCCGGAGCCAGTCGAGCACCGGCTCACCGGGCGGGGCCGTGGCCGACTGGTAGGTGAGGCTCGAGAGATCGTAGCGATCGCAGACGATCGTCGTGCCCTTTTCCAGGGCCGGCACGATCACCGATTGAGCGTGGTCGACGCGGTCGGCGGCGAACAGGAGCCCGTAGGTGGCCCAGGAAAACCGCTGCGGCGCGCCGCTGACCGGATCGACCAGCCGGTGCTCCAGCGCCTCGCGCAGCAGCCGCCCGACGGGTCCCGAGCTGGGCTCGCAGGTCAACAGCACGTCTTGCTGCCGGGCTCGCAAGCGTTCGGCGAGCCGCTCGGCGTGCGTGGTGCTCCCGCAGCCGTCGACGCCCTCCAGGACGATGAAGCGACCGCGGGTCAAGCGCGCCTCACGGGGAGCGGCGGAGGATCCAGACCGAGGACGACGTTGTCGATCAGGCGGGTCGCCCCTGCGAAGGCCGCGACGGCCAGCAGCACCTGCGGCTCCGGCAAGGGGACATCCAACGGAACGATCTCCAGCGTGTCCGGGAACGCCAGCTCGACGTAGTCGATCCGGAGGCCGGCGCGCTCGAAGCTGGCGGTGACCAGCTCCCGCAGCGCGGCTCCCGAGCGCTCCCCCGCGCCATACCGTGCGACGACCTGCGAGAGCGCCTGCGGGATGGCGCAGGCGCTCTGGCGCTCGGCCGGGCTCAGGTAGGCGTTGCGCGAGCTCAACGCGAGGCCGTCGGCGTCCCGCACGATCGGGTGCCCGACGACGTCGACGTCGAGCAGCAGATCGCGGCACAGCCGTTCGATGATCTTGAGCTGCTGGTAGTCCTTGCGCCCGAAGACCGCCGTGCACGGGCCGGCGACGGCCAGCAGCTTGGTGACGACCGTGGCGACGCCCTCGAAGTGTCCGGGGCGAGAGGCACCGCACAGCCGATCGCCGAGGCCGCTCACGTGCACGCGCGTCCGCTCGCCGGGAGGGTAGATCTCCGAGATCTCGGGACAGAACACCGCGTCGACCCCCGCCGCGCGGCAGCGCTCGAGGTCCGCCGGCAGATCGCGGGGGTAGCGGGTGAAGTCCTCGGAGGGCCCGAACTGAGTGGGGTTGACGAAGATGCTGACGGCGACGTGGGTGCCGAGCGCCTTGGCGCGTTCGACCAGCGCCAGGTGGCCCGCATGCAGCGCGCCCATCGTCGGCACGAAGCCGACCCGCCCGGCCTGGCGCCGCACCTGCTCGCAGGCAGCGCGAAACGAAGCCACGTCCTCGAGAATCTCCATCAGCGCTCTCCCGACTCGTCGGCGGGGCCGTAACCTTCGGCCGGCGCATCGACGACCGGACGGGCGCCCGTCTCGGGGCTGGAGCGCGGCGCGAAGCTGTGCTCCTCCCCGGGGAACGTCCCCGCCTGCACTTCTTCCACGTAGCGCCGCCCGGCGTCCGCGATCGCGTCGCCCAGCTCCGCATACCGCTTCACGAACTTGGGTCGGATGTCCCGGTACATCCCCAAGAGGTCGTAGCAAACCAAGACCTGACCGTCGCAGTGGGGCCCGGCCCCGATGCCGATCGTCGGCACGGACACGGCCTGCGTGATGCGCTCCCCCACGTCGCGCGGCACGCCCTCCACCACCAGACAATACACGCCGGCCTCTTCCAGCACCTTGGCGTCCGAGACGATGCGCTCGGCGTCCGCCCCGCGCTTGCCCTGCACACGAAAGCCGCCCATCGCGTGCACCGACTGCGGCGTCAGCCCCACGTGACCCATCACCGGGATCCCGGCGTCCACGATCCGCCGCACCTGTTCGGCGACGCTCGAGCCGCCCTCGAGCTTGACCGCCTCGCACGCGCCTTCCTTCACCAACCTGCCGGCTGCGTCGAGCGCGCGCTCCACCGAGACCTGAAAGCTCATGAACGGCATGTCGGCGACGACCTGCGCTCGACGGGTGCCGCGGGCGACCGCCCGGCTATGATAACAAATCTCGTCGAGCGTCACCGCGAGCGTGTTCGGCATGCCTTGCACGACCATGCCGAGCGAGTCACCGACGAGCAGGATGTCGACCCCCGCCTCGTCGAACAGGCGCGCGAGCGTCGCGTCGTAGGCGGTGACCACCGTGATCTTCGGCCCCTGCTTGCGATCGCGAACGGCCGGCGCAGTGATTTTCGTGGAGCTCATGAGCTGCCGCGCAGCCTATCACCGCCCCAAAAACCGCGCGCCGCCGAATTTCAACTCAGCTTGCGCCGCGTGCCCGATCGCGCGCTCAGCCGCAGCGGCATGCTCTCCGCGCCGGCCACGCGCGCGCGGCTCGCCACCATCGCAAGCTCCGTCTCGAGCACCTGCAGCAACGGATCGAGCCCCAGGCTCTTGTCGATCACCGGACCTATCTGCTCGGCGGCGCGCCGGAGCTCCGCGTCCCGGCAGGCCGTATAGAAGATCACCGAGTAGGTACGCCGGGCGTCGAGCAGCTCGCGGGCCAGCGCCACGCCGTTGCCGTCGGGAAGATCCACGTCGAGCACCATGCAGTCGAAGATCCCGGGAGAGGCCAGCGCGCGCTGCGCGCTCCCGACCCGCTCGGCCTCGTGCCCGCCCCGGCGGACGGCGATCGCGATCACCTTCGCAAGGGGCGGATAATCTTCGACAACCAAGACACGGCTCACCTTCGTATTGTAGACACCCGCTGCACGCCCGGCCAGTGTGGCGGCGGCGCGCCTGGCAAGCTCGCCGATTTATTGCTACCCAATGCTAGAGGCCGCGCTCTTTTGGCCATGCCAGCGAACAGCCCGGATCCCATCGCTTTCCGGCGGAGCTTTCGGCGCTGGGCGCGCAGCGTCCGGACGCCGCTGATGGTCCGCTCGGTGCTCGCCGGGCTCTGCGCGGGCGCGGGGTTGGCCCTGGTCGCCAGCCTGGTCGGTTGGTGGTTTCGCCTCGAGGGGGCGCGCGGCTGGTCTTGGGGTGTGCCGCTCGCGCTGGGAGCGGCCGCGGGAGGCGCCTGGGGCGTGCTGCGCCGGTTGGGCGAGCGCGAGGTGGCCTTGTACCTGGACGCCAAGCTCGGCTCGTTCGAGACGCTGTCGACGGCGGTCGGCGCCCGCGACGGCTCGCAAGCCGCCGCCGCGCTGGCCCTGCAGCGGGCGCGGGAGCTGCTCGAGACACGTAGCCCCGCTGAGGCGCGCCCGCGTGTCCTCCGCCGCTGGCAGCTCGGGCTGTTGCCGCTGGTGTCGGCGCTGGTGGTCGTGGCGCAGCTGCCCGGGCGACCGCAGGCGGCGGAGGCCGCGTCGCCACCGGATCGAGCGTTGGTGCGCTTGGAGAAACTCACCGGGCTCGACGCCGCCCGCGCGCTTGGCTCGCTCGAAGCGCCGCCGGAGCAGCGCGAGGCGCTCGAGAAGATCGCGCGGGAGGCCGCGCAGCTCCGGCGTGAGCTTTCGACGGGGCTGCCGCGACGCGAAGCTCAGGCCCGCATGGCCAAGCTGCGCGACGCGTTGCGCTCGGAGCGGCCGACCTTCGGCGATCGCGAGAGCCGCGCCGGACTCGAAGCGGCCATCGATGCGCTGTCGAAGCACGCCGAGCTGCGCGCCGCCGCCCAAGCGCTCGGCAACGGCGACCTGGCGGCCTTCGACGCTCGAATGCGAGAGCTGTCCGAGCGCCTCGAACAGCGCGATCGCGAGATCGCACGCCAAGCGCTCGAGGAGGCGGCGCGCCGCGCGGCGGAGCGCGGCGCCGGCGCGCTCGAGCAGTTCTTGCGGGAGCAGCAGCAGCTGCTGTCGGAGCGGGAGGCCGTCGCGCGCTTGCTGCGCGAGCTCGGCGAGGCGCTGGGCGACGAGCTGGGCGGGCCGGACGGCGAGCGGCTCCGGCAATTGGCGGACGCTCGGGACGTGCGAGCGCTCGGCACATTGAGCGAGGCGCTCGCCGACGCCTTGGAGCAGCTGTCCGACGAGCAGCTCGAGCGGCTCGCCAAACACCTGGCGGAAGCCGCGCGGCAACAGGGCAGCGCGCCGCAGGCGCTGTCCCAGGAGGAGCTCGCGCGGATGGCTCGGGAGCTCGGGACGCCCGAGGGCAAACGAGCGCTGGCCGAGCGCCTGCGCGAGCTCTCCCAGCAGCCGCTCGGGCAGACCGCGCGCCGGCAGCGCGCCCTCGACGACGCCGATCGCGGGGCCGCCGAGGTCGAGCGCCAGCTCGGTGTGCTCGCGCCGATGCCCGCGGGGGGCCCGCCGAATGGATCCCAAGGCCCCCCGCCGCCCAGCGGCGACGGACCGTCCGGCGGCGGGCCGGGCTCCGGCGAGGGCGGCCCCAACGCCCACCCCAGCGGCAGCACGCCGGAGGTCGACGGCAAGCCCCTCAACGCCCGGGCGCCAGCGCGCGTGGATCCCAGCGCTCCGTCGAGCGGCGTCACCGTCGGCCGCGCCGCCTCGCCCCCGGGCGAGACGGCCAACCGCCGCGGTGAAGGTGCCCTCGGCAGCGTGGCGCCAGAGGAGCTCTCCGGCATCGAGCGGTCCGAAGTGCCCAAAGCGTACCGCGAGCAGGTGGGACGCTACTTCCAGCCCTGAGCCGGCCCGCCCGCTAGCCGCGGCGCTGGCATGGTTGCGGGACCACGAGTAACGTGTGCCGAGCCTGATGAGCGCCGCCGAATTCGAACAGCGCCTCGCGCGCGCCGAGCAGACCGCCGAGCGGCTGCGCCAGAGCATCGGCACCGTGATCGTCGGCCAACGTGCGGTGGTGGAGCAGGTGCTGCTCTCCCTGGTCGCAGGCGGTCACGTGCTTTTGGAGGGCAACCCCGGGCTCGGCAAGACCTTGCTCGTGCGCACCCTCGCCGCCTGTCTCGATCTGCGGTTCTCACGCATCCAGTTCACGCCGGACCTGATGCCCAGCGACATCACGGGCACCAACGTCCTGGTCACCGACCCCCGTGGCGGCACGAGCGGCCGCTTCGAGCTGCATCGCGGGCCCATCTTTGGTCATTTGGTGCTCGCGGACGAGATCAACCGCGCGACCCCGAAGACGCAGAGCGCGCTGCTCGAAGCGATGCAGGAGCGCGCCGTCACCATCGCCGGCGTCCGCCACGCCCTCGAGCCGCCGTTCTTCGTGCTCGCCACCGAAAACCCGATCGAGATGGAGGGCACCTATCCCCTGCCCGAGGCGCAGCTCGATCGCTTCCTGCTCAAGGTCGTGGTGCCTGCGCCGTCGGAGAGCGAGCTGGTCGACATCTTGAGCCGCACCACCGGCCATGAACCCGCCGCGCCGAGCAAGGTGATCGAGCGGGAGACGTTGCTCGAGCTGCAGGGGCTGTGTCGGGACGTCCTCACCGCGGAGCCGGTGCTCGCGTACGCCGCCCGGCTGGTCGCGGCGACCGACCCGCAGGCGGCCTCGGCGCCCGAGCTGGTGCGCCGCGGCGTGCGCTACGGCGCCGGGGTCCGCGCCGCCCAGTCGATGGTGCTCGCCGCCAAGGCGCATGCGTTGCTCGGCGGCCGCCCCCAGGCCGGCTTCGAGGACGTGCGCCACGTGGCGCTGCCCGTGCTGCGCCACCGGCTCGTGCGCAGCTTCGAGGCCGAAGCTGACGGCCTGACCGCCGACGCGATCGTGCTCGAGGTGCTCGAGCGGGTGGCGGAGCGGCCCGCCAACGTGGAGCGCCTGGTGAAGGAGGCGTGAGGGTGCGGCGCGACGCGACCGTCCGACGCTGGGCCGCCGCCGCCCTCGCCTGCGTGCTGGCGCTTTTGTGGCACGCGCGCGCCCTCGCCTCGCCGCGCCTCGAGGTACAAGCCGCGCCGCTGTTCGGGGTGGAGAGCCCCGCCGGCGGCGGTTGGTCCACCATCTGGGTGCGGCTCGAAAACACCGGCGCCGCGCCGTTGACGGGCACGGTGGAGCTGTCGACCACCTTCTTCGGGTTCACGTCCAGGGCCCAGACCACGACGACCCCGTTTTCGGTGGCGGCGCGCCAGAGCGTCACGCTCCAGATCCCGAGCCACCAACACCTGAGCCAGCCCGCGCGCAAGACGGTGACGGTGCGGGACCCGGACGGCAACGCCTTGCGGGAGCTCGCCGTCTCCGATCCGCATGGCTCCGAGCCTTTCTTGCTCGACCTGCACGTGCCAAGCAGGCTCGGTGCGGCGCTGGGCGGCAGCACGGTCCCGCTGGACAGCTCGATCGGGCCGATGCCGAGCCCGGTAGCCACCGCCGCGCTCGCTGTGGGGACGCCTCGGATCGATCCCGCGAGCGGCGATCCGGTGCTGCCGGAGCGGGCGGCGGGTTACGCGCCCGTCACGCTCGTCTTGTCGACCAGCGAGCGGCTCGTGAAGCTGTCTGCCGTGGAGCTGCAAGCGCTCGGCGACTGGGTGCTCAGCGGCGGCGCGCTCGCGCTGGTCGTCACGCGCCCGGAGGACCTGAAGGCGCCGCCCGTCGTCAGCTTGCTCGGCGGGCCCGTGCGACCGACCGCGCCCCACCCGGCGCTCGGCAGCGAGCGGGTGTTTTTGCGCGCGCCGCCGTCCGAGCAAGATCAAGCGACCAGAGCCCCCTCCGCCGCCCCGCCGAGCCTCGAGACCCAGCGCGTGGCGCCGCGCCCGAGCACCCTCGCGCAGGCCATGGGCTTCGAAGGGGCCAACGCGCGGCCGAGCCCTTGGGGAGCGTCGGCCAGCTACGGCCTCGGAGAGGTCCACCTGCTGGCCTTCGACCCTGGCAGCGCTCGGGTGCTGGAGGACGACTGGGTGCGGCTGTCGATGATCGACTTGGTGCGCCACGCGCTCGGGCGCACCAACGCCGTCGCCCTGCCGCACGCCGAGCTGCCGCCGGACAGCATGGGCACGGACGCGGTGCGCCGGCAGCTCGATCCGAACGAGACCGCTCGCTGGACCATCGTGGTTTCGGCCCTCTTGCTGCTCGCCTATGCCCTGGTCGCCGGACCGCTGAACTTCTTGTTCGCGGCGCGCAAGGGCAGGCCGCTCAAGGCGTTGCTCTACCTGCCCCTGTACGCCGCCGGCGCCGCGGCGATCATCGTCATCCTCGGCACGCTCGGGCGCGGCTTCGAGGGCAAGGTGCGGCGATTGACGCTGGTCGAAGCGGGCGCGGGGATGAGCCGCGCCGCCGCGGCGCGCTTCCGCGGATTTTTCGCCTCGTCGGCCGACGCGCTCGTGGTGTGGGTGGAGGAGCGCGGCAACCTGCTCGACGTCGCGGGAGATCCGAGCGAAGGCGGCCGGGTCCTGTCGTTCGATCGCCGCGGCACCCGCCTCGAGGAGTTTCGCACGCGCCCCTGGCAGGTGCTGGTCGTGCGTGAGCAGGGGTTCGTCGGCCTGGGCGGCGGCGTCGCGGTCGGCGCCACGCCGAGCGGTGACATCGTGGTCCACAACCGCACCGCCAAAGATTTGCTCGGGGTGGTGATCAAGGCGCCCGGCAAGCTGCCGGTCTTCATCGACCGCATCGCCGACGGACAGCGTGCGCTCGCGAGCGCGGGGCGCGCGCTGCCCGGCAGCTTCGGCCCGACGTACCCGCAGCAGCGGTTCTCCCCGCTCGGCTCGGGCGACCTCGCGCCAGCGTTCGAGGCGGAGGTCCCGGGCCTCGGCGCGGCCTGGATGGCGGTGGAGGCGATGGCAAACCACGGGACCGATTTTTGGCCCCGCGACGTCCCGGTGGTGCTGGCGCAGCTCGGCGACAGCGGCGGGGGGGCGCGCGACTCGGGCATGCGGGTGGAGTCGGACCGCATCCTGCTGCGCGTCGTCGGCTACGGGGGGACGTTGTGAACGCCCCCGAGCCCGATCCGATCCTCGACCCCGCGCCGGAGCCGGCGGCCGCCGCGCACCCGGCCATCAGCGTGCGCCATTTGAGCCACCGCTACGGCAAGTTCGAGGTCTTGCACGACGTCAGCTTTCAAGTCGATCCGGGCGAGATTTTCGGCTTCATCGGCCCCAACGGCGCGGGCAAGACGACCACCATCCGGGTCATGGCCAGCTTGCTCGAGCCCAGCTCGGGGCAGGTGGAAATCGACGGGATCGACGTCGTCACCCACCCCCTGCAGGTGCGGCGCTTGATCGGCTACATGCCCGATCATGCCGGGGTCTACGATCGCATCACCGTGCGCGAGTACCTGGAGTTTTTCGCCCAGGCCTACCGCGTCGAGCCCGACGTCGTGGGGGTGGTGCTCGAGCTGACCGACTTGAACGGTCTGTCGAATCGGCTGGTGGCGGCGCTCAGCAAGGGCATGAAGCAGCGCCTGCAGCTCGCGCGCATCCTGCTGCACGACCCCAAGATCCTGATCTTGGACGAGCCGGCGAGCGACCTCGATCCGCGCGCGCGCATCGAGATCCGCGATCTATTGTTGGAGCTGCGGGAGCTCGGCAAGACCATCTTCCTGTCGAGCCACATCCTCACGGAGCTCAGCGACGTCTGCACCTCGATCGGGATCCTCGAACGCGGCCGCCTGGTAGCCGCCGGACCGATCGCCGAAATCGCGGAGGGGCTGCGCGGGCGAAGCGGACCCCTGACGGCGCCAGCGGGCGAGCCGCTCGCTGACGCGGGGGGCACCACGGAAGGCAGCGCGGCGGCCTCGGCGCTCACCGCCGGTGGCGCGCTCATCCCGGACAGCGCTCGGAGACGGCTCAAGCTCAGGGTCCTGGCGGACGCCCGCGCGACCGCGCCGCTCGTCAGCGCGAGCCCCCTGGTCCAGTCGGTGGATCCAGGACCCGGCGGGCAGCTCATCGTGCACCACACCGGCAGCGACACGTTCGTGGCCGAGTTGGTGCGCCACCTGGTGGCCCACGGCGTCGGCGTGGTGGGCGTGGAGCCGGAGCGCAACGAGCTCGAGCGGATCTTCCTCGAGCTCACCCGAGGCGAGGTGCAATGACCAGCCAGGCCGCCCCCTCTGCGGAGGCCGCACCCGCGGCGGCACGGCGCGAGGAGCGCCGGCTCAACCCGGTGTACCTGCGCGAGCTGCGCCAGGCCGCGCGCCTGCACCGCACGCCGGTGATCCTGGCGCTGGTGACGGCCATGATGGCGCTCTTGATGTCGTCCATCGGAGGCGTCGCCAGCGTGACGGCCGAGCCGGCGAAGGTGGGCTCGGCGCTCTTCCAGACCTTCTTCTCGCTGGGCTTCGCCATGGTCTCGTGGGTCGCTCCGGCGGTGGCCGCGTCGACGATCGCCAGCGAGCGCGGCAACCGCACCTGGGAGCCGCTCCTGTTGACGGGCCTGCGCCCGGCCGAGATCGCGGCCGGCAAGTTCATGGCGGCCCTGACCTACGTCGGGCTGTACCTGACCATGCTGATCCCGGTCGGCGCCCTGCCCTTCCTGTTCGGCGGGGTCACCGCGACCGAGGTCGCGCTGGCGTTCGCGTTCCTGTTCGCGTTCGCCGGGCTCGCCGTCGCGTTCGGGCTCAGCGTCAGCTCCAAATTCACGAGCCCGACCGCGGCGATCATCGTCACGTTGCTGGTGGCGATGCCGCTGTCGCTCATCATGTACCTGTCGCTCGGCGTGGGGCTGTCGTTCGGCGCGCGCGAGCTGTGGCCCGCGCTCGGCGCAGGAGCTCCGGTCTGGTTGCCCGGCGCGCTGGTCCGCGCGGACCTGGACGCCAACTATCTCTTGTTCCTGGTGCTGTGTCCGCTGGCCGCGATGGGCGTGCCGGGCTGGTTCTTCTACGAGGTCACCCGCGCCAACTTGTCGGCGCCGTCCGACGATCGCTCGACCGGCCTGCGTCGCTGGTTTCTGGTCAGCACCCCGGTGTGCGCGGCGCAGCTAGCCCCGCCGGGCCTGAAGTTCGACAGCCGGGACTGGGCGCTCGCGGGGATGACGGCGCTGCTCGTGCTCTTGTCCTTCGCCGCGGTGGTCTTCGTCGGCGAGCCCCTCGGGCCCTCCGCGCGCGTGCTCGCGCACTGGAACGCGACCCGCGCTGGCGCCGTGACCCGCTACCTCGGCCCCGGCATGGTCCCGGCGGGCACGCTGCTCTTGCTGCTCGGGTTTCTCTGCCTCGGGGCTCAGACCGGGGTCCTCGCGCAGTTCATCCCGAGCGCGGGCCGCCAGCTGCTGCTGTTCGGCGCCTACGCAACCGGCTTTTTCGTGTTCGTGGCGGGAGCGAGCGTCTGGCTCCGCTCGCTCACCGACTCGGCGAGCACGCCGCGGCTGCTGCTGATCGGCGTCGTGTTCGCCGTCACGATCGGGCCCTGGGTGGTGATGGCGATCGCCGGGCTCTTGACGGACGCACCGAGCCGGGCCTTGTTGATCGCGGCGCCGTCGCCCACCTTCGCCATGGTGATGGTGGACGCTGTGCAGGGTTCGCTGCCCGACGCGAACCTCTTGGTCTCCGCCGGCGTGATCTGCAGCGGGGGTTGGGCGCTGCTCGGGTTGGGCCTGTTGGTGCTGGGCGCGCTCAAGATCGCGCGCCGAACCGCGCCGTCCCGCGCTCCCGACGCGGCGCTCGCGCCCCCGGCGGCGGAGCCCGGCCCGAGCTGATGGCGCCCGCCGCAGAGCCCCTGCTCGATCCGAGCTTTCTGATCGAGCTCGAAGCGCTGCGTCGGATGCTCCGGCCGCGCGTCGCCTCCGGCGGCAGCGGCGACCGCGTCGGTGCGGCGCGCGGCGGCTCCGCGGAGTTTCGCGAGCACCGGGCCTACGCTCCCGGTGACGATCCGCGGCGCATCGACTGGCTCGCGTTCGCGCGCACCGGCACGCCGGTCGTGAAGCAGTTTCACGCGGAGCAGGACGTCGTGGTGCGCCTGCTGCTCGACACCTCGGCGTCCTTCGGCATGGGCCAGCCGAGCAAGCTCGAGCACGCCAAGCGGCTCGCGGCGGCCATCGCCTACATGGCCCTGAAGAACGCCCACCGCGTCCAGCTCGTGCGAGCCGCGCACCGGGGTCGCAGCGAGCTCGAGCTCTTCGCGCCGACCCGGGGGCAGAGCGGGTGGTCACGGGTGCTGACGGATCTGTCGCAGACCCGAGCAGGGGGCACGCTCGATCTGCCGAGCGCCGTCGCCGAGCTGGTCCAGCGCTCGCCTCGCCCCGGCGTGCTGGTCGTCTTGAGCGATTTCCTCGACCCTGGCCCCACCAGCGACGCGCTGCGCCGCGCCGCGTTCGCCCACCACGAGCTCACCCTGGTGCAGGTGCTCGCCACCGACGAGCTCGAGCCCGAGCTCGAGGGTGACCTGACGCTCGAAGACGTGGAGACCCAGAGCTCGCTCGAGCTGACGGTCGACGCCGCCGCCCTCAGCGCGTACCGCGAGCGGCTGACGGGGCTCTTTCAGCGGCTGTCCGACACCGCCCGCACCTCCCGCGGCACCTACGTCCGAACCACCCCGGGCGATCCCCTGGTCGAGGTGATCCGAAAGATCGCCCGCGGGGTCGTCGAGGGCCGCGGCTAAAACGACGCCTACTCCATGCCGAACAGGCCGCCGAGCTTCGTCGAGCGGGTCTTGTCCGGCGGCTCGGAGTCGTCCACCCCAGCGCTGCGGCTGCCGCTGCTGACGCAGACGCCGTCTCTGGCCGTGCAGTGGTTCACCTGCGCGCAGTTGGTGGAGCGCGCGCAGTCCGCCGAGCTGGCGGCGATGCAGGCGCCCTCCTTGGCCGAGCAGTTGCCCTCGAGCTTGCAGCGGAGCGACGCTCGGCAGTCCGCGTCGGCGACGGCCGCGCACTTGCCATCGAGCACGCCGCATTTGCCATCCTTTGCGCAGGCGTCGGACGCCTTGCAATCGGCCTCGTTGGCGACACAGCGGCCGCCATCGGCGGTGCAGGCCGCGGCTTGCTTGCAGGCTTCGGACGCCGCGCAGTGCTCGTCGCTGCTCGCCACGCACTGCCCGCCCTCGGCCGTGCAGTGCCCGAGCTTGCCGCACGGGCTGTCCGGTTCGGGTTTGTCGTCGAAGGTGCCGGCGCAGTGGCGGCGCGACAGCGCCACACAGCGCCCGGCTTGCATCACGCACAGGCCCTGCTCGCCGCAGGTCTTCGCGCACTCGGCATGGACCGTCTTGGCGGGATCTTCGCAGCTGCCCTGGTGGGCGCTGCAGGCGCCGAGCTCCTTGCAGTCCTTGGAGGCCTTGCAGTCCGCGTCGGTCGCGGCGAGACACGCCCCGTCCTTGGCGCTGCACTTGCCGTGCGCCGTGCAGAGCTCCGACGCCTTGCAGTCGGCGTCCGAGCCCACGGCGCAGTAGCCGTTCTCTGCCGTCGTGCATTTTCCGAGCGACTGGCAGTCGGGCTTCTCGCGGCATCGATCGGTGTCGTCGCAACCGGCGAGCCCGAGCAGCGACAGGAGGCTACCGGCGGCGGCGATCTTCGACAGCAGCGCGGCGGGCGCGGATCGGCGGCGCCGCACGTTCGGTTTGTCTCGTTCTGGCATGAGCATCTCCACCAGCAAAATCGCGGACCGTCGCGAGCAAGTCGAGCGGATTCGTGCTTCGGCGCGTCGACGCGTCGCCGCGTCGCCGCGTCCGCCGACGCCCCATGCGAACGGCGGCGCGCCGCGGGCGCGCGAGCTGTCGGCGTTACGTTTTCGAAAGCTCGCACCATGTACGCGCTGCGTCCGACGCACGCGTGCCGCCGACGCTACGGCGCGAAAATTCGCTTGTCGTTGCGAGATCGTGTGATCGGCGCCGTCACTCCACGTTTGCGTGCCGGCGACGCTCGCCGCAAAATGCCCGCATGCGCTGGAGCCTCGCGCGTTCCGAGCTGGTGGGGTTGACCGCCGCGCTGCTCGGAGCGATCGCCTGCGGGAGCGCGAAGGGCGACGACCTCTTCGCGGACGCGAACGGGGAGCATCCAGGCGGCGGGAGCGGTGGCTCGCCGGCGGGAACGGGCGGATCGATCGCGAGTGGAGGCAGCGCTGGCGCGAGCGGCGGCGGTTCCGGCGGCGGCTTGGCCGGTGCGTCCGGCGGCGGCTCGACTGCCAGCGGCGGAACGGGCGGTTCGGGCGGTTCGGGCGGTTCGGGCGGCTCCGCGGGGGTCGCCGGCGCGAGCGGTGGTAGCGGCGGCTCCACCGGTGGCGGCGCGGGTGCCGGCGGTGACAGCAGCTGCACCCCTCCGGCTGATGAAATCTGCGACGGGGTCGACAACGACTGCAACGCCAGCGTCGACGACCACGCCTGCCCCGCGTCTTGCCAGGGTCTGCAGATCGACGGCCAGAGCTACATGTTCTGCGACGACCCGGTCAGCCTGTCGGCGGCCAGCGAGCAGTGCAGCGCGCAGGGCATGCGCCTCGCCTGGATCGAGAGCGCCGACGAGAACGCGGCGCTCGTCAAGGCGCTCGCGCCGCTGGCCAGCCCCGACCCCAACGACACGCAAGGACCCGGGCTCGATCCCGGCGTGCGCATCGGCGCCACCGATCGCGACGAGGAGGGCGACTGGCGCTGGATCGACGGCTTCGAATTTTGGGAGGGCGGTCGCTTCGGGGAGCCGGTCGACGACGCCTTCGCCAACTGGGGCATGGGGCGCCCCAACAACGGCGGCGGCATGGACGGCGGCGAACAGTGCGCCGTGCTCTTGATCCGCGACGGCAGCGACGGCCTCGCCGGCAAGTGGAACGACGTCCGCTGCGATCAGCCGCACCCGTTCGTGTGCGAGCTGCCCTGAGCAGCGCGACCGCGGCCCACCTGAATGCGGATCGAAGATCGGTCACAAAAGACCGTCAGCGCGTTCGGCCCACCGCGAGACCCACCGCGAGTCCGTGAAAACGCTCCTCCCCACCGAGCTAGCGTCGTGCGACGACGGGGCTAAACCGGAGATTTTTCAGTCGGGTCGGCCTGGGCGTTGCCGCCCAGGCCTCCCACAGATCCGGACGTGCGCGATTTACGCATCCGGCTCCTCGGCTCATGGGTTCGCTAGGGGCGTCAGGTCGCGGGAGCGTGGGGGCTTCAGGTCGCGGGAACGCGGCAATTGCGGGAGCGGGTATCGTTCCGCGATCTGTCGCATTTTCTTCCACGTGACCCGTGCCCTTTGGGAGCGGCGGTTCAACCAGTTGCGCCAAACGCGGTAAGCCGCGGTGCGCAGCGCGTACAGCCGCCCTTCGTTCCCCATGACCCCGAAGTAGGCGAAGTGCCCCTTTAGCGCCCTGGAGATTCGAAGCCACTGTTCCCGTACCGGTTTGTGCCGGTTTCGGCGGCACCAGTCGCTCAGTGCATGCAACGTGCGCGTGAGGCGATTGCGCGTCGTCTTGAGCTGGATGACCCAGAACCCTCGTTTGGATCGCGCCCAGTAGAACGTGAATCCTAACAAGTCAAACGTGCCCTGTTCCGGTCCTTGCGTCCTTCCATCGTCCTTTTTCGAGTACGACGGCCGCTTGAATGGGACGAGGCGCGTCTTTTCGGGGTGAAGTTCCAGCCCGTGCTTCGCGAACCGCTTCGGTAGCACGTCGTACACACGCCGTGCGTCATCCTCCCGCTCGAAGGCGATGACGAAGTCGTCGGCGAAGCGCACCAACTCTGCGTGGCCGCACAGGTGGCGTTTTACTTCGCCTTCGAACCATACGTCCAGCACCGCGTGCAGGAAGATATTTGCCAACATCGGCGAGATGACTCCACCTTGCGGGGGGGCGTGGATTACGCACGGATCACGCCGCCTCTCGGACGTTGGCCACGTAGCAGCGTGAGAGCTGGGTCCAGAATTTCGGCAGACGGCCGCTCTGATGCAGTGCTCGCAGGGTGAGGGCATTTC
>JAEZYZ010000227.1 GCA_023418705.1 Pseudomonadota bacterium | reverse complement strand
CGTCAACACCGCGAACACGACAGGCACGGAGACGCGGCGCGTCCCACCGATCGCCGCGTCGAGCGGATCGCCCCGGATCTGCCGCTCGGCGTAGACGGATTCGCCGACCACGATCGCGTCATCGACCACGATCCCGAGCGCCAGCAAGAAGGCGAAGAGCGAGATCATGTTCAAAGACACGTCCATCACCGGCATGAGCAGGATCGCGCCGAGGAACGAAATCGGGATCCCGAGCGTCACCCAAAAGGCGAGGCGTGGCTGGAGGAACAACCCGAGCGTCCCGAGCACGAGGAACAAGCCGAACAGCGCGTTCTTCAGGAGCAGATCGATGCGGCTCTGGTAGATCTCCGATTGATCGTCCCAGAGCGTGTAGGTGACTCCCGGCACGGAACCTTCGCGGCTGGCAACGTAGCGCTTCACGGCCTCTGCCACTTCGATCGGGGTTTGATCGCCGACGCGGTACACCTGGACCCGCACTGCTGGCTTCCCGTCGAAGAAGGCCGCCTCGTCCGTCTCGCGAAAGCCGTCACGGACGGTCGCCACGTCGCCGACCGTGAGCCGGCTGCCGTCGGGGTTCTTCTTGATGACGATGTCGCTGAACTCGCTGCCGTACTCGCGCCGCTCGGTGGTGCGCAGCAGCACCTCGCCCGAGGTGGCGCGCACCGCGCCGCCCGGCATGTCGATGGAGGCGGTAGAGATCGCGGACGCGACCTGCTGCAGCGTCACACCGTAGCGCCGCAGCGACTCCTGCGGCACCTCGACGCTGATCTCCGGGGGCGGGACGCCGACCACGTCGACGACCGAGACCTCGTCGGTCGCGAGCAGCGCGACCCGGGCTTCTTCGGCCAGATCCTTCAAGGTCTGCACCGGCACGTCGCCGTGCAAGATGACGTTGATGACCTGCTGCCGGTTGCTCGGGATCGTGATGATCGGGCGTTCGGCCCCGGCCGGCAGGGTGGTGATGCGATCGACCTCGCTCTTGATGTCGTTCAGCGCCTGCTGCACGTTCGCGCCGCGCAGCAGGTCCGCGGTGACATCCCCGCGTCCTTCGAGCGCTCGGGCACGGATCTCCTCGATGCCGTCGACGGCGCGGATGGCCTCCTCGACGGCCAGTACGATGCCCTGCTCGACTTCCTCGGGCGACGCACCGGGGTACTCGATCGACACCCGCACCATCTCGCGGGTCACCTCGGGGTAGACCTCCTGCCGCACGTCGCGCGCGGCCAGCAGACCGCCCACGATCAGCACGATCATCAAGAGGTTGGCGGCGACGGGGTTCTTCGCAAACCAGCGGATCGGGCCGCCGCGGAGCAGCGTGTCGGCCCGCGCCTCACCCATCCACCAAGCTCCGCTCCGCCGCGGCGTCGCCCGCGGTGTCGGGGACGGCCCTGAGCCGCATCCCTTTCACGGCCCCCGACAGCGGGCTGACGATCACCTGATCGCCGTCGTCGAGGCCGGCGTCGACGAGCACGCTGTCCGGCAGCTGCCAGACGATCTCGGGGCGGCGGATGTCGAGCGTGCTGGTCTCCGGATCGAACACGTAGACGAGGTTGCCCCCGCGCAGCGCCCGGCGAGGCAGCTCGACCAGCGCTTGCTCGTGCCGCCCGGCGATCACGACCTCGATGTAAGTGTCGAGCAGGACGGGGTACGGGCGCGCGCCCGCGTCACCGTGCGGCACGTCGAGCCCATACGGATCGTCGATCTCCACGAGCAGCGCCGCCATGCGGCTCGAGGGCTCGAGCGCGGACAGCAGGCGAATCACGCGCCCGGAGCGCTCCACCAGCGCGTCGCCCACGGCCTGGCGCACGGCCACGGTCGAGCCGACCTCCCCGTTGATGCCTGGGATGGAGACGTGCCGAAGGCTCTCGGCGGGGACAGAAATTCGAACCCGAAACTCGTCGGTCCCGACCAGCCGCGCGATCGCCGTCGACGGGGTGACGAGCTGACCCACCTCAGCGTTCGACTCGACGATCACCGCGTCGAACGCCGGCGCGAAGCTCGTCCGCGCCAGATCGAGCTCGGCCCTGGCGACCGCGGCGCGGGCCGTCTCGACCACGCTCTCGGCGGCCTCGAGCTGCGGCTTGCGCAGCGCCAGCGCCGGATCGGCCAGGTTGCCGGGGGTTTCACGGCCGAGATCGAGCGTCTCCCACTCGTAGCGAGCGAGCTTTTGCTGCCCTTGCTCGATCTTCAACGCGCTCTCGGCCTGCTTCAGCTCCGCGCGCGCGCGCTCGAGCGCCAGGCGATAATCCCGCGGATCGATGCGGTAGAGGGTCTGGCCGCGCTTGACGAAGGTGCCCGGCGTCAGCCGCTCGTACATCCAGTCGATGCGACCCGCGACCTGGGGAAACACGTCCAGATCGCGGGCCGGGATCACCACCCCGGAGGCCCGTACGTCGAGCTGGTGGTTCGCGCGCTTGACGCGCGACGTTTCGACCACCACCCCGCGCTCCACCACGTCTTTCTTCGACGGCTGCTCGCGCGCCGAGAGCAGCAGGTAGCCACCGGCGGCCGATGACCCCAGGGTGGCGACGACGATGACGGGAACGGCGAGCTTACTCATGGAAGTGCGAGCGGGGCGGAGGCGCCAAGGCGCGGGCCGGTCGCAGCGCCGCCGAATTCCTCGTGTCGATACCCACCGTTAGCACATCGATGGGGGCAGCTCCGCAGCATCTTCCGGCTTCCGAGGGCCCGAAAGCGTCGTTTCGGCGATCAGATACCCGGCGGACCGACATGGAGATCAGCGTGGGAGACGTGGTGAAGGCTAGAGCACCCGCGGTGGGCCGCCTCGCGGCCGTCGGGCTGACCTGCGCGGCGCTGGGCTGCGGCAGCGGCGGGCCCGGCGCGGAGGACGCGCCATCGTCCGAAGGTCCGCCCGTGGAGCGGGCGCTCACGTGTCCGGACGAGGCGGTGCCGCCGCTGCCGCTCAGGAGGCTGACACGCTTCGAGTTCGCCAACTCCGTGCGGGACGTGTTCGGGATGGACGTCGACGTCGGGGAGCTGTTTCCCCCGGACGAGGTCGCGCTCGGCTACGACAACCAGGCCGGATCGGTGGGCGTGACGGACCTGCACGTCGACGCTTACCTCCGGGCCGCCGAGGCGATCGCGGCCTGGACGGTCGCCGATCCCGCGCGGCTCACGCGCGCTGGCGGCTGCGATCCGACCGAGCCCGGCTGCCGCGACACCTTCGTGCGGGCGCTCGGCCGCGCCTTGTTTCGCCGGCCCCTCGAACCCGCCGAGGTGAACGGCCTGATGGGTCTATGGGACAGCTACCCGGACGGCGAGGGGACCGAGCTGGTGATCGCCGCCCTGTTGCAGTCGCCCCAGTTCATCTATCGCCTGGAGCGCGCCGCCGCCGCGACCGACCTCGCCTCGCCCTGGGTGCTCGCCGCCCGGCTCGCGTTCTTGCTGTGGGGCTCGGCGCCGGACGCCGAGCTGCTCGACGCCGCCGAAAGCGGCGCGCTCGCGTCGGCGGCCGACGTGGAGCGAGCGGCCCGGCGCATGCTCGACGACCCGCGGGCGCAGCGGGGTGCCCTGCACTTCTACTTGCAGTGGCTCGAGCTGGCGCACTTCGAAGACGTCGAAAAAGATCGGCGGCTGCTCGCCGCGTGGAACGATGCCCTGAAATCCGCCCTGCTCGAGGAGACCCGGCGCTTCGTCACCGAGGTGGCCTGGCAGGACGACGGGCGGCTGCAGACGCTGCTGCTGGCGCCCTACAGCTTCGTCGACGCAGAGCTCGCGGAGCTGTACGGCGTCGACGCCCCGAGCGGCGACCGCTTCGGGCGGGTCGAGTGGACGTCCGGGGCCCATCGCACCGGGCTCTTGACCCAAGGCAGCCTGCTCAGCCGGCACGCCAAGGCGGACCAGACCTCTCCCATCCACCGCGGCAAGTTCATCCGCGAGCGCTTCTTCTGCACCACGCCCCCACCGCCACCGCCCGACCTGGTCGTCAGCCCGCCGCGGCTGGATCCGCGCAAGACGACGCGGGAACGCTTCGCCGAACACCGCGCCGATCCGGGCTGCCGGTCGTGCCACGAGCTACTGGATCCCCTCGGCTACGCCTTCGAGCACTACGACGCCGTCGGGGCCTACCGCACGTCGGAGTCGGGCCTGCCCGTCGATGCTTCGGGCGAGATCGTGGGCACGGACGTCGACGGCGCCATCGACGGCGTGTCGGATCTGGCCGAGCGGCTCGCGTCGAGCGAACAGGTCCGAGCCTGCGTCGTGTCGCAGTGGTTCCGCTTCGCCTACGGCCGCGCCGAGACGGAGGGCGACGCCTGCACGCTCGACAAGCTCCAGCACGCCTTCGCCGCGTCCGATGGCGACTTGCGGGAGCTTCTGGTTCAGCTCACCCAGACCAACCTGTTTCTGAGACCGGCGCCAGCACCGGAGCCGGCCGAGGAGGAAGGCGCACCATGACGTCGACCGTCGAGAGGCTCTTGTCGCGCCGGCGCTTCTTGAAGGGTTCGGCGGGCGTCGCCTTCGCGCTGCCGTGGCTCGAGCTCTTGGACGCGCGCACCGCGCACGCGGCGCCGGCGCCCACCCAACGCTTCGTGGTGATGTTCTCCCCGAACGGAACGGTGGCGTCGAACTGGGTCCCGGCGGGCACGGAGTCGGCGTTCACCCTCTCGCCCATCCTGGCGCCGCTGACGGAGCACCAGTCGGATCTGGTGATCATCGAGGGCGTGGACCAGCAGGGCGGCGGTGGCGACGGTCATCAAAACGGCATGAGCGGGATGCTCACCGGCGCGCCGCTCCTGGCCGGGAGCTTCGCCGGGGTCGGAGCGCCTCCCGCGGGCTGGGCGTCGGGGCCCTCCGTCGACCAGCGGATCGCCGACGCCATCGGCCGCTCCACCCCGTATCGCTCGCTCGAGCTCGGGGTGCAGGTGGGCGCCGCGGACAACTGGGGACGCATGGTGTACCGCGCCGCCGGCCGCCCCCTCCCCCCGCGGGACGATCCCCGGCGCGTGTTCGAAGACCTGTTCGGCGCCGCCCGCATGGATCCGGCCGAGCGCGAACGTCTGCAGGCGCGGCGGGCCTCGGTGCTCGACTTCGTCAAGGAGCAGCTCGGACAGGTGTCGTCCAAGGCGGGAGCGGACGACAAGCAGCGGCTCGACCGGCACCTCACCTATGTCCGGGACGTCGAGCAACGCTTGCAGCAACAGGGAGCGACCCTCGACGCCTGCCAGCTGCCGCCAGCGCCCACGCTGTCGCCCGACGGGAACGACGCCTTCCCCGCCGTCGGCGCCTTGCAGATCGATCTGTTGGTGCTCGCGCTCGGGTGTGGGCTCACCCGGGTCGCGTCGCTGCAGTGGTCCCGGTCGGTGTCTCAGACCCGCTTCACCTGGCTCGGCATCGACGAGACCCACCACGATCTGTCGCACCTGCCGGACGCCGACGCCATGGCGCAGGACAAGCTGACGCGCATCAACACCTGGTATGCCGAGCAATTCGCCAGCTTGATCGGCAAGCTCAAAGGGTACAGCGAGGGCGACCGCACGCTCTTCGATCAATGCCTCCTGCTCTGGTGCAACGAGCTCGGCACGGGCAACACGCACAGCCGCAAGGACGCGCCCTACGTGCTGGCAGGCAGCGCCGGGGGCGCGCTGACCACGGGGCGGTATTTGCGCTACGGCGACGTCCCTCACAACAACTTGCTCGTGTCGGTGATGCATTTGCTGAACGTGCCCGATCAGACCTTCGGGAAGGCCGAGTGGTGCACGGGGCCTTTGACGGGCCTGGCCTGACCTCTGGAGAACAGAAAAATGGACCTTGGACGAAGTTTGCGATGGAGCGCGGCGACGCTCTCGGTGTGCGCCGCGGTATACGGCTGCGATAGCGGCGAAAGCTCCAACAACCAGCCCGACGCCGGCACCAGCTCGAGCGGCGGCAAACCAGAAGCGGGCACCCCCGCCAGCCTGGACGCAGGCAGCGGCGGCATGGGCGGCGGGGGCGGCACGGCCGGACAGGCAGGCAGCGAGGGGCTCGGAGGCGCAGGAGGGAGCGCTGCGGAAGGTCCGACCGTGGTCTGCCCGTCGCAGAGCGGCCCCATCGACCCCACGGCCCTGATCGACGATCTGGAGGACGGCGACGGCAACCTGCCGCAGCTCGCGGGGCGCACCGGCGGTTGGTTCATCGGCAGCGACGAGACCGAAGGCGGCACGCTGACCCCAGCGGCAAGCGACGACGCCTCGCCGCCCGCCGAGCCGATCCCCGGCGGACGCTGCGGCAGCCAGAGCGCCATGCGGCTCACCGGGCAAGGCTTCGACGAATGGGGCGCCGTCCTCGGCATCGGCTTCCGCTGGGGCGATCCAGGGATCTTGCCGTTCGATGCGAGCAGCTTCAAGGGCGTGCGCTTCTGGGCCCGGGTCGGCGAGCTGCACACCGCGCCCGTTCGCGTGCAGTTTCAGGACGTCCACACCAACCCGGACGGCGGCCACTGTGTCGAAGGGGGCGAGCTGTACGAGGAGTGCTACGACGGCTTCGGCACGCTCTTGCTGCCGCTGACCGAGGAGTGGCAAGAGTACGAAATCCATTTCGATCGGCTGGCGCAGCAAGGCTTCGGGCTACCCGCCGAGATCGATCCGACGCAGCTCTATTCGCTGGAGTGGACCGTCGGTCCCTCCGCGATCTACGACCTGTGGATCGACGACGTGCGCTTCTTCGATTGACGGGTCTCGGGTCGTAGTAGAGTCCCGCCGTGGCTCGGATCATCGTGTACCAGTACGACAAGTGCGGGACCTGCAAGAAGGCGCTCCGCTGGCTCGACGCGAATGAGGTCGCCTACGATGCGGTCGACATCACCCAAAGCCCGCCGTCGAAGCAGGAGCTCCGGCGCGTCCTCGCCAAGTCGGGCCTGCCGATCCGCAAGCTCTTCAACACTTCGGGCGCCGCCTACCGGGAAGGCGGGTACGGCAAGCGCCTGGAGACCCTGAGCGAGGACGAGGCGCTCGCCGAGCTTGCCGGAAATGGCCGCTTGATCAAGCGCCCGCTCGTCGTCGGACCGGCGCTGGCGCTCGTGGGGTTTCGCGAGGCGGACTACGCCGCGGCGTTTGGGCGCGCGTCGTAGATAGGCGCCGATCGCCCCGCATCGGCGGGGGCGCCGAAGGGTGCTTGCACCGGCCGCGACGCGCTCCTTCGGCGAGCCGCGGCCGGTGAGCGACCACCGTCAGTTGGTCTGCACGTCGACGTAGAAGTCGACGCTCTGCAGGTTCGTGATCGGCCCCTCCCAGATCTCGAAGCCGACCGCCACCGCGTTCACGTGGGTCCCGGGCACGGTGACCCCACGCGCCTCGGCGTCGCGGATGAGGTCCATCACGTCGAACTCGATTTCGTAGCTGTCGTTCCCCTCCGCACGCACCCAGTTGGTGATCGGCAGGCCGTTGACCATGCCGTTCCAGATGTCCCATTGACCGGGCAGGTTTTCGACCGTGACGTTCCGGTGGCTCATGTTGAGGGACCCGGCAGGCTGATAGCTTGGCGGATCGCGCAGCCACACCATGTAGTAGCCCTGAAGCTGCGTGCCGTTGCCCATCCAGATGTCGTAGGAGGCGTTGTACTCCCCTTCGTTGCCGTTCTTCGACCAGCGCCACCCGGTGCGCAGGCTGCTGATCGAGCTGATCGCGGCGGGCAAGCCGCAGTCGGGCACATCGCGGACGGAGTAGCGCCCACAGAACACCGTTGGGAAGGACGCCGGCTCACCAAACATGCCCGAAGAGCCCGAGGTGCTCTCCACGGTGAACGAGGTGCCCTCCCACGAGATGGCGTGCGATCCCCAGCCTGGCCCCCAGCCGTTGGTGATGAGAGCGAACGGAACGCCACTGCGGGACACTTCGGCGGTGTGAAATTGCTCCTCGGATCGGCCGGAGCCTTCCATCACGCCGGTGCCGAGCTGTCCCGTGCCACCCGTGTTGCCCGAGCCGCCCGTATCGCCGGAGCCTCCGGTCCCGCCGGCCCCACCCGTATCGCCGGAGCCTCCCGTCCCGCCGGCCCCACCCGTGCCGCCGACCCCGGGGGCTCCACCGGTGGCCCCGCCGCTGCCTCCGGTCGCGCCGCCGCTGCCGCCCGTCGCCCCACCGCCCGTCCCCCCGATCCCGCCCGTGGCCGGCGTGCCGCCCGTGCCACCTGCCCCCGGCACGGCTCCGGCGCCACCCGATCCCCCGGTGGTCGAGCTCTGCCCCCCGGTGCCCGGGCCCGCCGGGTCATCGGTCGAGCTCGAGCACGCCAGCGAGCCCGCAAGAACAGCAGCCAATACAATCGTAGAGTTAATTTGAATTGATCTCATGAGACTCACTCGGTTGCGGCGCGCGCACGGGCGCAGCGCGACTTGAGGGATTACGCCGAAGGCTTGGTGGCTCGATGTGGCTTTGGCGGCTCATCGATCCCGCATAATGCGGAGTTTGATCGCTAATCTGCACGCCGCCTGAAATGTTATGGTGAACGTGCAGGGGTGAAATGTTGCGTTGAGCGGCGATGAGGCGGCGGCTAGAGCGACGAATGGTTCGCGGAGCAGATTTGTTGCGGAAAATGAGATCCTCTAGCCTCTGAGACGCGCGAACATGCCAGCCAGGCCGTCGCACAGCCGGGCGCCGCTCTTCCTGACGACGGTGGCGATCGGATGCCTGTGGGCCGCCGCTTCCCGAGCGGCGCAGCCCGGAACGGCGCACGGCTACGTCGAGCCGTGCGCCGTTCACTTCGTCGAGACCAGCGACACCGAGTGCGAGCTGTGCCCCGTCCAAGCCCACGACGGCGCAGACTGCGCCGAGCGCTTCGGTGCGCTCGGATACGAGAAGCAATGCCGGACAGGCGGCCACTCCCCGCCGGCCGAGGTGTGGTGCATCGCCAAGGAACGCAACGAGGCTGCCTGGCGAGCGCTGTTGCGGCCGTACGTCTGGGTCGCGCTCGGGATCGCGGCGGTGGCGGCGGCGGTGCTGCTCGTCCGGCGGCGGCGAGGGGCCACGTAGCTGCCGCGTGCTCTCGGACCAGGGCACGTACGTGTGGGTCGGGCACGACCACTACGGCGCGGGCGCGGGCCGCACCCTCGGCAACCTGCCGCGCGCCTTCAAGCTGATCGCCTCGTCAGCGTTCGTGCGCCAGCTGCCGAAGCCGGACTTCTCGCCCCGGGCAAGATCCCCCGGTCGGCGGCGGCTTTGGTGACGTATTCCAGGTAGTAGCGGCGGTAGTCCTCGAAGCCTTCCTGGTGGGTGGCGCCGTACTCACCGAGCAACACGTTCGCGAGGGGTGCATCGAGCGGGTCTGCTCGTCGCCGTGAAAAAAGCGCGGCGCCTCTCACATTTCAACGGCGGCCTTTCATGTTCGCCGCCGCCGCTCGATCGGCGCGTTCACGCCTGTGGGGCCAGGTCGTTGGCGCCGCCGGGCGGGACCGCCGCCATCACGGCGCGCTCCACGGCGGGAGGATCGATCCCGAAGCGACGCCGCAGCGCTTCGACCGGTGTCGCCCATTGCTCCTGCCAGCGCACGCCGAACAGCGGCCGCGCGCGTTTGCCGAGCAGCCACCCACGCGTGATGGCCGACATCCGCCGATCGCGATCTTCCAGCGCGTCGATGGCGGTGTTGAGCATGCCGACAGCCAGCAGAACCAGGCCGAGCGGAGCTCGGAGCTGCGCCACGTAGAACGCCTGCAGACCGAGCTCTCCAGCCACATCGGTCTCGAAGCCCGTGACGACGTGCCACAGATCGTGGGTCTCCCTCAGGTGATTGCAGAAGTAGTGAAAGTCCGTATCCCCGTCGACCAGCACCAGGTCCTCGTGCCGCAAGTGGCGCGCCTGCAGAAACTCCACGTAGGTGCGCCCGAGGCTGCCGAGCGGCAAAGCACCGAGGCGCTCGAGGTCGACGCCGCCGAGGCGGGGGCGCTGCGTCAACGCCCGTGCGATTTGCGGGTCCCTGCGCAAATCCGACAGCAGGCGGGTCGCGACCGGTGACGAGGCCGTGGTGCTCGCCAGTCGAAACACGTGCTCGAGCCGGGCCGGATCGCGCATCAACCGGACGAAGCTGGGTAAGGCGCGCAAGGTGTGGACGACGGGCAGCTGCAGGGGCGAGAGCATGGTCGCTCGCAAAAGAAGCACACGGCGTGCCGGGCTCCCGAAGGCGCTCCTCTCGGCGCGCGGCCCGCTCGTTTCAGCGGTTCGATGGCGCGGGCCGCGCCTCGCCGCTGGCTGGGACCATGGCCGCGCGATCAGACCGGTGTCCACACCTGCTCGATCCGCTCAGGCCGCGGCTCGCGCCGTTTGCGAGCTCGCTGCGCCTTCGGGTTCGCCGTGATCCCGAGCGCCCGGTTTCGGAGCGCTGCTCCACACCAAACACGTGTCGCCGAACTCGTGCAGCAAATACCCTTCGACGCGCGCGGCTCCGAGCGCCCGCTCGAGCAGCGCCCTGGGTGCGAACGCCTGCAGCAGCGCGAAGTGGGGGGTGTCGGGCTCGTGCACACCGCTCAACACACCGTGGACGACCCGCGGCTCGAAGCCGTGGCCGAGCCGCAGCCGCGCCTCCGAACGTCCGGCGCGGGGCGTCCCATGGTCGGCGGCGCTCGCCTCCAGCGCCCGCACCACCGTCGTGCCCACGGCCAGGACGCGGCCCCCATGCGCCCGCGCCGCCGCGATCGCCGCCACGGTGGAGGCGGGGATCTCGAAACGCTCCGGCAGGGGGAAGCGTCGGTCCAGAGCGACGGACCCGGTGGAGGAAATGCCCGCGGCGTGTGTCAGCGTCGCGATCGCGACGCCGCGCTGGCGCAGGGCGAGCAACAGCTCGCCGTCCATCGCGTAGCCCGCGCTCGGCAGCTCGAATGCCCAGGGACGACCCCCGTAGCGGTTCTGGACGTCCCAGACCTCGAGCGCCTCCGGCACGTGGGCGTACTGCACCGGTCGGCCAAGGCGGTAGAGTGCCTGCAAGAGCTCGGCGCCGGAGCGGGAGAAGCCGAGCTGAATCAGGCGCGGCGCCTGGGCGTCCACGGCGGTAACCACGGCCTCGAGCCCGCCTCCGAAGCAGAGCCGCTGCCCGAGCTCCACCCCTGGCGGCGGCGGGCGGCGTTCGGTGGGGGTGCGGTGATCGCCGGGCCCGAACAGGAGCGCGGTGAACTCCCCGGGGCGGGCGCCGTGGGCGACCAACCGGACCTCGGCGTCGAGCTCGGGCAGGCGCAGGCTGCCCGGCAGCGTGGCGGCGTCGTTCACGATCACGAGATCGCCGGGGCGGAGCCGCTGCGGCAGGTCCAGAGCTCGACCATGGGCGACCGTGTCGCGCGCGGGGTCGACGTGCAACAAGCGCGCGGCGTGTCGCACGGCGCGCGGTGCCGTCGCGGCGTTCACGACGCCACCTCGTACCGCGCTGCCTCGACGCGCGCGCCGCTCGGGACGCGCGCCTCCGAAAGGAGCGCGACGATGCGCCGGGCCACGTCGCTCGGGTCCGCGAGCGCTGCGCGGTCGGCGTCGGGCACCGCGGCCGCGTGCAGCTCGGTGTCCATGTCGCCGGGGTCCACCGCGAGCACGCGCACGCCGTGCGGCTCGAGCTCCACGGCCCACAGGCGCGACAGATGGTCGAGGGCCGCCTTGGACACCGAATAGGCGCCCCAGCGGGGATAAGCGCTCACCGCGGCGTCCGAGCTCAGGTGCAAGAGGGTGCCGCCGCCGCGCACCGCCATCGAGCCGGCGATGATTCGACTCAGGCGAAATGGCCCGACCAAGTTGACCGCCAGCACCCGCTCGAGATCTTCGCACTCCGTGTCGACGAGCAGGCGGAGCGGCGTGGGGCCGAGGGAGCTTGCGTTGTGGATCAGCACGTCGATCGGCCCCACCAGCTCCGCAGCAGCGCTCGCCAGCGGGTGGATCGCTGTTTTGTCTCCGATGTCCGCGCTGAGCGCGTGCGCTTCAGCGCCCTGCTCGCGAAGCTCGTTCGCGAGCCGCTGGAGCGGCTCGCGAGCGCGCGCGACCAACACCAACCGGGCGCCGGCCGCGGCGAGCTGCCGGGACAGCGCCGCGCCGAGCCCGCGACTGGCCCCCGTGATCAGGACCGCTTTGCCATCGAGTGTCATGAACACCTCCTACGGGGAGCTTGGAGCAGATGTCTGGTTTGATGTCTGTTTTGCCAATGCGTTGTCAGAAGGCTACGCTGTTGGCATGCCCGAGCCGCTTTCACACCACCTGGGACACAACGTGCGTGTCCTGCGCCAGGCCCGCGGGCACACCCAACAGCAGATGGCCGAGCTGTCACGCCTCCCGCGGGCCACCTGGGCCAACATCGAGTCGGGCACGGCCAACCCGACGCTCGCCGTGCTGCATCGGGTGGCGGTCGCGCTGCAGGTCTCGATCGAAGAGCTGGTCGCCACGCCCCGCGCGGACGTCAAACACTACCCCAAGGGCAGCCTCCCCGAGCGGCAGCGTGGCGAGGTCCGCGTGAGCTCGCTGTTGCCCGACGAAGTGCCCGGCATGCAGATCGAGCGCATCGAGCTGCCCGCGCGCTCGCGGCTCATCGGGGTGCCGCACACGGCCGGCACACGCGAATACCTGACGTGCGAGAGCGGTCGCCTGGAGCTCGTCGCCGCCGGCGAGACGTTCTCGCTCACGCCCGGGGACGTGGTGGTGTTCCGGGGTGACCAGCGGCATTCCTACGGCAACGCTGGCCGCGGACCTGCGGTGGGCTATTCGGTGGTGATGTTGACGCCGATCGGAGGATGACCCGTCCGGGCGTTCACGGCGCCAGCGCGGGGCGGCGATCCCCGAGGCCGCGCTCGATGTCGAGCAGCCGCTGCTTGGTCGCGACGCCGCCGCTGGCCGTGAACCCGCCGATCGCGCCGTTCTTCGCCAGCACCCGGTGGCACGGCACGACGATGGCGAACGGGTTGTTCTTCAGCGCCTGACCGACGGCGCGCGCCGCCCCGGGCGAACCGAGTCGAGTCGCCAGATCCCCGTAAGAGGTCGTCATGCCCGCGGGGATGCGCCGAGCCGCCTGGTAGACCTTGGCGTGGAACGGGGGCACGCCGGACATGTCGAGCCGGATGGCGGCGAGATCGGCGCTGCGACCACTCAGCACATCCACGATGCGACCGATCGCTCCGGCGACGGCGTCGGGTGGCACGCGCTCTCGATCGGCGCCGAAGCGCTGGCGAATGCGTCGGCGCGTCGCCTCCCGATCGGACTCCGGTAGCTGCAGCCCGACGACGCCGCCATCCCCCCAAGCGATCCCGCAGGGGCCGATGGGGGTGTCGAACAGGCAAAACGCGCGCGGCGACATGCTGAGGGGTCGGACCACGAAAGGCGCCCGGGAGCAAGTCCTCTGGCTTGCCGCTGACTCAGAACGGCTTACCAAACGGCGGGAGCCGTCCGGCCTGACAGCGCTGGCGTGAAATTTGGCACCAAGTGGCACAGGTGCGGGCGTCGAGGTGCGACTTGACCGCGTTTTTTGGTGGCACGTGGACTGCTAGACTGAAGCGCCATGACGAAGCGGACCCTCCCCTTTCGGTGCTCGAAGCTCTGGGTCTTGGCGCTCGGCGGGGTGTCTGCGTTGGCGCTGGCCGCCGCCTGCGGCGACCAGGACCCGATTGGCGAGCGCGACTGCCAGCAAGGAGACCTGGTGTACGCCCACGGGCAGACCTGGACCTGCGACGACGGCTGCAATCACTGCGCTTGCGTCGACGGTCAAGTGCAGAGCACGGCGATGGCCTGCGAGCCCAGCGAAGCGTGCGGCGGCATCGCTGGGTTGGGCTGCGACGACGGCTACTATTGTCGCTACCCGGAGTCCGCCAGCTGCGGGGCAGGGGACGCCACGGGCGAGTGCGCGCCCGTTCCAGACGTCTGCATCACGATCGACGACCCCGTGTGCGGCTGCGACGGGCGCAGCTACAGCAACGCCTGCGAAGCCGCGCTGGCCCAGGTCAGCGTGCAGCACGCCGGGGCCTGCGAGGAGCCGTCCGGCGCGTGCGTGGTCGACGGCAAGACCTACCCCGACGGCGCCGAGATCCCGAGCGAGGGCTGCAACACCTGCGTCTGCCATGCCGGCACCGTCGCGTGCACCGGGGAGGCGTGCCCGACCGAGCCCGGCGACGCCGGCGCGCCCTCCGGGGCCTGCTTGGTCGACGGCGAAACCTGGCCCGACGGCGCTGTCGTCCCGAGCCCGGATTGCAACACCTGCGTCTGCGAGGCGGGCGCCGTCGCCTGCACGAAGAAGGAGTGCCCGGAAGAGCGTGGCTGCGGCGGCTGGCTGGTGGGCACCTGCACCGCAGACGAGTACTGCGCCTACGTCCCGGGACAGCTTTGCGGGCAGGCCGATGCCAGCAGTGTCTGCAAGCCGCGCCCGCAGGCCTGCACGCGGGAGTACGCGCCCGTGTGCGGTTGCGACGGCATCACGTACGCCAACACCTGCTCCGCCGCCTCCGCCGGCAGCGGTGTGATGTACGAGCGCCCGTGCAGTGGCGAAGGCCGGAGCTGCACGCTCGGCGGCGTCACCTACCCCGACGGCCGGCGCAACATCCCGGCCGACGACGGCTGCAACACCTGCCAGTGCACCGACGGCGAACTCGCCTGCACGGAGGTCGCTTGCGCAGGAGAGACGCCCTGAGCCGAGGCATCGGGCGTCGCTGCTCGAATCCCGACCGCCTGCTCGATCGTCGGCGCGCCGGCAGGCAGGCGCGCACGGGTGTGCCAAGGCACCGGCGATCTGGCACAGCATGGCGGCGGCGTCCGGACGTCTCTCCGCGCCAGCAGCGATTTTTCGCATGAATCGGCAGGCACACGACTTGCTGTGCGTGCCCCTGCCTGAGGGGGGAGAGCTTCGGAGATCCCATCCATGACCCCAACCCGCCTTCGAACCCGCGTCGCCAGCATCGCCATCACCTGCTGGGCTCTGACCGCGGCCACCACCTCGCCGGCCAACGCTTGCACCGCGCCACCGATGGCACCGCACGCGCACTTCAAGGCGTTGTCGGTGCCGGCGAACGGCGCCGTCGCTATCACCTACGTCTGCTACGACGAGTGCGACACCTTCGAGGTGCCCGAGGAGCTCAGCCTCGTGCAGCAAGGCACGAGCACCGAGATCACGGGCACGATTGAACAGGTCTTACCGGTGTCTGACACCGAGGCCACGCTGATCTGGAAACCCGATGCGCCTCTGGTGGCGGGTGCGACGTATCGTCTCGAGGCCGGGCTCGACGCCTCGATCTACGCGGAGCTTCAGGTCACAGAAGCCGTGACCGTGGATCTCGACGCCCTCGAACCGATCGCCGAGGTGCGGCTGGTCGCGTTGCCCCACGGAGAGCGGGTGTGCTGCCCGGTGACCGCGGAGATGGTCGGTTCCTGCGGGGCGGCGCCGTGCATCCACCTCGAGAAGGAAGGGGTGGTCGCCTTGAACGTCGCCTTTGGCGCCGGATTCGACGGCGAAGCGAGTCAGCTCTTGGGACGCCTGACCGGTCCCGGCGACGCCGCCGAGGCCGTCGTCTGGGGAAGCGCAGCACAATTCGAGGTCGAGCAGGCCTCGAGCTACTGCTACGAGCTCGAGGTGGAGAGCCTCGTCGACGGGCAGACCCGCAGCTTTTCCGAGGTGTGCGTGGAGCACGGCACCGTCGGGGAACCAGGGGTCGAGCCGACCACGGCCGCCGAGATCGAGGAGGGGCTGAGCGCCTGCTTCCAGCCGCCGGAGGGCTACGAAGACGCTTGGTGCGCGGGCGTCACTGCAAGGTGTGAGGCTACCCCCACCGGCGGCGGCTGTGATCTGTGGGCCAGCACGTGTGAGGATACTGGTTCGGGCGGGAGCTCCGGGTCCGCGGGCGCGCCCGCGCCCGGCGGCAGCGGTGCTGGTGGCAGCGGCACCGGTGGCAGCGGTGGCGGCACCGCGGGCACCAGCAACCCCGAAGAACCGGAGGGCTCCGAGGACGACGGCGGCTGCTCGATGCCAGGGCGACCGGCGGGGAGCAGCGCTTGGCTGGCGCTCGCTGCCGCTCTGGGGCTCGCCGCACAGCGCGTGCGGCGTCGCAACCGCTGAGTCGAACGACGGTGACCGGCGGCCGCGTCGCGTTCCAGCACGCGGCCGCTCTCGCATCGGGACCTCGGACATTGTTTGGCCGAACGGCGCGGCGCGTGCCCGCAGCAAAGCGGCTCCGAGCGCGCGTGGGACGTTGCGTGTCCGAGCACCGCGTTGAGCACCTCGCTACGGGCACGTACCCTCACGCCATGATCGACGTTGCCAAGCTGAACCGTCTGCAACGGGCCGTCAGTCTGGTCGGCCTCATCGCCAAGTACACGGAGCTGACACGGGTGGGGTGGCAATACGTGGGGCTCTGCCCCTTCCACGAGGACGTCAACCCGAGCCTGTGCATCGAAGAGGTGAAGGGGGTCTACTTCTGCTCCGGGTGCGGTGCCGCAGGCGACGCCGTGCAGTTCTTGCAACAGATCGAAGGCATCGACCTGGAGCAGGCCGTCGCGCGGCTCGAAGCCGCCGTCCACCGTGCGGAGCGGTTCTGAGCCCTCGCCTACCGCCTTCCAATGCTAGAGGCATGAACAGAGCTTGTCGTCCGGAGGACAGGCACACTCGGTGTTGGGCCGGCGTCGTGAAGGGTCGGGTTTTCCGGCGTCGCGTCGCGCGCCGATGTCGGACGCCTCAGGTTCACGCCTCGCGGCGTCCGCCGGACGGGCTTCCATCGGCGCATTGACCGGATCGGCCGTGATGATCGAAGCAGCAGGCGCCGGCGCCGACCCATTCTCGGTGTCCCGCCGGCAGGCGGCAAAAGCCATGGCGAAACAACACGCCAGCGCCAATCCGAAGGTTCGCAGACGGCTCATTCCCTCAGAGTAGCGGAAAAACGCCTGACAATTTTCAGACGCCACCGACTCCCGACGCCGCCATCGGGCCATCCCGTCGATCTTTCGAGCCATTCCGGTCGTTGGGGGGCGCTTTGACACGGCAGCGCCCCCCGCTTAGCCTGGCTCCAAGAGGGAGCACCATGAACGCGGCAAAGAGCGAAAACGACATCGTCATCGAGGCCTGGAACACCATCCTGTTCGACAAGTTCTGCCGGTTTCAGCACCTTCTGACCAAAGGCCTTTCGCACCACAGCGACGAGGCCCTGCGCAGACATGCGCCGCCGAGAGGTGCCCGGGTGCTCGACATCGGGTGTGGCTTCGGCGACACCACTCGCAAGCTGGCAGGCCTGGTAGGCCCATCCGGCCGCGTCGCGGGCGTCGACTGCGCCGAGAACTTCATTCGCCGCGCCTCCGAGGACGCGGCGGGGATCGACAACGTCTCGTTCTTCGTCGCCGACGTCCAGACGGGGGACCTGAAAGGTCCGTACGATCGCGCCTCCTCCCGATTCGGCACCATGTTCTTCATGCTGCCCGGCGCCGCCCTGCGCAACGTGCGGCGTGCGCTCGTCCCCGGCGGACAGCTCACCATGATCGTGTGGCGCCGGCGCGAAGACAACCCGTGGCTGCACGAGGCCGAGCTCAAGGTCCGCGAGATCGTGCCCGTCGTCTCCCACGAAGAGACCGATCAGGTGCACTGTGGTCCGGGCCCCTTTTCGATGGCGGGCCCTGATCTGGTGAGCGATCTGCTCAGGGGCGCCGGCTTCGACCGCATCGGTTTCGAGCGCTTCGACACCGACATCTGCGTCGGCAACGATCTCGACGAAGCCGTCGAGTTCGCGATGGCGCTCGGCCCCGCCGGCGAGATCATCCGCTTGGCAGGTCCGGAGGGAGAAGCGCGCAAGGACCAGGTACGGCAAGCCCTGCACGACGCGCTCGGCCAATACGCGCGCCCCGAGGGCGTGTGGGGCCCCTCGAGCACCTGGTTCGTCACCGCGACCAATCCCGAAGGCTGAGCTACCGCTTCCATGATCGTGCTGAGTTCGGGGCTCGCTCTGCGGCCGTGGCGCCCGGGTGACGAAGGCGCCCTCGTTCGCCACGCCAACAATCGCGCGGTGTGGCGCAACATGACCAACCGCTTCCCCCATCCGTACACGCTCCAGGACGCGCTCGCCTGGATCGCGGTCGCCAACCAGAACCGCGACAACGCCCGCCACTACGCCATCGACCACGGCGGCGAGGCGATCGGCTCCGTCGGCTTCGAGCGCCTCGACGACCTTCGCACGCGCACCGCCGAGATCGGCTACTGGATCGGCGAGCCCTTCTGGGGCCGCGGCATCGCGCCCGCCGCGCTCGCGCGCGCCACCCGCGAAGCCTTCGGGGCCTACGACTTCGAACGGCTCCAGGCCACCGTGCTCGACTGGAACCCCCGCTCCGCCCGCGTCCTGCAGAAGTGCGGCTACCAGCTAGAAGGCATCGAGCGCCGCGCCGCCTTCAAAGACGGCCAAGTCTGCGATTTGCACATGTACGTGCAGTTGCGATCGTGAATCGCGCGGCGCGTCGCTGGACGGGGGGCGCGACGGGGACGGGGACGGCGGCGGCGACGGGAACAGGGACCGCAGCGGCGACGGCGACAGGGACGGGGTCGGCGACAGGG
>JAEZYZ010000151.1 GCA_023418705.1 Pseudomonadota bacterium | reverse complement strand
GCGAGGCTGCTTCCGCGTCGGAAGGGGGGGCGGGTGGCACGGGCACGCCGGGAGCACCGGGGGCGGCGCCGGTCGGAGGCGGCTCCGGGGCGGCCGGGACCTGGGGTTGTCCTGGCGGATCCTGCGGTTCGGTGCCCGGCGCCGGCTGGGCGAACACCGCGGCCGCCATCCAAAAGCTGGCAAGGCCAAGACCCAAGGCGTGGCGGGTGCGCATCACTCTTCCCCTTGATCGAAGGTGCCCGAATAGACGAAGCCGTAGAGCGACACCGCTCGCGAGAACGCCCTCGGATCTCGGGCGTCGAGCAGCGTGACGTGCCCGAGGGAGCTCGGGTGGGTGATCGCGATCCGCGGAGCGTCGAGGTGGCTGAACGAAAACAGCTTCTGGATCGGCGCGTTCAACCGGAGATCGCTGGGGTGGAAGGTATTTAAGTCAAGGAAGCCGAGTCGCGGCTGATTGGGCGGCGCGACCCAAAGTCTGTCGAGCGCGGGATCGGCGACGGCTCCGTCGAGCGTGATCGACGCCGAGATGGGCGCGACGGTGCGCTCTTCGAGGTCGAGCAAGCCGAGCCCGCTGCCGGAGTAGAGGAGCAGGACGAGGTGCTCGTCGATGCGGACCAGCTCGCGGAACGTCTGATGGAGTGAGATGCGCTCGAGGTTTCGGGTGGTCCGTTCTTCCACCCGGTCCAGATCGAGGAACGTCAGCTCGGAGCCCTGCCGGGCATAGAGCAGGGCCCGCTGTTCCACCTCGGGATCCAGCGGGGCCTCGCCTTCGAACAGCAGCACGGAGTCGGCGCTGGCGCCGAGCGGGAGCTCGGTGACGCGGTTGGAGTCGGCGTCGATGACCAGCGCGTTGCCGGCGGCGACGAGCAGCCGCTCACTGTCCGCCGCGCCGATCACGGCCATGTCCGCGGGCGGACGCCCCGCGCCGAGCTGATTGAGCGAGACGGTGAAGTCGTTGATCCGGGTGCCGTCGCTCTCGAGGAACTGCAGCACGTAGACCTCGTTCGAGGCGCGCCCTCGGACGTAGATCTTGGCCTGCTCGGGGGCGAACAGCGCCTCTTCGAACAGAGGGTTGATGTTCGGCGAGACGGTCACCGCCGGCCGGTCGAGGTGGCCGAGATCCATGATCGCCAGCATCGAGTCGAAGCGCGCGACCGCCAGGCGCCGGGCCTCGCCAGCGATCATCATCTCGGGCGAGAAGACGACCTGCCGCAGCGTCTGGCCGGCGCTTTCGAGGGTGCGCGCCGACGGATTCCGAGCGGCGGGCGGCGCCCCGAGATCGATGATGGCGATCTCGTTCGGGTTGAACAAGAAATCTTGCTGCGGCCCGGCCTCCTCGCTGAAGTAGGCCACGGCGTAGCGGCCGTCTTCGGAGACGGCGAGGTTGTCGAACCGGCTCCCGAGCACGTAGCTCGTCGTTTCTCCGCTCGCTCCGATCACGGCCAGCGCGGCCGGCGCGTCACCGCCCGAATCCGGCGTGCCCTGGCAGAGGACCAGGAGCTCGTCCTGGGTCGGCCGGCGCAGCGCCCGCACCGCCCCGGGCGGGAGCTCTGCGACGACGGGGTCGGGCGATGCGGCGGCGACGTCCACCAAGAGCGCGCGCCCACCGGCCCGGTCGACGAAGGCGAGCTGGTGCTCGAGCGCGACGGGCTCCAGCAAGCTCGGCGCGATTTCGGTTCGGTCGTCGCGTCCGCCACAGGCCAGCGCGAGCAGACCGAGCCCCGCGCAGAAGGTACGCCCCTTGTGCATGGTCACTCCCGGATCCGACTGTTCAGCTCGAACCCCGTCACGCTCTTGAGCGCGAGGGAGTTCCAATCGATGAAGGTGATGCGCCCGTCGGGGTGCTCTTGGCCGACGAACACCCGCTCGGACTGCGGCACCGCGCCGATCGACAGCGGCAAGCTGCCGAGCGCTACCCGGTCCACGATGAAGTTGTCGAGGTTCGCTCGGTGCACCTCGCGGGCCTGCCCGCCGAAGAGCAGGAAGACCGAGCTGTTGTCGGGCACGATGGTGAAGGGCCCGGGTGGCTCGGCGGTGAGCTGCAGCTTCTTGGCGAACCCTGCTTCCAGGCTGACCAGGCTGTAGCCCGGCGAGCGATCGACCTGCTCGTCGAAGCTGAGCCCAGGGTCTCCGGGGTTTCCGGGCACGCGCTGATGCAGCACGAGGGCCGAGCTCGCGTCGGGCGCGATGGCGACGGCCGCGACGCTCTTGCGCAAATCGAGCAGCGCGTCGGTCGTCCCCGTCGACAGGTCCACGACCGCGATCCGCTCGGCGCTGAGGTCGGCGGTCGTGTACACGAGCGCGCGGTCGGCCGCGGGGGTGAGGGTGATCGAGCCGGCCACGACATCGCTCACCTCGAACACCTCCACGAGCTCCGGGTCCGAGAAGCCCTCCGGCACCGGGATCTTGAGCAGCCGGCCTCGATCGCGGACGGCCGCCACGGCCACGTCCCCCGCCGACGTCAGATCGAGGTCGGTGACCAGACCGCCCGCGGAGGCCGGCGGCTCCGCGCCCGGATCGAGCACGCCGCCGTCGCTGCCCGCGTCGGGATCCGGTTCCGGTTCGGTGCTGGCCGCGGGCAGCAGCGCGGCGACATCGAGCACGGTGCTCTCGCCGCTTGCGATCTCGAGCAAGCGCAGCGTGTTCGCCGCCGGCTGGCGGGTGACGGCGTAGCGGCCGTCGGCCGTCACCGACACGTCCAGCGCGCTGGGCTCCGTCACGTCGACCAAGGGCAGCGTCGGCGCGATGCCCGCGCTCTTCGAGGCGATCGCTTCGAAGTCCAACACCGAGATGCCGTCGTCGGTAACGATCAGCGCCCGCGCTCCGTCCTCGGAGAAGAACACGCGGCTCGGGCGGAAGCCGATCGTGAGATCCGTGCGCTCCGCCTCCTGGTCGCCGAGCGCGATCACGCTGACGTCCTGAAAGCTGCCGGTGCTCACGCCGGCGCCGACGCGCGCCGCGTCGACGTACACGAGGGCGTGCCGGCCATCGGGGGAGACGGCCAGCGCGTTCGAGCCAGGCAGCACCGGAATTTGCCGTGTGGTCGACGTCCCGTTCGTGGTTCGGATCCAGGTGAGGTCTGCCGAGCCGAGGTTCAGCACCAGCGCGGCGTCCTCGTCGCCGAGCGTCTCGAGGTAGCGGGGTTCGTCGCCAGCTTCGACGGTCTCGATCGCCAGCGTGCTGGCGTCGATGATGGCGACGCTGTCCGAGTTGGGATTGGCCACGTAGACGTAGCGCTGACCCGCGTGCGGCCGCTCGAACTCGATCGGCACTTCGGTTTCGGGGGGCAGAGGATCCCCAGCCGTCCCACCTGTTCCGCCAGTGTTCGGGAGCGCCGAAGCGCCCCCCGTGGACGACGTCGCGCCCGCCCCGAAGCCGCCGCCGGTGCTGGCGCCGTCGCTCATCTCGGCGCTGTCGTCGGCGCTGCAAGCCGCGGCTGCTCCGAGGACCGTCAGGGTCGAGCCGAGCGCCGCCGGGAGCCAGCGCGCAGCTGGTCGCGAACGAGTCCCTTGTGCCATCGTGGGCGGCCTTGAGCAGGATTCGTTCCAGTCCGGCTGTCCCCGCGATTCGTCGGGATTCTCCCGCTTTCGTGGGACGGAGGGACGACATTGGTGTCATGCGAGAGCGGCGCTTGGCACAGAATGCCCGCCTGCTCTCACGGGCCCCGCGACAATCTCCAAATCCCGATCGAGGCCGCGATCACCAGCAGCCAAATGATCGCGATCAGGCGCGCCGTGCGGCCCCGGTCGGCGCTACTGGGCCCGGTCGGCGTTGGGGATGGCTCTCGAGGCTCGGAAGGCATGTCGCTCGCGCTCGACCACGAGTCGATCGAACGACCCCGAGCCTAGAGCGGAACGCTGCGCGCGCAACGCGTTTGTCGCAAACGGACCGAATGCTTGCCGGGCGCCTCAGGGTGGGAGCGCGGCGCTCGAAGCGAAGCCGGCGGAGGCCCGGATCCTGGCGACCCAATCGATCATCTCGGCGAGCTCCAGGTGGTCGATGGGGTGGGTGTCGATGAAGCGATAGGCGTGCCGCCGTCCGTCGCTCCAGACGCACTTGGCGCGCAGTGTGAGCCAACCTTTGCGGTGCGGGAGCGCGAGCGCGAGCGTCACCGGGGCTGGATCGAGGTTGGAGGGCGCGGGGCGCTCGACCAGGATCCCCGTGGACGACACGTTGATGGCGCGTCCTCGATCCTGGCTCTGGTCGCTGATGCACACCACCGGAAACTCGAGGTTGGCTCGGATGTTGATGCGCCGCTCCATGTTGGCCTCCTGATGCGAGATGCCCAAACGTGTCGCCCCTTTCGAGCTAGGAGCGAATCCGATCCCAAATTGAGTGGCGCGCTGGAGCGCTGGTTTTCAAAATCCAGCGCCCGCCGCCCGCCGGTGTCCGACGAACGCTCGTGATTTCAACGGCTTGTGGTGTTCGCGGGGTGACCGAATTGCGGGCGCGCGTCCGCCGCTCGCGGCAATTTTTTCCGACGGCACGAGTCGGATCCGCACCGGTAGGAGGGCTAGCCCCTGGAGCGCGGGGTCAGCGCTGCGTGCGCCGGTAGGCGGTCGCCAGGGCGTCGGCGTATTCGTTCCAGCGGTTTCCGGAGTGGGCTGCGATCCAACGCAGCTCGAGCTCCGGCCGCTCTTCGAAGATCGCGTACAGGCGCTGCACCAGATCGAGGTTTTTGATCGCGCCACTCTTGCGCTTCCAGCCGCGAGCCTTCCAGCCCTTGGCCCACTCGTTGATGGTCTTGACGCACAGCTCGCTGTCGCTGAAGACGACGGCGGGCGTGCCCACGGGGACGAGCTCACAGCCGGCGATGAGGGCCGTGAGCTCCATCCGATTGTTGGTGGTGTGCGGCTCGTGTCCCCAGCGCTCGGCGGCCACCTCGTTGCGGACGACGTAGACGGCGCCCCAACCGCCCGGCCCAGGATTGGGCTCGGCCGCGCCATCGGTGAAGACGCCTTCGGTGGGTCCGCCGGTGTACTTCTGCAGCACCTCGGCGGTGGTCAGGTTTTCTTCGCGCGGCGTCGACGTGGAGCGCGCGCGCGCCGAGCCACCGCGAGCGGCAGCGCCGCCGCCGGGCTTGCCGGGAGCCGTGCGACGGGCGCGCCCCGCGGGCTCGGTCCCGGCCTGGTTTTTACAACGCAGGCAGCGCTTCGGAGCCCAGTTGGGGTACTTGGCCAACGTCGCCTCCGGGATCGCAAAGTCCCGCCCGCACTCCTGACAAGTGAACTCAGCCACGGCGCCGCTAAGTAGCATGACCGGGGCGATGACGGGACGCGCGCTCGGCCACGATGCCAGTACCGCCCGAAATTTGTACCGGCCACCGAGCTCGGTGTCTGCTGCCGAGCACACGACGAACGAGAGGAGGTCCGCATGCAACGTCACCACTTCGAGCGCGACGAAAACAGCATTCGCGTGAAGGCCTACGAGCTCTGGATAGCGAGGGGCTGCCCCGAGGGCACGGCCGAGCAGGACTGGCTCGAGGCCGAGCGCCAGCTGTTGGCCGTGACCAACCTGGCAGCCGACGAGGTGCGCCTCGCACCGGCGGCGGCCCGGGCGCGCAAGCCGGCGGCCGACGCGCCGAGGAAGGTCGGGGCCAAGGCGAAGGCGCCGAGCCGCGCCGCGCCGCGCGCGCGCTCCAAGAAGGCGGGTTGAGGCCCGGCCGCGCGGAGCGTCCGCTGATCGGCGCCGCTCGGTCCGAAGTCTTGATAAAGTCCGCCGCCGTGGCGTCCGAACCCGCTCTCGAGCACCGCAACCTGAACGTCGGGCAAGTGAACCTGCACGTCGCCGTCCAAGGGGATGGCCCGGCGGTGGTGCTGCTGCACGGCTTCCCCGGCTTTTGGTTCACGTGGCGCTCGCAGCTCGACGCGCTGTCGCGGGGCGGGTTCCGCGCGGTGGCGCCGGATCTGCGCGGCTTCAACCTGTCGGACAAACCTCGCTTCGTCGACAGCTACCGCCCCGATCGGCTCACGCGGGACGTGCTGGGGCTCCTCGACGCGCTGGCGATCGATCGCGCGTTCATCGTCGGCCACGACTGGGGAGGGGTGATCGCGTTTCGGTTCGCGGGCGAGCACCCCGACCGGGTCGAAAAGCTGGCGGTGATCAACGCGCCCCACCCCGAGCTGTTTCGGCGCAGGATCCTGCACCCGCGTCAGCTCATGCGCTCGTGGTACGTGGGGCTCTTCCAGGTGCCCGTGCTCGCGGAGTGGGTGGTGACGCGGCCGAGCGTCGTGCGGAGCGCGCTTGGCGGGGCCGGGCTCGAGGAGGCGGAGGTGGAGGCGTACGTGGAAGCGCTGCGCCGGCCCGGCGCGGCCTCCGGCGCCATGAACTACTACCGCGCGGCCCTGCGGGAGCGCTGGCGCGCGCCCGCCGTCATCGCGGCGCCGACCCTGGTGCTGTGGGGAGAGCGCGACCGCGCGCTCGGTCCCGAGGTGTTGAGCGGCATCGAACGCTACGCGCGCGACGTGCGCATCCGGCGTTTTCCCGACGCGGGGCATTTTTTGCTGCGCGATCGGGCCGACGAGGTCAACCGCGAGCTCTTGGCGTTCTTGCGGTCGTGATCGGTGTGCGCGCTCACTCGACCACGCGGAGCCGGCGCGGGTCGCGGGCGCGCTCTTCGGCGTGCGTCGGCGCGCTCGTCCCCAACGACGACAGGTCCGGGTCGCGAAACCCGGTGGTGCGGAAGCGCTGCATCCCTGCGGCGATCTTGTGTTGAGCCAGCCGGTTCTGCATCATGTTGAGCGGGAAGAAACCCAAGGTCTGGATCCAGCTCGAGTTCTTGGTCAGCGTCCAGCGGCTCCAGATCGAGCGCGGTGAATAGAAGCGCTTCCACGCGCGCACCCAGCCTTCCCGCAGCGTCTCACGACTCATCTTCTGCGGGAGGAAGTAGGGCGAGCCGGCGTCGTGGTCACGGCCGAGCCACCACTTCGGATCGGTCAGGCGGTTCTGGGCCTTCAGGCGGCGGTACAGCTGTGTTCCCGGGTAGGGCGTGAGGATGGCGTAGAGCGCCATCGTCAGCTTCATCTCGATCCCGAACTCGACCGTGCGGTCGAACACCTCCGGGTCGTCGGTGTCGAAGCCGAACACGAAGCTGCCCCAGGTGGAGATGCCGTGTTCGTGAAGCATCTGCATCACTTCGCGGTACTGCGAAGGGCGATTTTGCCGCTTGCCCGTGAAGCGCACGGTCTCTTCGTCGATGCTCTCGAAGCCGATGAACAAGGCCTTGCAGCCGCTCTTGGCCATGAGCTTGACGTTCTCCAAGCGCTTGACCGCGGCGAGCGAGCACTGCCCGATCCAGTGCTTGTCGAGGTCGGCCATGCGCGTGAACAGATCCTCGGAGTACTTGCGGTGGATCATCACGTTGTCATCGCCGAACATGATGAATTTCCCGAGCGTGCGGAGCTCGGCGATCACCTCACTGGCGGGCCGAAACCGCATCGTCGTGCCGTTGGCGGTCGAGACGCTGCAAAACTCGCACGGGTAGGGGCAGCCGCGCATCGTCTGGACGACCTGGAAGGGGATGTACTTCTTCGAACGAAACAGGTCTCGCCGCGGCATCGGCTTGCCGCCGAGATCGGGCAGCGCTCCTTTGTAGATCGGCTTGAGCGCGCCGCGCTTGAAGTCGTCGAGCAGCGCGGGCCAAAGATCTTCTGCTTCGCTCAGGACCACCGCGTCGGCGTGCTCGAGCGCTTCTTCCGGAACCGCGGTCGGGTGGATGCCACCGAGCACGACCTTCACCCCTCGGGCCCGGTAGGCCGCTGCGATGTCGTAGCTGCGCCGAGCGGTCTTGCTATCGACGCTGATGCCGACCAGGTCCACGTCCTTCACGTCGCGCTCCACGTCGAACGGTCGCACCAGATCATCGGTGTAGATGATCTCGTCCTCCGGGGGGGTGAGCGCTGCCAGGACTCCCAGCCCGAGGCGCGGCAAGTAGGCCGAATCCTCGCTGGCGGTGGCGATGAGCTCGATCTGCATGCTCAGGGCTTGTAACACGAGCCGCCCGCGGTTTTCGGCGCTGGGGCCTGGGCGTGGGGGGCCAAAGCCGATCGGGGGCGCGCCGCGCCTCGCCAGCGTGGCCCCGGCCGCGTCAGTCTGGTCCGGCCGGCGGGTCTGGGGCAAATTCGGCCCTGGCGCGAGATCGGGGAACGGCCGCTTGTCTGCGTGCCCGGGCTAAAGAAAGCTTTGCCTTCCGGGGCCCTGCGGGCCGGGGCCCGGTCACGTGCAATCCCATGGCTAAGCGTCAGCGCAGGGCGCGGTCTCAAGCCGCCCGGCGGTCCTCGGGGCCCGGGCGAAGCACCGGCAAGAACCTGAAGGACTCGAGACGTCCCAGCGCCAAGGCGCCGGAGGCGCCGACCGCTGCCGCGCCCGCGGCGTCCGACTCGACGCCTCCCGAGAGATCCGGCGCGACCTCCGAGCGCGCGGTTCCTGGCCGCGCCACTCGCTTGAGCGACGTCTTCAACACCGACGTTCGCCTGCGCACCGATCCCCCGAGCTCCAAAGCTTCGCCGGTGAGCGACGGCTCGGGTGACGTCGACGCGCGAGCGCCCACCCAAAGCATCGAGACCGCGCGCACGATGATCCAGGCGCCGGGCGCGGCCCCGTTCGATCGCGCGACCTTGCCCTCCGACGGCGCGCCCCCGCCAGGCGCCCCCGACGCTGAGGGGCACGCGCCGGTCGTGCACTCCACCCCCGCGCCGTTCAGCGCGGACGGGATGCCGTCCAGCGCCGCCCACGTCCACCTCGGCACGATCATCGATGGACGCTATCTGGTCGAGTCGGTGCTCGGCGAGGGGGGGATGGGCTTCGTGTACCGCTGCCGCCACCGCGTCATCGACAAGCTCGTCGCGATCAAGATCTTGCGCCAGGAGATCGCGCGCGATCCGGAGGTCACCGGTCGCTTCGTCAACGAAGCCCGAGCGGCCTCCGCCATCGGCAACCCACACATCGTGGACACGGTCGATTTCGGTCAGCTGCCGGACGGCTCGACCTACTTCGCGATGGAGTACCTCGACGGCCGCACGCTGACGGCGATCATGAGCGCGGAGCCCGCGCTCGCGTTGTCGCGCATCCTGTCCATTGGCAAGCAGATCGCCGAAGCGCTGGGCGCTGCGCACGACGCAGGGATCGTGCACCGAGACCTGAAGCCGGACAACGTCTTCATCGTTCAGCGGGGCAAACAGAGCGATTTCGTCAAAATCCTCGATTTCGGCATCGCCAAGGTGGCCACGGTCCAGAACAAGCTCACGCGCGCCGGTGCGGTGTTCGGGACGCCGCACTACATGTCGCCCGAACAGGCGCGCGGCAGCAACGTCGATCATCGCACCGACATCTACGCGCTCGGCGTGATCTTGTTCGAGATGTGCGCGGGTCGCGTGCCGTTCGACGCCGAAGCGCCGATGAGCATTTTGTCGCAGCACATCCATGAGCCGCCGCCGCGGCTCACCCAGCTCGAGGACCTCCCGCAGCAGGTGCCGCCAGGGCTCGAGGCCGTGATCTTCAAGTGCCTGGCCAAAGACCCCGACGAGCGCTATCGCTCGATGGGGGAGCTGGTCGATGAGCTCGAGCGGGTCGAGCAGGGCAGCGCGCCCGAGGCGCGCTTGCCGACGCCGACCGAGCCGGTGCGAGCGCCGGGGAGCCGGAGGCGTGCCTCGATGCTGGCCGCCATCGTGGCGGCGCCGCTGGTGGGGCTGACGGTGCTGGCCGCGCTGCTCGCGCCGCGGGTGGAGGGCAGCTTGCCGCTGCTCATCCGGCACACCAAGCCGAGCACCACCGCCGTCGTGCTGCAGGTGCTGGCGGGCGCGGAAGCGGAGGCACAAGCGCCGGCACCGCTGAAGGCAGGCCGGCACGAGGTCCACCTCATCATGCTGCCCATCGACGCCGAAGCGTTTCGGGGCGACGAGCGCCTCGGGGCGATGCCGGTGACGTTGCGGGTCGCCCAGGGTGAACGCGTTGAGCTCTCGGTGCGGCGCGACGGGCACTATCCCAAACGCGTGATCGTCGACGGCAGCAAGGCGCGGGTGGTGGTGCGCTTGACCCCGATCCCTGGCGCCCAGCCTGCCCGCCCGGTACCCGACGCCGGCGTGGCCAAGGTGATTGAGCAGCTCGAGAAGGGCGGTTCGGCAAAAGCGTCCACCGAGGAAGGTGCCGCCCTCGACACGGGGGACGTTCGAGCGGACGCCGCTGCGCCTGCCGCGGACGAGCAGCCGGCGTCGAAGGACGTCGAGCCCGGTGGTGATGCCAAGGGAGGTGGCGAAGCCAAGGCCGACGCCAAGGGCGGCGAAGCCAAGGGCGGCGAAGCCAAGGCCGACGCCAAGGGCGGCGAAGCCAAGGCCGACGCCAACGGGAGCCAGGTCAAGGGCGGAGACACGAAAGGTGCGGACGGTAAGAGCGGCGACGCCAAGCCGGGCGTGGCCGAGAAGCCGCCGGAGAGCACCGCGGCTCAAAAGAAGACCGAGTCCGCCCAAGACCCGAAGGCCGCGGACCCCGGGGCGCCGAAGAAGACCGACAGCCCGCCATCGGGGCCCGCCGCCGACAAGCCCTGAGCCAAGCCTCAGGCCTTGTGCCGCTTGCCTTCCTTCTCGGCGCGCTCGAGCTCTTTGCGTTGCTTCGGGTCGTCGAGCGCCTGCGCGGCCTTCTTCGCCATTGGCTTCACTTTGCCGGACTTGGCGAAGCGCTCCGCATTCGCGTTGTAGTGAATGTCCTCGTCCTGGTGTTCTTCGATCTTCTTGGCCATTGCCGTCGCTCCTTGGCAGCCCGCCCTGGCAGGCAATCCGTGCAACGGCCATGCCTGCGGGAGGGGCGTGCCCCCGCTGCGCCTACGCGGAGGCGGCCCCCCCGAACGGGGCAGATCGCCGCGCGACGTGGCGGCGCCGCGCAATTCGCTCTGGCGGGCAGCCCCGCCGTGGCAAGCGGTTGGGCGGCTGGCGAGAACGAAAAGGCCTCGCCTGCTACCGCAGGTGAGGCCTTTCGTCGCGTCTCCGCGTCCGCGATCCCGGCACGGACGCGACGCGGGATCCGCCGGCAAGTCAGAGCGAGCTCGGGGTCTCCGACGCGGCGGCCACCTGTTCGACCGTCACCGCACCCGGCGCGGAGAAGGCGCGGGCGCGCTGCCAAATCTCGTTGCCGGCGTCGGGGCTGTCGCCGATGACGCTGACGACGAACCCGGTGCCGGAAGAGCGCACGTCGACGTCGGCGATTCGGCCGGACGAGGGATGCAGCGGATCGCTCGGATGTTGGGGCGCTCCGGAAACGGCGTGGCAGGTCAGGGCACGCTCCAGGTATTCAGCCGTGACGCCGGGCGCCGCGTGGGCGCGAAGCTCCGCGCCGGCGGTTCGCGTCGGCTGGATCGCGCGAGCGCGGAACTCGGTCCGCTCGACCTTCTCTGCTGCGTACACCTGGCCTGGCTCGTAAAAGCTCGAGAGCGTCGAGCGCGCGTCCCCGAGCGATGCGCAGCCCGCTGCGGCCGTCATGGTCTGGCCTTGGGGAGCGCTCGCCGTGCAGCCGATCAACGCTAACCCTCCAATCGCGGTGCTCGTCCAAATCAGTCGTTGCATGACGTCTCCTTTCGTGTGTTTCGGTTCGTGTTTCAGCATGTGTTTCCGGCAATGTTTCGGGCTGCGGAGCGCCAAGCGCTCGGAAAACCTTTTTAAATCATAGGTTTCATCGACCAGCTACGCCAGGGGCCGGACTTTTGTTTCGACTCTTTTGCGAAGCACTGTCGAAACCCAACCGACATCGCGGACGCCGCAGTTTGAGGTGATGGATGGGCGAGCGTTTCAGCGGCGCACGCCGCGCCGGGGGGCCGTGAGCTTGCTCCTGGCCTTCGCGCTGCACGCCGGGGTGGTCGTGGCGATGATGGACGCCGAGGCGCCGGCAAGCGCCAGCGCCAGGCAGCTGGTGCCGATCGAGCTGGTCACCCTGGTGTCTGCGGGTGCCCCGGTGGCCGCTCCGCAGGGCGGCGCGGAGCTTTCGTCCCCGGCGGCGCAAGCCGCCCTCCCGCGAGCGGCTGCCCCAACGGCGCCGCGCCGGACTCCAGCAGCGCCCCCTCTGGCTCGTCGAGCGCAGGCTCCGGCGTTGGCGCGCGCGGAGGTCCCCGAACCGGAACCCCATGAAATCGTTGCGGCGGCGGTGAACGACCAAGCCGGCGGCGTTCTGGAAGCGGCTCATGATGCGACGGGCGCACCGGCGGGTGCCGGCAACGTCCTCGGCTCGATGATCGGCGGATCGCGCGGCGCGGGCTCCTTTGCTGGCGGGCTCGCCGACCCTGACGCCGACGCCGGCGGAGGCAACTGCACGCGGTGTGACCGTTCGCACGGGCCGCGGCTGTTGAAGCGGCGCGATCCGTGCGCCGGTCTCTTCCCCTGGCAGGCAGAGGCGGACGAAGGCACGGTGACGATGAGGCTCGCCGTCACGCCACGGGGCGTCGCCCATCACCCGGAAGTGCTCGCCGAGTCGCCGCGCGGCCACGGCTTTGGCCGGGCCGCTGCCAGCTGCTTGTCGCGCATGCGCTTCGAGCCGGCGACGGACCGAAGCGGCAAGCCGGTGGCGTCGAGCTCGGTGGTGCGGCTCAGGTTTGCGCGCGAGCCCTGAGGCGAAGCATCGTTCGCGGCAGGGCGCTACGCACGTCCGAACAATCTTCGGGGCTTCAGCCCTCCTGTGAACAGGGCCGGCGGAGCTCGTCGCGGTGGCTGAAACGGCGGCCGGCGACGGGCCCCAGCGCTCGATGAGGCTCCGCTTTGGGGTCCGGGCAGCGGGGGCGCGACGGTTTCGGCGTGGCTGAAAGACGGGATGAGAAAAGCGATCTCTGGCGTCGTTTTGTCTTGCGCCGGAGAGACCATGCGCACATACGTAAGAACACCAACGTTGTCATATTCAAATCTCTGAACATGTACAGACAAGTCGCCGCAACGGAGCTCGCCAGGCTGCTGGCGGTGTTGTCCCATCCCGCTCGATTGCGCATCGTCGAAGAGCTGCGCGAGGGGGAGCGGGACGTGAACACCTTGATGGAAGTGCTCGGGATTTCGCACTCCGGCGTCTCCCAGCACCTCGCGAAGCTGCGCGATCAGCGCGTCGTCGATCTGCGTCGTGAGGGGCGCCACACCTTCTACCGGCTGCGCGATCCAGCGCTCGCGGAGTGGATCGCTGCCGGGCTTGGGTTCGTGCTGAGTGACAGCGTTCGGGCCGTCGCGGTGGGCAAGGCGGCGGCGCGCGCGCGTCGCCTGTGGTCGCCGTCCAGCGCCGCGCGCTGACCGCTGCCGCGAGATGAGCCAAACACCACCACCTGGAGTGCTCCCATGACCGCTGCTTCACCCCGTGCACCCGAAGGTCGATCCTATGGGCGTGATTTCCTGGCCTCCGTCGTCGTGTTCTTGGTGGCGCTGCCGCTGTGCCTCGGCATCGCCATCGCCTCTGGCGCGCCGCCTGCGCTGGGGCTGATCACCGGCATCGTCGGCGGTCTGGTCGTCGGTACGATCGGCGGCGCGCCGCTGCAGGTGAGCGGGCCCGCGGCCGGCCTGACGGTGATCGTTTGGGACTTGATCCAAAGTCACGGCCTCCCCGCGCTCGGGGTGATCGTACTGCTGGGCGGTTTGATCCAGATCGCGGCCGGTGTCCTCCGGCTCGGTCGCTACTTTCAGGCCGTTCCACCGTCGCTGGTCTACGGCATGTTGGCGGGCATCGGCGTCCTCATCTTCTCGAGCCAGTTCCACGTGATGGTGGACGACACGCCGAAGGGCGGTGGGCTCGAGAACCTGCTGTCGATCCCGGAGGCGGTCTGGAAGGGCGCTTTTTCGGGTGACTCGACGCACCAACTCGCGGCGCTGACCGGCGTGATCACCATCGTCGTCTTGCTGGCTTGGAATCGGTTCGTGCCCCGCGTGCTGCGCCCGATCCCGGGGGCGCTGGTGGGTGTGGTGGCGGCGACAGTGCTCGCGAGCGCGCTCGGCTTCCCCATTCAACGCGTGAGCCTCCCCGATAGCCTGGTCGGGGCCGCCAACTGGTTGAAACCGCCCTCGCTGGCCTTGCTGCGGGAGCCGGCGGTCTTGATGGCTGCCTTCGCGCTGTCGATCATTGCCAGCGCCGAGACGCTGCTCTGCGCGGTGGCCATCGATCGCATGCACGACGGCAAGCGCACGGACTTCAACCGCGAGCTGACCGCGCAGGGTATCGGCAACGCCATCTGTGGGGTGTTCGGTGCTCTGCCGATGACGGGCGTCATCGTGCGCAGCAGCGCCAACGTGGGCGCGGGCGCCAGAACCAGGCTCTCGGCGATTTTGCACGGCGCGTGGTTGCTCGTGCTCGTTTCGGCGCTCCCCTTCGTGTTGCGCCTGATCCCGGTCGCAAGCTTGGCGGCCGTGCTGGTGTTCACCGGCTACAAGCTGGTGAACGTCGGCATCCTCAAGCAGCTGCGGCGCTACGGGGTTGGGGAGGTGGTGGTCTACGGGGCGACGCTCACGGCCATCGTCGCGACCGATCTGCTAACGGGCGTGCTGCTCGGGCTGGTGTTGGCCGTGCTGAAGCTGCTCGTGGTGTTCAACAAGCTCAGCGTGCAGGTCGAGCACGATACTCAGGAGGACGCCGTCGCGGTCGACATCGGCGGTACGGTGAGCTTCCTCAAGCTGCCCGATCTGGTGAGCGCACTGGCCGAGGTGCCGCGCGCTCGCCGGCTGGCGCTGCGCGTCGACAACGTTCGATACATCGACCATGCGTCGCTCCAGGCGCTGGCCGATTGGGAGCGCCAGCACCGCATGCGGGGCGCGCAGGTGGTCATCCCGTGGGAGTTGCTGGAGCGAAACGCGCGGCCGGCCGCCGCCGAAACGAAGGCACCCGCGCCAGCGCGGCAAGTCGCCGAATGAACGATGTTTCTGGGCCTTTAAGGGGTAAGTGACGAGGCACGATGCAAAAGCTAGTTCGCGGGATCAACAAGTTCAAACAAGAGTTCTACCCTCAGAACAAGGAGCTCTTCGCCAAGCTGGCGGAGGGGCAGTCGCCGAGCACGCTGTTCATCACGTGCTCCGATTCTCGCATCAATCCAAACCTTTTGACGCAGACCGAGCCGGGAGAAATCTTCATCGTCCGGAACGCGGGCAACATCGTCCCGGCCCATGGCGGCCCCGCGGGCGGCGAGGCCGCTACGATCGAGTACGCGATCGCGGCGCTGGGTGTGACGGACGTCGTGATCTGCGGCCATTCGTTCTGTGGGGCGATGAAGGGGTTGCTCAATCCTCGCTCCTTGGAGGACCTGCCGGCGGTGCAAAGGTGGCTCGAGCACGCGGAGGCGACGCGCGCCATTCTGCGCGCCAACTATCGGGACCGTAACGGCGACGAGCTGCTCAACATCGCGATCCAAGAGAACGTGTTGGTGCAAATGCAAAACCTGCAGACGCTGCCGTCGGTCGCGGCGCGCTTCGCGGCGGGGACGCTGAACCTGCACGGGTGGGTTTATAAGATCGAGACGGGTGACGTGTTTGCGTATGACGCGTCGTCGGGGCAGTTCGACTTGGTGGCGGAGCGGTTGGGGGCGGCGGTCACTGGGCTGCGCCGCGCCTTTGCTTAGAGCGAGGGGCGCGCGTTTGGGGATGGGTGCTCTCGCGGTCGCTCGCGCGGGGGATGGGTGCGCTCGCTGTCGCTCGCGCGGGGGACGGGTGCGCTCGCGGTCGCTCGCGCGGGGGATGGGTGCGCTCGCTTGCGCGCGCGCGGGGGACGGGTGCGCTCGCTGTCGCTCGCGCGGGGGATGGGTGCGGTCGCTTGCGCTCGCGCGGGTAGCGATGCGGATCAACCGGGCGGCTCGTGGGTGTCGGGGCGCTCGAGGGCGACCAGGCGATAGTCGAAGGGCCCGAGCCGATAGAGGTGCAGGCGACTTGGGGGCTGGGGACCGGCGCCGTAGGTGTCGGCCCAAACATCGACGATGACATATGCCGGCTGGCCCGCGTCGTCCGGCAGCTCTGCGGGCAGCTCCACGCATGCGCTCGGAGGGTGCGCGTGGACGCGCGTGGCGCCGATCGCCGTCGCCGAAGGTCCGGCGAAGATCCTGGCCGAGTAGGAGCGCGCCTGGGCTGGCAAAAGGCCGGAGCTCACGACGAGATCGGTCAGGCAAAGCCACACCCGCTCGGCGTGCCGCTGCAGCTGGGGGTCGGTGAGCGGTGACAGCCCGAGCAAGTAGCGACGAAGGATCCTTTCCCGGCGGCCGGTCAGGATCCGGAGCAGCTCGTGTTCGAGGAAGCTGTCCTGCAGGTCCGCCGTCGCGACGAGCGCCTGCAGGTGCTCGGGAGAAAAACGCGCGATGATGCGGGCCATCCAGGCTCCATCCCGCTCCTGCATGCGACCGAACGCGGGGTTCGGGTAGCCGGGGCGCCAGCGCTCGGGCTCGAAGCGCTCCACGCTGAAGTACCCGAAGACGCGACCGGAGCGTCCGAGGCGGGCGGTGTCCCATGGGCGCTCGATGAAGCCGAGGGTCAGCCAATCCTCGAGCACGTACGGGATGTCGAGGTAGTAGGAGTGGCCGATGCGCCGGCCGAGCGCGGGCGGGCTCCAGAGCGATCCCAGGCTGTCGCCGAAATCGATGACGTGGTGGCGAACGTAGCCGCGTCCGTCTCGGGCAGCGACGAAGCTTGCCAGGGTGTTCTGTTCGCGCGAATCGAAGTGGTTGATCCAGGCAGCGAGCAGCCGCATCCCCCGGAGCTCCCGCCGGTCCTGATGCGGGATCACGTCGTTCGGATCGTCGCCGCGCGTGCCCTGATACTTCCAGGGGCCGAGCGGGGTGCCCTCCAAAACCAGGCTGCTGTTGGCGCGAAAGCGCCCGTCGGCAAGCTGCAAGGTTTTGTCGAAGGTGCGGTCGATTTCGGCGCTCGTGAGCGGCCACGTTCTGCCACGGTAGTCTTCATAGGTGGCGTCGGGAGCGATGCGGAGCCGGCTGCGGTCCACGTAGACGACGCGGTTGCAGGGCGTGTGGTAGCCGGCCGCCCAATACAGGCGGGTGCCGATGACGTCGGCCGTGGTCGCGCGTGGCCCCTGCATGCGGCCGTCGAACTTGATGATGTAGCGCCGTCCGTCGGGCCCTTCGACGACGAACCCGGGGTTGGCGCCGTCGGGCTTGGCGCTCTTGACGAGCCAGGGTTGGGTTGGGTCCAGGGGAGGGGTGCTGCAGGGGCCGCGGGCCAGGCGGGGGGGGGAGACGGCCTCCCTG
>JAEZYZ010000075.1 GCA_023418705.1 Pseudomonadota bacterium | reverse complement strand
GCCCGACCCACTCGACCCGCCAGACCCAGAGCTGCCGCCGCTCGCCGTCCCACCGCTGCCCCCCGAGCCGCCCGACGACCCGCCGCTGCCCGAAGTGCTGCCACCCGTCGACGAGTCGCCGCCGTTCGGGCGGGGCTCCTCGGAAGCCGAGCCACACGCGAGCATGGCCAGCGCCGCGCCCAACCCCAGTGCCGTACGAAGGATGGTCATCGCGGAGCCGCTCCTGCAGATTTCGTTCCACGAAGAAACTCAGCCCCTCCGCACAACGACGGCGGACCGAGTGTGCCGGGATGTGCCAACCACTGCGCCCTCGATCGTGCCAGCGACCAGGCACCCGCCGTCCACGGCGTTCACCGTCGCTCCCACGTTTGGCGCCACACGACCCGATAAATTCGGCGCTCTTCGTCTTTTCGTTTGCACGCCTGTCCCCCGCGAAGCGGGCACCAAACCCCACCGTGCCCGCTTCGCGCTAGCGCGCGCAGCCCATGCGCGCCCGCAGGCTCCAGCGGGTCGACATGCCGACCGTCGTCCCCGCGATCCGACCGTCGCGGTCCAGGAAGTAGTTCGTGGGAAACATGTTCACCCTGTAAGCGTCGATCACCCGATCCTCGCCCAAGAGCACGGGATAGCGCACGCCGTGCTCGCGCACGAACTGCTCGATCGCCGCGGGATCGTCGCTGTCGGCGACGACGGCAAGCAGCACCTGATCCTCGCCCAACGACTCAGCGAGTGCATTCAGCGCCCCCACCTCCTGGCGGCAGACCCCGCACCACGTCGCCCAGAAGTGCAAGAGGACCGTCTTGCCGCGGAAGTCGCTGAGGCGCACGCGTCGCCCGTTCAAGTCGGCGAGCGTGAACTCGGGAGCCATCGCCTCGCCGCGCGGCAACAGGTTGCGCGTCTGCCAGTGGCCGACCGCGAGGAAAACGCCGAGCACCAGCGCCACCTGCAGGAGGTTGCGCAGGACACCGCGCCGCCGTGTCGATCCTGGCATGCCGAAGCCTACAGCGGCTCTTCGATCCGATCGAACCGCGGTGAGCAGCCCGAGGGACGCGACAGGAGCGTCGCGTTGCTGGCACAATCTGGCAGATGAGGAAGCATCGATGGGACGTTTTGGAGCGCCGATCTGGCCTTCACGCGGCAAATTCCGGAGATCGAGGCAACACTCCAGGTCAGGGAGAGCTGGCACGAAACGGGCATGGGTCAGCGCCCATGGACAAGATGACGGCGCGGCTCACAGCGGCGATCTGTCGCGGGGCGCTACTGGTCGTGGCCAGTGGCTGCGGCGGCAGCACGGAGGAGGAGGGCCCCGGCTCCAGCTCCGGTGGCAGCGGGACCTTGGCGACCGGCGGCAGCGCGAACGGCAGCGGAGGCGGCACCGCATCGGGGGGCAGCACCGCATCGGGGGGCAGCGGACAGGTGCTCGAAATGTACCCCGCCGGCGATTACCCCCTCTGCGGCGGCCCGGTGCACGATGGCGGCTATTATGGCCAGTGCTGCGTCAGCCCCCATTGCTTCACCCCGGAGACGGGCGACTGCCCGCCGGCCGCACAAGTCGGCCCCCAGCAGCTGCCTGATTTCCCGCCGGGTTCTGGATCTTGCGACTGTGGTGAGAGAACGGGGCCGTTCGCACCGCGCCCCGACACACAGCCCGTGAGCGCCGGAACGTGCTGCTACATGGTGGGATCCATCAGCTGCGAGGGCCGACCCCTGTTGGTCGACGGGCGCCCGCTGTTGGCAGGGGTGCAACGGCGCGCGGATTGGGCGAGAGCTCCGCTGGGTTGAGGCGTGTCGTCACCAGGTCATGAATTCTGGGCGCGGCTCGCCGAGCTCGACGCGGAGATCGAGCGACAGCCCGCGCACGTCAGGCGAGCCCTTGGTGCGCGCTGGGCGGAGAGCGGACGGGGTGAGCACGCCTCGGTGGCTTCCTTCGGGCGATTTGCGCTGGCGTTGCTGGCGGCGGCCGCCCCACCGGAGCTGGTCGAAGCGGCGCACCGTGCAGCGCTCGACGAGATCCACCACGCCCGCATCTGCTTTGCGCTCGCTTCGCGGTACCTGGGCGAGGCGCTCGGACCCGGCCCCCTCGCCGTGACCGGCGACATGCTTGGCCCGTTCGATCTCGAGGCGCTCGCGCGTGCCACCGTGGAGGAAGGGTGCGTGGGCGAGACATTGGCAGCGCTCGAGGCCGAGGCGCATCGAAGCGCGGCGCCCTCGGCCGTGATCCAGGCCGCCTGGTGCATCATCGCCGCGGACGAAGCTCGGCACGCGGAGCTTGCCTGGTCCTTCGTGCGTTGGGCGATCGGCACTGGAGGAGAGCCGGTGCGCGCGGCGGTGAGCGAAGCTTTCGAGCGGGCGCTTCAGGACGTCGCTTCCGAGCCTGCCCTGGAATCGGCTCTGGGCGAGGAGCTCGCGGCTTCTGGCTTCCTCGACGGGCGCGCGCGGCAACAGCTGCGGCTGCACGCCGTTCAGCAGGTGATCCGCCCCGCACTGACCGAGCTTTTGGGCTGACCCTCAACATCTTTCGTCACCGCGGGAGACCATGGATCGCCGCAGCCACACCTCCCACGATTGCGCCGCGCACCCGCGCCGCCGCTGGCGGCGTTGTTCCGCCTCGACGACGGCCCAGCGGTCACGCCAAGTCGCGACATCGGAACGCACCATGGCATCAATGTAACCCACGCGGATCGCTCGGGGGCAAAGCCGCCGCCAGCTCGGGGCCGATCCGCCGCGGAGCTGGCGATGGCTGGAAGGTCAGCCGCCGAGCAACGAGGCTCGCCCGCAACCTATGCCTGCGAGGCGTCGGCGACCGAGGGGATCGAGCTCCGAAGCGCGTCGAGGAAGACACGCAGCTTCGCGGCGCCGCGCAGCTCCCTGCGGTGCACGGCCCAGGCCGAGAGGGGCTCCGAAGACCACCCCGGAAGCACCCGCCGGAGTCGCCCTTGCGCGAGATCCTCGGAGACCAACCAATCGGGGAGATACGCGATGCCGGCTCCCGCGACGGCGAGATCCCGCAGGGCCACCGGGGCGCTCGTCCGCAAGCGAGCGGGAGCCTCAGCCGTGATCCGCTCGTCGCCGCGGACGAGCACCCACGGGATCGAGCGACCCGCGGGCGTGACCTGCATGAGACCGCGCGCCCGCGCGAGGTCTCGAGGTTGGCGCGGCGTCCCGTGCTTGCGGAGCCAGCGAGGCGCCGCGACCAAGACGCGGCGCATCGAGGCGATCTTTGGCGCGAGGAAGGCGGTGCTGTCGGGCGGCAACGAGCCGGCCCGCAGCGCCACGTCGACGCCTTCGGCCACGAGGTCCACGAGGTGATCCTCGAGGCGGAGCTCGATGACGAGCTCCGGGTGGCGCTCGGCCAAAACCGGGAGCATGGGCAGCACGACGACCGAGCCGAACGTCAGCGAAGCGCTCACCACGAGCGTACCCCGCGGCACGTCGGCGCCCCGCATCGCGGAACGCGCGTCCTCGACATCGCGCAGCACGCGGAGGCAGTGCGCGTACCACTGGTGACCGGCCTCGGTGAGGTGCAAGCGACGCGTCGAGCGCACCACGAGGATTGTGCCGAGCTCCGACTCGAGCGCTTGCAGCTGGCGGCTGACCGCCGCGAGCGAGAGCCGCTGAGCGCGAGCGGCCGCGCTCAAGCTCTTGCCCTCGACCACGCGCACGAAGGTCGCCATCTGGGTCAGCAGGTCCACGCCCTTCAAGCTACGGCGATTCTTGACGACGGCGCAACAATCCCTTGCGCCGGTCGCGGGTACTGATCCGCCGCGTCACGCGCCACAGTCTGGTCATCCGAGAGGAGAAAAGATGAACATTCGAGATCAAGTCGTGTTGGTGAGTGGATCGAATCGAGGACTGGGTCGTGCGCTGGTCGAAGCCGCACTGGAGGCTGGCGCGCGGCGCATCTACGCCGGCGCGCGAGACCCCGATCGCCTCGCCGAGGTGTTGGCCCTGGCCCCGGACCGCGTCGTCCCGCTCGCGCTGGACATCACCGATCCTCGGTCGGTCGCCGCCGCGGCCGAGCAGGCGAGCGACGTCTCGGTCCTCTTCAACAACGCGGGCGTGCTCGCGTCGTACAGCGTGGTCCAGAGCCGAGACGAGGACCTGGAGCGAGACTTCGCGGTCAACTGCTTCGGCACCCTACGGATGACCAAGGCCTTCCTGCCAGCGCTCGAGCGTGCAGGCCAGCGCGCAGCTCGGGACGGGCTCGGGGCGGCCGTGGTGAACGTGCTCTCGATCGTGTCGCTCTGCTCCATGCCCGCCATCGGCGGCTACGCCGCATCCAAGGCTGCTGCGTATTCGCTGACGCAGGCGCTCCGCGCCGAGCTCCGACCCAAGGGCATCGCCGTCCACGCCGTCCTGGCCGGCGCAATGGACACCGACATGGTCCGCGCGATGGACATGCCGAAGACCGCCCCACTGACCGTCGCGCGCGACATCCTGTCCTCCATCGCCCGCGGCGAGGACGACATCCTCCCCGAGCCAGCCTCGCAGGGAATGTTCCAGGTGTGGCGCCGGGATCCCCGGGAGCCCGAGCGCCAGCTCGCCACCGGCGCCCCGTCCTGACGGGCGCCTCGCAAACCGCGGCCGTCGCCGTGACGAACAGGCTCCGCCTCCAGCGGGCGCCACATGAACGAGCACTCCGGGCGATCGCTCTCGAGCGCTGGACCTGTGTCAGAGACAACCGGGGTGGCACAGCCTGGCGCAAAGGAGGCGGAGCCCCATTGGCGCGAAATCTCCAAGGAGCGGCGCGGGAGCACGAGGGCATGGATCGTGCTTCGTCGGGGCGACGTGAGAGCGCGAAGGCTGGCGGGAGTAGGGCTGTGGCTGGTGTGGCTGACGGCGTGCGGCGGGGGGGCCTCCGGTGAGCTGGGGCCCGAGGCGACGGGCGCGGGGGGCGGCGCTGGAGCGGGCGCCGCAGCGGGGAGCACCAACGGCGCTGCAGCGGGGAGCACCAACGGCGCCGGGAGCGCCGGGGAGGCGGGCAGCAGCGCGAGTGGAGGGCAGACGGCAGCGGGCTCGGGCGGCGCGACGTCGCAGGGCGGGACCGCGGGCGCCGCAGGCGCGGCGGGCGGAGCGGGCGGGGGCGCTGACTGCATCCTGGGCTCCTGTAGCTGCGCGAGCTGGTGCGCCCGGGCGAACGAGGCGGGGTGCCTTGGCGTTCCGCTGGCAGACTGCCGAAACCACTGCGCGCAGTCCTTCGGGAGCCTCTGTCTTCCGGCCAAGGACGCCTTCTACACCTGCCTCCTCGAGCAAGGCGCGGTGTGTGGAACGGACGTCGAGGCTTGCCGGGCGGCCTGGGATCACTACGTGGAACTGGGCTGCATGGGTTCGCCGTGACATCAGAGCCTTTTCGGGCTCGCGAAACGGCCTCTCCTCCGTGCTCATTTGGTCCTATCTGGCGCGCACCGGCCGTGCCCTCAACGTGAAGAAGGCCATCGCCATTCAGGATCGTGCTGCCGCGGCTCACGCGCGTCTCCAGGCCTTGGGTGAGCACTTCCGCTCTACAGGTTTCGATATGAGGGTCGCTCGCTCTCCCCAGTCGCTGACGATCCGCTTCCGCGGCCTCGTCGACGACCTCACGCGCAAGTACTCGCTCTCCTCCGAGCGCATCCCGGAGGGCAGCCACCACGTCCCCTACTCCCACGTGTTCGTCATGGAACACTTCTCCCTCGACGTGCTCGATGCCCTGATTGCCGACGTGAAGAGGCTAGGCCGCGCGGCCTTTGCCGAGCCAAAGCCACTCCCTCACCGCCCCGCGCCCGCTCCAGACCTAGAGATCCGTGCCCACATCCCCGATGCCGGACGCGGATTCTATTGATGTAAGTCGTCCCGCTCGCGCTGGACAGCGGAAGGATCGGGATGGCCCTGAGAATCCGATCGACCGCCGCTATCAAACGCGGCGAACCACGCCGCATGGCTCCAAAGCGGAGCTCGCTCGCGACGACCACACTCGTGCATACGGCGTCGTCGCCAACGCGTGCGAGGTGCTCCGCCGTCGCACCACTTGGCTCGCGCATGAGAGGCAACAGTACGTTGGTGTCGAGAAGGTAGTCGAGTGCCACGACGACAGCGCCGAGTCCTCTGGTGGCCCCAAGCCTTCATCCAGGTCCGGGAATTCCTCTGCGAGCGGCTCCATTTCGGCGAGAACCGCTAGCAGCCGTCCGCGTGGCCTGATCGGCTCCAAGATCAAACGCTCCCCGTCCTTGATGACCAGCACCTCGGTCCCATTCAGCTCAACTCGCGTGGGATGCGCACCGCCTGGTTGCGACCGTTTCGGAAAAGCGCGGCTCTGCGCCGCGGAGCTGGCGAGGTCGACATGTCCGTAACATCTGCCGACATGTGCCAAACGTCAATGCACCGTCACGCCAGCGGCGGTGCCTCAGCCTGCGCGAGCTCGCCTCACCTGCAACTCCACACCCATTCGACATAGCCGTGACCCCTGATGAAGGAATCACAGAGACTTTGCGGCTTCTGCGAGGCAGTGGCGTAGCCAGCGATGGGCGGGGTCGTGGTTGGCGACGTTCGTGCCAGAGCATGGTGGCTACACGGAGCTCCCGTTCTCTACCGGCTTTCACACCGTCGAGGTCTCTCCGCAGCGCGAGATCCCGCGTGGCGGAGCGCTGACGTTCGAGTGCTGGGAGACACCGAACTCGAACAGCCAGCGGCTCGTGGTTGAGCGTATCGAGCTCGTCCCTGACGAGAACATGGGTGCGAGCTCGCCTTGAAACATGACGTCGAATGCCGGGCGTCCGGGGCGGAGGCCCCGCCAAGAAGCACGACGTTTCACCCCGACTCCTACGAGCTCCTGAAGCGGCCGCAGCAGTCGGCGGGGGAGCACCGAGCCGGCGGACACTCCATCGCGCGTGACCACTCGCTCGACGAGAGCCGCCAGAGGGTGCTGGCTCGCTCGCGGTCTTCCCGCTGCAAAAGAGCAGTCCTGCCCACCAGCTCGCACACCGAGCTCGCACGTCATTCGCGTCGTGGCGCGTCGAATTCCGAGTGTGCGTCGGATTTGCCGCTGGGCCGGCGGAAAGGCAGTTGCCGTCCTCCCCAGATCAAGGGAAAACTCGGAGGGCAACATGCAGGCTCCCGTAGAAGTCGGCAGCGTCCTGGCCGGAAAGTATCAGGTCGAGCGCGTGCTGGGAGCCGGCGGCATGGGCGTGGTCGTCTCGGCGCGGCACCTGCAGCTCGGGCAGCAAATCGCCTTGAAGTTTCTTCTGCCGGAGGCTTGTCAGAACGCACAAGCGGTGGAGCGCTTCCTGCGAGAAGCGCGGGCGGCGGTGCAGATCCAGAGCGAGCATGTCGCGCGGGTCATCGACGTGGGCACGCTGGAGAGCGGCTCGCCGTTCATGGTGATGGAGTTTCTGCGGGGGAGGGATCTCGCCGAGGAGATCGAGAAGCGGCATCCGCTGCCGGTCGCGGAGGCCGTCGACTACGTGCTTCAAGCGTGCGAGGCCATCGCAGAAGCCCACGCGTTGAGCATCGTGCACCGCGACCTGAAACCTGCGAACTTGTTCTTGACCCAGCGCATGGATGGCACGCCGCTGGTCAAGGTGCTCGATTTCGGGATCTCCAAGGCGCTCAACTCTGGCATGGGCGACGCCAGCCTCACGGCAACCTCGACCGTGATGGGATCACCGCTCTATATGTCGCCAGAGCAGCTCCGGAGCGCCAAACATGTCGACGCGCGCAGCGACATCTGGTCGCTCGGCGTGATTTTGCATGAATTGCTCACCGGCACGACGCCCTTCATCGCCGATTCTATCTCGGGGCTGATCGCCAGCGTCGTCAGCGATGCGCCGGCTCGAGCAACGGCGTCGCGTGCAGACGTGCCGCAGGCGCTCGAAAACATCATCCTCCACTGCCTGCAGAAGGACCCAGCGCAGCGGTTTCAGCACGTCGGGGAGCTCGCCTTGGCGTTATCGTCCTTCGGGCTTCCGTCATCGCGCGTGTCGGTGGACCGCGTGGTGCGCGTGTCGCAGGCGCAAGGATTGCCCTTCTCGGTGATGGTAGCGACAGCGGCCGCACCGTCCTCCCTCGGCCCGCCTGTCGCCAGCTCGCCATTGCCGAGCGGCGCCACGCCCGCTGTTACCGCGCCGAATGGCGTGACCGGCCAGGTCGCCACCGGAACCGCCGCCGCACCGAGCGGGTCCAGCGGACCGGCGGGCACGCGCGGCGCATGGGGTCACACCCAACCATCGGTCACACCTCGGTCCGCGGGCTCCCGGCGTGCATTGCTCATTGCCGTACCCCTGCTGGCCATCGTGGCGGGTGGTGTGATTTATGCCGTGAGGCCCTGGGGTGCCGCGCCGACCGGAGATCCTGACGCGGCGGCTTCCGCGAGCGCCGCGCCCCCTCTCGAGGCTGCTCCCGCGGCGCCACCCATCACGGCAGCGCCACCCATCACGGCAGCGCCGCCTGTCACGGCAGCACCGGAGGCCCCTGCGCCCCCTCCTTCGAAGGTGGAGTCCCCGCCAGCAGAAAAGGATGCTCCCTCGGGGGCGACGAACGCCGCGCCCAAGCCGCGCGTCGCGCAGCCGAGAGCGCCGATTCGCCGCGTCACCAAGGAAAAGCGCTCGGAACCGAAAGAAGAGGCCGCTCCGGCCAAGACCAGCGTGACGACGCCCGCCCCGGCGCCCACCCCAAAACCCGCGCCGACGTTCGATATCCTGGACGGTCGCCGGTAAGGCGTAAGACGGCATCGCCCGCGGACGATTCTCATCCCGAACGCCACAGCTCGAACGGGACTATTGCACCTGCGCCGAGAAGCTCGTCAGGCTGAGCCCCTCGCCGCCGTTCCAGATCTCGAAGCCGCCACTCACCGAGGTCAAGTACCAAGTGGAGTTGATCGCCCCACGCTGCCTGGCATCATAGACGAAGTCACTCAGCTCGAGAGTAGCAGAGGTAGCGTTCGTGCTCCTGACGTAGGTGATGATTGGACGCGAGGTCTCGTGGGTTCCGCGCCAAACTTCATAAGATACGCCCACGAGCGTGACGCTCCCTTGCATGGTCCCATAGGGCTGTACGCTGGCCGGATCGTGGAGCCAGACCTGCAGATACCCGGCCGAGGCCGCTCCGCTGTCCCCCGCCGCGCTCGTGCTAAAACGCAGCTCGAACAGGGCGTTGTAGAGTCCTTCCGAAACGCCCGCTGAGGAGTAGGACATACTCGCGTCGATGGATGAGATCGAGCTTACCTGCTCGGGAAGCCCGCTGTCCTCGGAGGCGACGTTGAATGCGGAACCGATATACACCTGCGGATGCGAGACCGGGGAACTGCTCCCAGGAGCGCTTCCCGTCTGCTGCGTGATCGTGAACGAGGCCCCGTCGTAGGAGATCGTCTGCGAACCACCGGCACCGAAGTAGTTGTTCGAGACCACATAGGACCGTCCCCCAGACTGAACGATAGCGGTCTGCGTCCCAGTCAGCGTCCCCGTGCCGACGGGGCTGCCACCGGATCCGCCGCTGCCCGAGGCACCTCCCGCCGAAGTGCCACCGGCGCCGCCCGCACCTCCGGTCCCGCCGCCCGCACCCCCGGTCGCGTCCGTGCCACCATCGCCACCCATTCCACCATCGCCCCCCATGCCGGAGGCTCCTGCGTCGCCGCCGGCCCCGCTCGTGCCGCCCGTCCCGGAGGCTCCCGCGTTCCCGCCCGCTGCGTCCGTGCCGCCTGAACCGCCGGAGGTCCCGCCCGTGGAACCAGCGCTGCCGCCAGCGCCGCCGCTGCCGCTGCCTCCGCTGCCCCCGATAGCGCCGCCGGTGCCGCCGGTGCCGCCGGTGCCGCCGGTGCCGCCGGCAGAAACTCCGGCACCTCCTCCAGAGGGCAGGCCCCCACCTGTTCCCCCTGTGCCGAGCACCGGGTCCACCGGTTCTGGTAAATCCTCGAGGATGATGCAGGCGCTCGTGATCAACGCGGGCAACGCCAATAAGACCCGCGATCTCACAGCGTGCCTCCCGCGCTGAGGCCGACGAAACCCGGCGACACGAGCGGAGTCCATTGCAAGCCGGCAGAGGTCTTCTTCTCTGGTCGGGTTACGAAGAGGATCGTCGTCACAGCGGCACCCGCCACTGCCGCGCCCGTCAGCACCGCATTGGTGAGGCGCAAGGTCTCCGCCGTGCTGTGCTGGTCCTCCCGTTCGGGCAGCGACGTCTCTCCCCCATCTTCGTTCATGCTGCGGACTTTTTCGGTCGCGGAGTGCGCCAGGATGCCAGTCACTACGGCGCCAGCGGCCAGCAGCAGGGTTGCGCCGCCCGCGATGTAGATGGGGGTCGTCAACGGACGTTCCACGACATCCGAGCGAACGCCGGCGCCTGTCACGGTCACGCCGCCGGCCTCTGCTCTGCTCGTTTCTCCGGGCGGCGCATCCTCGAGCATGGCGATGACCACGGTCTCGGAGGCAGCGTCGTCTCCGATCTCGACCTGCTGCACGAAGCGCCGCTTGCCTGGCGCCTCGGCCGTCACGATATGAACGCCCGGATCGAGCGGCGCCGCCACACCCAGGGCAGCGTCGCGCAACGTGACGCCATCGAGCTGGACAATGACGTCTAGCCCATCCAACGCGGGGCCAAGCTCAATCGTCAACCTCGGCAACTTGGGCGCGAGCGCCTCCGCGCGTTGTTGCGCGTACTGTTGGCGGTCGGCGCGTCCGTCGCGCCGAGCCATACTGGCGGCCTCGGTATACTCGAGCCACGCGCTCGCCAGCTTGCCCTGCCGCTCGTGGCAGGTGGCCAAGTTGAGCAACGTGCCCGTTGCCGGATCCAGGCGCTGGCTCTCGGCGAATTTGGCGCAAGCTCCCTCGTAGTCCTTTTTGTCCATGAGCGCTCGCCCCTGCTGATACAGAGTCTCCGCCATGGCGCGATCCGCAGACGATTGTGCGAAAGTCGGGGCTGCCAGCGACATCGCCAGCGCGAAAGAAGCGGCCTGCACGAGTTTCATGACACCTGCGCTGAACGGCGAACGAGCGCTCGGGAACGGGCGATCGGGAGCAGGAAGAGTACTACAGTCTGGGGCAGGAGAGCTCGAAACAGCACTCCCGTGATTTCAGTCGTGGTGTCCAGGTGTGACACCGACTCCATCGCCCAGGCCGAGCTCTCGAAGGCTCGCCCTGAAATGATGTCCCGACCCGGTTTTTGAACAGCTGGATCCGGACGGGACAGCGCTCCTCAGGCGAGCGTGAACGTCATTTCTTCGGAGCCGCCTCAGAGTGCGGCGAGCACCTCCTGGGCGTGTCCCTCTGGCTTCACCTGCTCGAACACGCGCTGGACCTTTCCGTCCGTGCCGATGACGAACGTCGTCCGCTGGATCCCCTCACCCCATTTCGTCGGCCCCCAGACCCCGAACGCATCCGCGACGCGGTGCCCTTCGTCCGACAGCAGCGGGAAGTTCAGCGCGTACTTGTCGCGAAAGGCCTGATGGCTCGCCACGTCGTCGGGACTTATCCCGAACACGTGCGCTTTCGACAAGAAGGCTTCCCGCGCATCGCGGAACTCCTTGCACTCAATCGTGCAGCCCGGGGTGTCATCCTTGGGATAAAAGAAGAGGACGACGGGCTTGTCACGCAACTTCGAGAGCTGCACGGTTTCCCCCGTGTCGGTCTGCAACGAAAAATCGGGCGCTGAGCTTCCGGCGGTCAACATGCAATCCGTACTACCACACTGTCCGGGTGAGACTCTAGCCTGCCCAGGTCCGGCTCCGCGCATGCTTGCGGAAAACATCGCGACGTTCATCGCACGAGCGGCCGAACGCGCGGCGCCACATGCGTTTCGCCAAGGCGCCCGCAAGCCGCCGCTCGCGCTGCCTCGCGGTCCATCTCTGGACCTGCTCGCGACCACGCGGGTCCGCAAAGTCAGCGCCCTGGCGCTGGAGGGACTCGCCCACCTCGCGCGCGGCTTCCCGGCGTTCGTGTCCCACGAAGTCCTGACTGCGGCCGACGTGCTCGTCCTGCAATCGCGCGGGCGTCGCTGCGTGACGCTCCTGCCCGCCGACAGCGCAGCCCCGACGCCGCACTCGAGCGCCCTCGAGTTCTTGCTTCACGACCTCTGTCACTTGGCCAAGTTCGCCAACCCGCTTCATTACGAGGAACAAGTCGGCTTCTTCACCGTCCTCGCGAGGGTCTTCGACAGCTCTCCGTGGCGCGCCGCCGAGTCTCGTCTCGACCCACAGTGGCAGCGCGACCGCGACGACATCTCCTCCGACATGAACGGATCGTCGATCTTTCTCCTCGCCATGCTCAAGATGAAGCTCAAGATGGCAGCGCGACGGCTCCAGGGCGACCCCGTGAACCACGGCCCACTGCGGCCAGCCGAAGCCGCCGCCTACCACACGCTGCTCGATGCGCTCCTCACCAGCATGAGCCTCCCCTCCCGCGTGCGAGAAGCCGCCGTCGCGATCTCGACCCGAAGAGACTCCCCCGAGGCGGCCTCGACGATCGCTGCGTACTTTAGAGCAGCGGGCCACGATGCGCGGCGTTCGGGCATAGCCCACTGAAAGGAAGTCGACGGTGACGAGGCCAATGGCACCACCGCCACCCTGACCCGCAGTGGCTCCGGTTCTCGAGCATGGCTTCGCCGCCGCAACGACTTTTCCACGTGTCGAGTCCGCATTGGGAAAACGTCGAAGCCTTTCCGCAACGCCCGCCCTGGGGCAAACGGCGCGTCGTTCCGGGAGGAGGCGTGACAGGATGCTCACCATCATCGAAGCCACCGACTAGCTGAACTCCCGCCGAAGCGTAACGCCTGCTTCCGTGGGCGCGAGAACCGTCGCGCAGATCAGCCTGAGATGCTGGTCACCATTCGAGCAAGCGGTGCTCCGCCGGGCTCCCTGCTCACCGACGGCGTCAACGTGGATTCATCCCACAATGGGCAGCACTCCGCCGGGACGGCCGTAGTGGGGCACCAGGTCCTTCGCCTCGTCGACCCGTCGAGGAAAGCACTGGAGCGACGGAGAGTAGTAGAGGCAGCCGAGCTCCTCCGGGGGGCGAGTGGTCACGAACGTCTCCGCTTCATCCAGAGCTGTAAGCCAGCGGGTCTTGAGGGTTGGCAGGTCCGGCTGCTCGACGAGGTGAAGACGGGCGAAATCTTCTCTGTGATAGCGGCCTCGGCGGCGCAGCATGCCCAGCAGCATCGTCGGCGTGAATCCCGGATCTTTTCCAGATGCCGCCCAAACCAGAGCCCCCAACTCCAGGACGCGTTCATGAACGTCCAAGGTGTCCAGGAAGTCCCGCGGTTCGTCGCGACCGACCAATGCCAGGACCTTGTTGATGGCGAGGTCGAGGGGATGCAGCACGTAGCCAGCCACGTCACTGGCGACTGCCGGCAGAAAGCGCCAGGCGGTGTCATGAACCCACTCGACCTTCGTCGCTTCGCCTTCGCGCTTTACGATGGCGCGCACGAAACCCGGACGCTCGATCGCCACCGCGACGTCGTAGCCCGCGGCTTCGAGGGTGCGCTGATCGTCGGCGAAGGCGGACAACACTCGCTCGGCGCTGTCGTTGAAGTAGTCGAGGGCATTGCTGTAGCGAAGGGAGTTGGGCTCGATGTGCAAGGCCGCGCCGCCGGCCAGATCGCTGTCGGGGGTGCGACTGGAGGCCAGAAGTCGAGCCACTGCCTGCTGAAAGGGCGTCAGCGGCACAACTTCGCTCCCAGCTCCCAGCCCTCGCGACCCCCAAACTCCATGAGTCTACTGGCTACCCACGGCACGTCCTTCTCGGTGACGAGGTAGTTCGGATCGGAAGACCAGAAACATCTGGTGAAGAAGCGCTGGTAGGCGCGGCGCGCCTCGCGCACCTTCACCATTCGACGCGCCTGGTCCTCGGTCAGGGCACGACGACTGACGCGGCCGCCACGGCGGCCGATTTCCGCCAAATATTCGCGTGCCTTCGAGTCCATACGATCGTCGTAACCCGCTTATGATAAACTCAAGCGATATCGGGGCAATCGGAATCAAAGATGCCACCTTCGAGGGTCGCGCTCGCGGCCGTCCCTTCGCCGCGCTCGATCGCCCAAGGCGCGCAGCCGATCGTCATCTCCGGGGAGGCCGCCGTCCGCGTTCGTGCCGAATGGCCGCCGAGCCCCGTACGGCCGCTACCGCCGCTGCCTGGCGGACCGCCGAGCTAGCGACCCCCGCCGAGCCACCCGCAGCTCGAGCCGCAGCTGCACTCGAGCCACCGAGCCGCTGAGCTCTCCGATCACCATCTCCGCTTCGCTGCATGAAATGCGTCGACGAGCGTCCCGATGATCCAGCCCATGATCTGGTCGAGCTCATCCACGTTCAGCGCCTGGTTCGTACGGGCGTGATCGTCGTCGAGAACGGGCGCCCTCAGCGCTTCCCGAAACGCCTCGAGCTCGTCTTCCGAGGTGTACGCAAACGAGGGTGGCGGAACACGTCGATTGAGAACCTTCTCGAGCTCGCCTGGATCGAAGAAGGTGCCGTGCTCGGCGCAGATGTCGATCAAGACCCGTTCATCCCACATCGGCGTCGCCAGCATCGGCGCACGGCACGTCGCACAAAGGCGCTTCACCTGTCCGTCGCGCGACGGCGCCGTGGCCTTGGTCGCCAGCTCGAGCGCGGTCCGCAAGAGGTTCGGGTTGTGCCACCGCAGCGCGCGCGTCGCCGTCTCATTGGACAGCCAGATGCCGCCACAAGGCCGGCAGGCGCTCACCACCAGCGGATAGGCGACGACCCCTTCGAGGGCGGCGCCGCAGGCCGGGCAACGGGGGTCCGCCATCGGCTTAGCGTACCCGGTCCCTGGCGGCAGGAGCCAGGCTGAAGGCTAGCGAATGGGCGCTTCTCGCTTCTCTGACGGTGGCGCGTTCGGCGTCCACTCCCGCCGCGCTGCGGCGGCCGGTGGAGCGCTTGTACGCGATCGCTACCGGGTGGGCCTGTCAGTCGCCGATGGCGATGCCGGGCGGGGGGAAGCCGCGGCACATCTCGCGGACCTCGCCGGCGACGCGCTCGATGACGGAGGCGTTGCCGACGTTGGAGACGACCTCGTCCATCCAGGCCGCGAGCCGCAGCATCTCTGCCTTGCCCATGCCACGTGAGGTGATCGACGGAGTGCCGATGCGCAGGCCCGACGGATCGAAGGGCTTGCGGGGGTCGAAGGGGATCGAGTTGTAGTTGGCGACGATGCCGGCGGCGTCGAGGGCTTGGGCCGCTGGCTTGCCGGGCACGCCCTTGGGCGTGAGATCGATCAAGATCAGGTGGTTGTCCGTGCCGCCGGTGATGAGGCGGAAGCCGCGCTCGGCGAGGGCCCCGGCGAGCGTCTTGGCGTTGGCGACCACCTGCTCGGCGTAGGCCTTGAAGGCGGGCGTGGACGCTTCCTTGGCGGCGACCGCGATGGCGGCGGTGGTGTGGTTGTGGGGGCCGCCCTGCAGGCCCGGGAAGACGGCGCGATCGATGGCCTTGGCGTGCTCTTCCTTGCACAGGATCAGGCCGCCGCGCGGGCCGCGCAGGGTCTTGTGGGTCGTGCTGGTGACGACGTCGGCGACGCCCACCGGCGAGGGGTGCACGCCCGCGACCACCAAGCCGGAGATGTGCGCGATGTCGGCGCACAGCTTGGCGCCGACTTCGTCGGCGATCGCACGGAACTCCTCGAACGGCAGGGTGCGCGGGTAGGCCGTGGTGCCGCACCAGATGATCTTCGGGCGGTGCTCGCGCGCCAGCGCGCGGACCTGGTCGAGGTCGATGCGGTGATCGCTCTCGCGGACGCCGTAGGCGTAGCTTCGGAAATACTTGCCGGTGATGCTGACGTTCCAGCCGTGGGTCAGGTGCCCGCCCGCGGGCAGGCCGAGACCCATGACCGGATCGCCCGCCTGGCAGAAGGCGAGGTAGACGGCGAGGTTGGCCGGGCTGCCGCTGTAGGGCTGCACGTTGACGTGCTCGGCGCCGAACAGCGCCTTCAGCCGGTCGCACGCGATCTGCTCGACGCGGTCGATGACCTGCTGACCCTCGTAGTAGCGCTTGCCGGCGTACCCTTCGGAGTACTTGTTCGTGAGGACGGAGCCGGTCGCCTGCAGCACGGCGCGCGACACGTAGTTCTCGCTCGGGATCAAGCGCAGCTTGTCGAACTCTCGTCGCTCCTCTTGCGAGATGAGCGCGGCGATTTCGGGGTCGGCTTCGGAGAGCGGCGGATCGGAGGGGCGGATCGACTCGGTCATGTCAGCGGCAGCCTAATACTACTGCCGCAAGTCTTGGCAACAGCGGGCTTCGCCAAGAGCACGGCTTGGACGGCTTGCGCGCGACCGACGCCGCGCGGCCATCGCTCGGTCTGGAGGCCGGGGCGGCCCATTCTGGCCCTTTTTCTCGAGGGGCGGGGAGCGAGTTCGAGCCTCACTGGACGTCGCTGGCTGCGGCCGTGCCCGCCGACCTCGCAGGAAACTGTCGCTCGAACGCAACCGGGGCCCGCCGTTCCGGTAGCAGGGGTCAGGAGGCGTTCTCATGACCGTCTCGCGCTCGACTCAGCCGCTCCGCGGCCCATCGTGTGGCCCCGAGCGGGCACGCAGTGGCTCCCCGTTTCAGCGACCATCCCCTACCGCTTCTTGATGACCCTCGCCGTCTGTCCTCGGTGCGGCGCTGCCGATTCGGGTCTGGCGATTTGCCCCTGCTGCCTGTTGGGCGACGCTGATGGAGTCGGGCCGGCGAGCGATCGCGCGCCCCCTGCGATCCCCGGGTTGGTCTTCGAGACCGAGCTGGGCCGTGGGGGCATGGGCCGCGTGTTCCGGGCTCGGCACGACGCGCTCGAGAGATCGGTGGCCGTGAAGCTATTGCCCGCCGAGCACAGCGCCGACACCGAGTTCCGGGCACGTTTCGGACGCGAAGCGCGGGTGTTGGCCAGCCTGGATCACCCGCACATCGTTCGGGTCTTCGACTTCGGCACCACCAAAAAAGGATGAGCCCTACCTCGTCATGGAGCTCGCTCCAGGTGGATCGATCGCGGAGCGTCTGCCGCTACCGATGCGGCGCGCGATCGGGGTCGCATTGGAGCTGTGCGGCGCGCTCGCCCACGCCCACGCTCACGGCGTCGTGCACCGCGACATCAAGCCCGCCAATGTGCTGATCGACGCCAAGGGCCGCGCAAAGCTGACGGACTTCGGCATCGCGCGGCTGTTCGATGCGCCGGAGGACAGCCTGACGGGCACATCCCGGGTGCTCGGAACCCCCGCGTACATGGCCCCCGGAAGCGCTGCGCGGAGCGAGGCCGGATCCGCGCCTCGACGTGGTCGCCGGCTAGGGCACCACGCGCCGGTCTGAAGGCCGGGCTCACTTCTCCAGCTGCGGTTTTTGGACTTTCCCTCCCCGCGCGGGCCGGCAACCGAAGCGCGTCCCAGCCCCGGTTCGAGCACCACTGGACGGCGCACCCCCCAGCGGAACCCCGCCCTGCTGCTAAACCTTTGGATCGATTGACAAACTCTCTCGAATCGGAGAGCGTAGCCGTAGAACTCGACGGTCGAGGACAGGCGACTACACTCGCGCGCCCGCATGGCCAAGTTGGGCAATAGCAACCCAGAGGGGAAGGGGACCACAGCCCTTGGCAAGGCAAACGCGCCGGCGAGCGCCGGGGCGTCACCGAAGCGAGCTCCCTCGGAGGTCACCTCCCCCGTGCCGCAAGGCGAGCCCGATGAGGTCGAGATCGACTCCGACGCGTTGATCGAGGCGAGCTCGACCAGCGCCCCGCCCAGCATCCCCTCGGCAGCGGAGTTCGGCGAGGATGCGGCGCCCGCGATGTCGCCGGTCCTGCCCGGACAGGTCATCGCCAACCGCTACGAGGTGCTCGGCGTCCTCGGCGAGGGCGGGATGGGCATCGTGTACCGCTGCCGCGATCAGGCGAACGGGCAGTTCGTCGCCATCAAGCGCGTGACGCCTCCGGAGGGCCGCCTGGCCACCGAGTACGTCATGTGGTTCTACAAGGAGACGCGGGCGCTGGCGGCGCTCGATCACCCCAACATCGTTCGGGCGCGGGACTTCGGGCAGCTCGTCGACGGCTCGCCCTACCTGGCGATGGATCTGGTGCCGGGGGTCTCCTTGCACGATCTGTCGCACACGCTGGTCGGTTTTCCGATCATCTGGACGATCGTCGACCAGGTCTTGCGCGCGCTGGCGCACGCGCACGCGCGCGGGATCATCCACGGAGACCTCAAGCCCTCCAACGTCTTGGTCGAAGAGGTCGCCGAGCAGCCGCCGCGGATCCACATCCTGGACTTCGGGCTTGCCTGGCTGAAGCAGGATCCGCACGACGAGCGGCTCGACGGCACCAAGGCGATGGAGTTTGCGCCGCACGCCGGCGCGGGCACGCCGGGCTACATGGCACCCGAGCAGATCCAGCACGAGATGCACCACGTGGTCGGCGCGACCGACCTCTATGCGCTCGGCTGCATCGCGTACAAGCTGCTCGGCGGGCACGCGCCCTTCAACGGTGATTCGAAGGAGCTGCTCCGCCGGCACGCCTTCGAGACGCCGCCGCCGCTGGTGCCGGCGCTGCACGTGCCGGACGGCGTGACCGACTACGTGATGCGGCTTTTGGCGAAGCATCCCTGGGACCGCTGGGACTTCGCCGAGGACGCGCGCCAGCAATGGGCCCAGTTCCGCCCGCCCGCCGATCTGCCGCCCGCGACGTGGACGTTCCCACCGCTCGGGCGGCGCGCCAATGCGCAGGCGGCGGTCTCCACCCGCAAGACCGGGCGCCGCGGCGCCAACCCCGCGCTTGCCCCGGCGCCAGAGCGCGCCCCCGGGCTGCTCAGCATGCGGCCGCCGCCGCTGGTCGGGCGCGACGACATCCGGACGCGCCTGCGCGAGGTGTGCGACGAGGTGGTGGAGGGACAAGGCGCGCCCCACCGGCTGGTGATCTTGGTGGGCCCTGCCGGCGTCGGCAAGAGCCGGATCGCCGAGTGGCTCTGCGAGGTGGTGCACGAAGAGGGCAGCATGGTGCCGCTGCGCGCGCGCTACCGCGCCTTGCGCACGCCGCTCGACGGCATGGTCGGCGCGGTGACCCAGTACCTGAACTTCGAACGCGCCGATCGCGACACCATCGAGCGCTCCCTCTTGGCGCGCTGGAAGGTCGCTCCCGACGACAAGGTGGGGCGCACCTGGGTGGCCGGCGCCGCCGAGTGGCTGAGGCCGCTCGGACCGATGAGCGACCGACCGCTCGGGCCGAGCGGCATCCGCTTCGCGCTCGACACGCTGGAGACGCGCCGGCTGGTGATCCGCTACACGCTGCGGCGGCTGGCGCGCGGCCGTCCCCTGCTCTTCTGGCTGGACGATCTGCACCACGCCTCGGAGACGACGCTCGACGGTCTGTTCCGGATCCACCGCGAAGAGCCCGATCAGCGCATCGTCCTGGTCGCCACGGTGCGGTCGGAGGACATCCAGCTCGACACCCCCGTCGCCGAGCGGCTCCGCGCGCTGCGCGAAGCGATGAACGGCGCCGTGCTCGACGTGCAGCCGATGGACGCCGACACGACCTGCGCGCTCTTGCGCAAGTCGTTGCCGCTCGACGACGCCTCGGCGATCGAGGCCGCCCGCCGCAGCCGCGGCAATCCCCTCTTCGCGCTGCAGCAGCTGCACGCCTGGGCGTTGGCCGGCAACCTCAAGCTGGTCAACAACCTCTACCGGGTGCCGCCGGAGGTGCTGGCGCTGCGGCCCCAGACGACAGCGGAGCTCTGGGACAGCCGCCTGGCGGTGATGCCGGAGCAACACCGGCTCGCCGCGTACGCGGTCGCGACCCTCGGCGGCGACATCCGGCGCGAGGTGCTGCAAGCCCTGCTCACCAGCTTGGGGTTGCCCGGGGAGGCCATCGTCAGCCTGCAGAACGCGGAAATCATCCTGCCGCGCGGACCGGCGCGCTACGGCTGGCCGCACCAGCTGCTGCACGAGCACCTGGTCGGCCGCTTGATGCAGCGCGACGATCACCGGCAGATCTTCCGCCGGGCCGCCGACGCGCTGAAGCGCCACCCGCTGGCCACCACGCGGCGGGTCGTGCGCCAGCGTTCGGCCAACCTGCTCAACGCCGGCGAGCCCGACGCGGCGGCGGCGCTTTTGTTCGACTACCTGAACCACTCATGGAACGGCGCGCGCGAGCCGCTCGCGACCCTGTCCGATCTGGACCTCTTGAAGGGCCACCTGCAGGGACGGTCGCTGGCGCTCAAGCACCGCTGGCAGTCGGAGGCCCTGCGCCACGTGGGGCGCACGGAAGAGGCGCGCACCCACGCCGAGATCGCCCGCGCCACGTTCGAGGAGCTGGGGGATCGCGAGAGCTTCGCGCACTGCCTGCGCCTGCTCGGGCACCTCTCGAGTGAACGCGGCGCCAACGTCGAGGGCCTGGAGCTCGCCAAGAGCGCGCGCGAGGTCTTCGTCGAGCTGAAGCACGTGAGCGGACAGGCCCAGTGCGAGGCCGTCATCGGCGAGATCGAGTACTTGCTCGGCCGCTACGACCGCGCGCGCGAGATGGTGGCGGCTGGCGAAAAGCACTTCGCCGAGCTCGGCCAACCCCTGGGCCGTGGACAGTGCCTGCTGCTGCTCAGCTGGATCGAACACTCCGAGGGGATCGCGGAGCGCTCGCGGCGGCTGGCCAACGAGGCGCGGGCGGAGTTCGAGCGCGCCGGCTACCGCATCGGCATCGCCCAGGCCGAGACGTCGCTCGCCCACATCGAGCACCGGCTGCTGAACTTCTACAGCGCCGAGCGCGGAGCGCGGGACGCGCTGACCGTGTTCGAGACGCTCCGCAATCCCCGCGGTCAAGCGGCCTGCGAGCGCCTGCTCGCGATGATCGGCATCGACACGGACGAGCTCGAGATGGCAGAGCTGCACGTCGAGCGCGCCAAGGCGCTGTACGAAGACATGGGCGATCCCTGGGGCGTGCTCGAAGCGCGGCTCCTGGACTGCCAGCTCGCCCTCTCACGCGGTCAGCTGGACGCGGCGGGCGCGCTGCTCGCAAGTTGCGAGCGGATGCGGGTCGAGGAGCCCGAGCCTCGCCAGCACTGCCGGCTGACGCAGGCCTGGTTCGAGCAGCTCACCGGCAACCCCGATCGAGCGTTCGAGCTCCTGGAGGACGCGGCCGACGTCTTCGGCGCGCGCTCCCGCTGCGGAGACCACACGCCCCACCTGCTCGGACGGTTGTCGCGCCTGGCGTGGGCGCCGCACGCCAAAGACCGCATCGACGCCTGGCGCATGGTGCTGAACCCGCGCGGCGTCCGCACGGGCTAGCCGCCTGCCGCGCATCCGCCGAATTGCTGGTTTTCAACTCGACGGAAAGCCGCGCATAATGCGCCCGTGATGCGCGACGCCAAATCCGAAGCCTTGTTTGCGAGGGCCGAAAAGCTGATGCCCGGGGGCGTCAACAGCCCGGTGCGGGCATTCCGAGCCGTCGAAGGTCAGCCCGTGTTCGTCAGCCGGGCGAAGGGCTCGCAACTGTTCGGCGCCGACGGGCGCGCGTACATCGACTACGTCGGGTCCTGGGGCCCCGCCGTGCTGGGCCACGCGCCCGATGTCGTCGTTCAGGCGGTGCAGCGCGCCGCCGCGGATGGGCTGTCGTTCGGTGCGCCGACGGAGCTCGAGGTGCGGTTCGCCGAGGCGATCATCGAACGCTACCCGTCGATCCAAATGCTGCGCTGCGTGTCGAGCGGCACGGAGGCGACGATGAGCGCGCTCCGGCTCGCGCGCGGGTTTACCGGCCGCGACGTGATCGTCAAGTTCGACGGCTGCTACCATGGCCACGCCGACGCGCTGCTCGTGCAGGCAGGCAGCGGCCTGGCCACCTTCGGGACCCCGAACTCCGCCGGGGTGCCGGCGGCGACCACGCAAGCCACCCTCTCGCTCCCCTTCAACGACCTCGCGGCGCTCGAGCAGGCGTTCGCCGCTCGTCCCGACCAGATCGCCGCGGTGATCGTCGAGCCGGTGCCCGGCAACATGGGCTGCATCGCGCCCGCGGAAGGCTACCTGGCTGGCATCATCAGCTTGTGTGAGAAGTACGGGGCGCTCGCCATCTTCGACGAAGTGATGACGGGCTGCCGGCTCGCGCCGGGCGGGGCTCAAGAGCGCTTCTTGCTGCGGCCGCACCTGACCTGCCTGGGCAAGATCGTGGGCGGCGGCATGCCGCTCGCCGTCTACGGGGGACGCGCCGACATCTTGCAGAAGGTGGCCCCGCTCGGCCCCGTCTACCAGGCCGGCACGCTCAGCGGCAACCCGCTCGCGGTGAGCGCCGGGCTCGCCACCTTGTCCGCGCTCGAGCCGAGTGTCTACTCGACGCTCGAGGCCCTCGGCACGCGGCTCGAGGCGGGCCTGCGCGAGCTCATCGGGAAGGCCGGCGCCCGGCTCACCCTCACCCGCGTCGGATCGATGATCACCCTCTTCTTCTGCGAAGGCCCGGTCAATGGCTGGGACGACGCCCGGCGGGCGAACACCGCCCGCTTCGGCCGCTTCCACCGCGCCTTGCTCGACCATGGCATCTACTGGCCGCCGTCGCAGTTCGAAGCCGCGTTCATCTCCGCCGCCCACACCGAAGCCGAGATCGACCAGACCGTGCACGCGTTCGGCAAAGCGCTCGAAGCCTCGGCAAGCTGAGCCGAGATTCCGCGGTGAAAGGGAGCCTCAATCCGGCTCGACCCCGCGTTCGTTGGCTGCCGTCTCGGGAGAGGCTCGACGTGCGGCTCAGCATCACGCCCGGGCTGGGCAACATGATTCACGCGCGCACGCAGCCGGCGCGCCGGAAGTGGCCCGGCGAAACACCCGTCGGCCGCCAAAGAAACCATGACAGCCGTCACTCAGTTCAAGGCTGGGAATGAACATAAGGTGGCGAAATTTTGGAGGGGATGCTTCGACCCAGCGACAACGCTTCATTGCTCGCCGCGAAAAGGTCTGGACAGCGCACAGCAAGTTGTGATTTCCATGGACTGTTCTTAAGAAAGAGCGCCGAGGGGTCGGTTCAGCGCCTTCGAAGGGATGCGTCGGGGTCCTTGGTTCTTTTTCGGAAACTCGTGCTTTCTCCGACCGAAGGGCCCTGAACATGCCGAAATTGCCTCGTCCGCTTGTGCTGATTCTCTTCACCCTGGCCACGACGTGCCTTTTCAGTATCGGCAGCGGCTGCAGCAGCTCGCCGGAAGCGGCCGAAGGCGACGAACCTCTGGGGAAACATCGGGCGGGGATTTCTACGACGAGCCTGTGTCATCCCGGCGCGACCTGCACGTTCACCATTCGCCTGCCTGGCGGCTTCACGCCGAGCCACTTCACGCTGGCGGCCGGCGACGAGCTTCTGGTGAACGATCGCGCTCGCACCAGGTATGCCGACACCGCATGGGCGCCCGTTGCGAACGCCGGCACGGGCACCACCAACATCGGTTCGTTTGCGGACGTCGGCGACATCTGGAGCAACGGTCGCGTCTGGTTGCGTTCAGGGTCGCGCGTCTGGGGCGACGTGCACACGAGCGGTCCCGTAGATACCCAAGAAGGGGACGACGTTCAGCAGACCGATCGCGTAAAGGGCTCGATTCTTAGCCACCGGGACTTGTCACCCTATCGGGAAGTCAGTTGGTCCGTCGACCTCCCCGCGGTTGAAGCTTTCGCGTCCCTGCAGCCCGTCGTCAACCAGCAGACGGCCACCCTGACACCCGGGGCGTACCAGATCCTGAACGTACACTCCGGGTCCAAGGCCGTCTTGACTCCGGGAGTGTACTTCTTCGACTGGTTCACGTTCGAGTCGGGGGCCATCCTGGAGCTGAAGAACGCAGCCGGCCCCATTCAGATCTACGTTCGTCGCGGGTTCATCTGGCGAGGGAAAGCCATTGAAGAAGCGCCCGACAAGGGCAACGTTCTGTTCGCTTACACGGGCCCCGAAACGAACGTGTCGGAGCCCCCCACCGTCGTCATAGAAGCTTTTTTCCGCGGGACGATCGTCGCTCCGAACGCCGAGGTCAGCATCGGCACCGTGGGCCATGACCCGGGACATGTCGGCCAAATCTTCGCCAAGCGCATCGAGGTCCACCAGGCCACCACGATTTGGCACCGACCCTACACGCGGGACGACTGCGCAGAGGTCGACGCTTCGGGCTGCGGGCTCGTGTTCGGCTGCGCGCCGAAGGACACCGACGGCGACGGCCTGACGGACTGCGACGAGGACGCCGACGGCGATTTCTGGACCGACAAGAACGTGTTCAACGGCGCGAAAGCCGCCTGGTCCCCCCGCTGCACAGGGGCGCCGACCTGCGCTGCCATCGACACCGCCGCAGAGGTCGATGCCTGCACGTTGGGCACTCCCGTGGAAGAACAGGCGATCTCTTCCGGCTGGGACTGGGGCGGCAGCGCTCTGCCCAGCGAGATTTGCAACGCTGGCTACCGCTTCCGCCCGAACTGGACCCAGTGCAGCAGCGACTGGCAGGTCGACTACAAAAGCAAGCTCAAGCTCGACAACGGCGGTCAGCACTGTTTCCAGATCGCTGGCGACGCCGCTAGCACCTGCGGGTCGTTGTTCGTGGAGGGCGCCTCCACGGCCATCACCTTCGAAACGGGGGCGCAGTGCTTCGACCTCGAAGCCGGCATTTACGACCTACGCTGGTTCTACATGACCGGGAGCCCCAAGAAGGCCCTCCGCGTGCGGTACTGCTTTGGTGGCGACGAAGCCTGCGCCCCGACTGAGTCCATCTCCAACCGCATGCTGCGCCCCGAGTTCGAGGGCGAGCCGGAGTGTGAAGAGGGCGGCAACTGCACGGAGCTTTGCCCGTGCTCGGGCGGGGGGATCTGCGACCCCGCTCAGGGCAACGCCGAATGCGCTGGCGATCTCGTGTGCCCGCAGGAGCCCAACCCGGACTGGTTCAACGGAGCGCCCGGGGAGCACCGCTGCATTCACCCGCAGTGCGACGAGCTCGCGAACGAGCTGGGGTGCGGCTACGAGGGAGCGCCCTGCGGCCCGAACTGCTGCGACCGCCGAGCCTGCACGAGTGACGCCGACTGCACCGGCGGTCAGGTGTGCGGGCAGGGGAATGGTCGCTTCTTCGGCTGCCGGAGCGAGCGTGTCTGTGAAGACCCGATCTGCACCACCGATCCCCAAACGGGGGGCTGCGGCGCCGAGGGGGCCCCGTGCGGAGACACCTGCCGGTGCATCCCGCAGTGTGAGGGAAAGGTTTGCGGTGGTGATCTAAACGACGGATGTGACGGAACCTGCCCGGCGGTTTGTCAGAACGGCGAGGTCTGTCAGGCACATTCGGAGTGTCAGCCGGGGTCGTTGTGCGTTCAGGGAGGAGGGGACAGCGTCGGACTGCCGGGACAGAACGTCTGCCTCCCGGCGACGAACGCCGGCGCAGCCCTCCCGAGCTGCAGTGCCCGCGAGTGCGGCACGGATCCCAGAACAGGAGCCAACTGCGGCGCTTGCAGTGGCGGTCACGCATGCAACGCGGGCCTGTGTGTCAAGCCGCTGGCTGACACCCCCGTGCTGATCCCCGATGGGCAGGGTGGTCAGCGTCCCTTGGATCGCCTCGAACCTGCCATCGATACGACGATCGGAGCCCTGCACGGGTCCTTCTCGGTGTCCGATCGAGGCACTCCGAGCTACAAGATTCCAATCTTGGTCCCGCCTGGCCGGCTGGGCATGCAACCTGAGCTGAGCCTCAGCTACGGGGGAACGCTTGCCAATGGTCACCTCGGTGTTGGATGGCAACTCGAAGGTCTCTCCACGATCACGCGCTGTGGTCGGACGGTCGCGATGGACGGTCAGGTACGACCGATCCTGGGTAACGACGGCGACGGGTTCTGCATCGATGGTAAGCGGCTGATTCCGGTCGCCGGCTCTCAAAACGGCGCCGACGGTGCGGAGTATCGAACCGCCGTAGACACGTTCGCCAAAATCATCTCGCACGGCGCCGGTCCGAGCTCCTTCGAGGTTCGGTTCAAAGACGGCCGCATCGCGACCTACGGCTCGACCGTTGACGCTACGCTGAGCGACCGGGAGGGCGTGCCACATAGCTGGTACGTCCGCCGGATCGAAGATCGGCGCGGCAACAACATTCAGATCGTGTATGCGAAGAGCGAAACGTACAGCGTCCCGGATGACCAGGAGATCGGCCACCGCGACGGGGACGAAATCGTCCCCGCGTACATCATGTACACGGGCCGCGGCCAACATTCCGGGGGGCGTGGATTACGCACGGATCACGCCGCCTCTCGGACGTTGGCCACGTAGCAGCGTGAGAGCTGGGTCCAGAATTTCGGCAGACGGCCGCTCTGATGCAGTGCTCGCAGGGTGAGGGCATTTC
>JAEZYZ010000139.1 GCA_023418705.1 Pseudomonadota bacterium | reverse complement strand
GTCTGGGACCGACGGCTTCGTCGGTCCCGCTTCCGATCTTCCGATCTTCCTGTGAACGACCCGCGATCCAAGCCCGTCGCCGCACCCTGCTGTCTCGCCGTTTTCACTGACTCGCGGTGGGCCGCAGGCGCCGATGGTCTCGTGCACTCCGAACGCAGGCATGCTTCGTCGCTCCGATCAGAACGGGCTCGAGGTGATGGCCGCCTGGATCAGGCGCAGCGCGATGGTGGCCATGGCGACGAGACCGACGCCGGTGAGATAGCCCGCGAGCAGGATGGGGGCGAGCCGCAGGAAGCGTTCTTTGCCGAACCGCCGGTGCAGCCAGCGGCGAGCGATCAGGGCGCCGGCGAGCTCGAGCAGCATGGTGTGGGGCAGGTGGCCGAGCCCGCGGAAGAGGCCGTAGTAGAAGAGGGCCGGCACCCCGAGCCAGGACGTCAGCGCGAACAGGCCGACCCCGCTCGCGAACCCGCCGGCGATCACGTTCGGGTGCACCGCCTTCATGAACTGGCTGTCGGCGATGCCCCGGAGCTCGCCGACCTCACCCGGCGGCACGAAGGTCGAGCTGTAGAAGAGCACCGAGTTCTTCGCGTGAAGCTCCCAGTTGACCTGCGCCCAAGGGAACAGCGCCGACGGCACGGCGTCGGCCTTCCAGATGAAGGCCCAGAACGCGAGTGAGAGCAAAAAGAGCACCGGCAAGATGACCAGCTCCGTCTTGACCAGCGACCAGAAGCGGACGCCGGTGAGCTCGTTGACGCGGTAGGACTGCGCCTGCCAGCCGTGGTTCTCGAGCGGCACCGGCGCCAGCCAAATGCCGATGCCGCGCGCGCCGGACAGCAGGAACGCGGTCTCGCGCACGAAGGGAATGTCGACGCCCTGACCGGAGATCCCGAGCAGCCGCGCGTTCACGTAGGAGATGAACGGGCTGTACACGAACGCGAAGAAGAACAAGAAGAACACGACGCCGGGCGTCGCGGGCAAGAGCCAGAGGCACAGGGCCACCACCGCGCTGGCCGTGACCGTGTAGCCGACGAGGGCGATCCAGATCGGGTAGTCGCCGCGGCCGGCGCGCGGCGGCTGCCACAAGCGCTTCTTCTCGACGCCGGAGTCGGACCGCCGAGCGGCCGCTCCCGCCTTCAGATCGGCGAGCCGTCGCCGCACGTCGCGCACGGTGTTGAACAAGCTCACGGCGGCCAGGCCCAGGCCCGCGCCGATGCTGAAGCTGAGCCAAAAATCGATGTTGTTCGAGAACGCCGTGTTGACGGTGTCCATGCCGGGCTGCCAGGTGTGCAGGACGCCGGCCTGGTGCAGCACCGGGTTGAGCAGCAGCGTGGCCACGATGGCGACGAAGGTGCCGACCACCGTCCAGAACGGCAGCACGAACCCCAGAAACACCACGCCGAGGTCGAGCGTGACCCCGAAGGGCGTGGCGGGCAGCAGCGACTCCGTGACGGTGGTCGCGTCCACGAAGGGCTGGGGGATGAGGTAGAAGGGCCGGTCCAGGAACAGCGCCGTCAGCGCCGGCACGCCGACCATCAAGCCGCCGTACAGCAACCCGAGCACGGCGCCGGTCGAAAACACCCGGCGCCGCTCGCCCGCCTTCTCGGGGCGCTGCCCGCGCAGCCCCTCTTGGGTCTTCGACTCGACGCCTTCGATGTCGGCGAGCGCCGTCGCGCCCAGGGCGCTCACCGGCGCGAGCGGGAACGGCAGACGCTCGACGTCGGAGGTGAGCCGAAAGAAGAAGTAGCCGAGCGTGTAGCGCTGCACGACCGAGATGATCGCCATGAACAGCAGGATCGCGGCGGGGACCAGCCAGTCGCTGTGCCAGAGCGTGCGCTCCAGGATCGCGGGGCTGTCGGGAGGCGGCGCGAACCAGGCCGGGAACGCCCCGAGCATGCCGCTGTCGCGCACGGCGTCGCTGCTGACCAGGTAGGCGCGGTACACGAGCTGGCCGAAGGGCCCCCCGGGGAACAGGAGATTGGAGGCCATCATCACCGTGGCGGCGTGCAGGAGCACGACCAGGTTCTGGCGCGGGAGCGGCTTCAGGGCGCGCCGAGCGATCTCCATGAACAAGATCACCGTCACCCAAGAGGCCGCGCTGCCGATGCCCGTCCCCGTCATCAAGCCGAGATAGATGCCGCCCGGCATCATCACCAGGCCGCAGAAGACGATCCCGAGCACCGTCGCCCAGCCGAAGCCGTCCTTGAACTGTTCCGGCGGCTCGATCAGCGCGCGGTACTCCTCGACCTCCGAGCGCGACCGATCGCGCTCCGCGGGCACGTTCGGGGGCGGGGGCTCGGGCTTGGGCTCCGGGGGCCGCGACGCGAGCTCGGTCGTCATGCGCCGCCCTCCGCCGGTCGGAGCTCCGTCTGCAGCGCGGCGAGCTGGTCCCGCGCCTCGGCGAACATCACGGCGCGATCGGCGTCGGTGAGGGCGCGCCAGTGCAAGAAGTGCCGGCGCAAGCCGGCGACGAAGCCCTGGTTGAGCCGCAGCCAGGACTCGCGCGTGCCCGAGAGCCGCGTCAGCTCGAGCCGTGCCTGGAACTGCCCCGTCTCTGGATCGAAGGGCGCGCTGATCCGAAGCGCTTGCGACACGGCCAGGTCGAACGGCTTGAGCCACACCGTGAGCGCGAGCTCCGGGACGAGGCCGCCGGTGTGCGCGTCGAGGCCTTCGGCGACGCCCAGCGCCGGCTCTGCGGCGAAGAACCTGCCGGAGCTGCCCTCGCCGTGCTCGCGCAGCCAGCGCTGGAAGAAGCCGAGCACCGCGATCCGATCCCGCGCGCCGAAGTTGAAGGGGAGGTCCAGCGCGAGCAGGTCGCCGTCCGGTTGCGGCAGTTTCCAGCCGCTGTCTTCGGCCGGAGCGGCGATCGCCATGGCCGAGCGCGCCGGGAACCAGGTCGACGAGAAGACCGCCGCCGCGATCGCGAGCGAGGCGTAGATGGTGGCGAGCGACGTGAAGGTCATGTTCAGGCCGCCGGTCAGACCGAGCTCGGTCAAGACGCGGCCCACGCCCTGGCTCAGCAAGTAGCCAAGCACCGATCCGACCACTACGTACACGAACGCCTCGGCCAAGAACATCACCAGGATGTAGCGCGGCGCGATGCCGACGGCGTTGTACACGTAGATCTCCCCGCGCCGCTCGTACACCGAGCCCTTCATGGTGTTGAGCACCGTGAGCCCCGCGATGAGCAGCGGTACGAGCAGCTCGAGCAGCCCCGCGACGGTCAGCTGGCGCGTGCGCAGGCCCCGGTAGGCGACGCCGTCCAGGCCGAAGTAGGCGGGCGAAGCCGTCTTCTCCAGGTGTGCCTCGATCTCCTGCTTGGCTTCGCGGTAGCTGGCGTCGCCGAGATCGATGGCGACGCTGGCGATGACCTCGTTGGCGTTGGGGATCGAGAGCTTGAGGTCGCGCACGGGCGCGACGACGATGCGCTCGGCGGGGATGCGGGGTTCATCGACGCTGGCGGTGAAGCCCACCTTCGACTCGCTCAGGTTGCCGACCCGCTCGATGTCGTACGGGAGCAGGTCGACGCCGTCGAGATCCCGCAAGCCGTCGAGCGACGCGGCGCTGAAGATCCCCCAGACTCGGAACGGGCGCCCGTTGAGCTGGACCTGGACCTCACCGGCGTCGACCGCCTCGGCCCGCACCCCGAGCCGCTCCGCCAGCTTGTCGGGCAGCAGCACCGGCGCCGGTCCTCCGTCGTCCTGGGCGTGCTCGGGCAGGAACCAGCCGCGCCCCGTGAGGAGCTGAAAGCCCGATCGCAGCGGCTCCTCGGGCGTCAGCTTCAGAATGGATGAGAAGCTCGCCTGCCGCGGGCCCGCCGGACCGTCGAAGCTGGCGGTCAGCGAAGGGTTCAGCCGGCGGCGTTCCTGCCAGTCCTGATTGCCCGTGTAGAAGCGCCGCTCGGCCACGACGGCGCGGCCGGCGAACTTGCTCTTCAGCGCGAACAGCTCCGACTCCGTCATCGGCAAGAAGTCGTCGTGTTTGGCGAGCAACCCCTGGTACTCCGCGCGCCCGAGCGTGGTCGTCTCCTCGACCAGGTCGTTCTGGGTCGAGGTGAAGCAGATCATTACGAATGTTAACAGTGTTAACGTGGCGCAGGTGAGGCCGGTTCGGAGGCGGCGCCGGTGCATGTTGTTCAGGCCGACCAGGAACGACGCGGTCAGCACACCGAGGGGGTTCACTTGCGCGGCGGCCACCTTGCCCTGCCGCTTGCGGAGCTCGGCCAGGTTCTCTTTGGCCGTGCTCGAGAACAAGAGCGCGATGCCCGTGGAGATCAGGACGATCAAGAAGCCGAGCAGGATCATCAAGGACGAACGCACCATCTCGAACGCCGGGTGCAGCACGCGGAGCAGCGCGAAGACCGACAAGAAGATCACGCTCTGCGCGGCGATCTGCCGGCGTACGTCCGCGAAGCAAAACAAGAGCTTCTCCGCGAAGTAGACGAACGGCACCAACAGGCCGAGGTACCAGAGGATGCCGATCACGGCTTCGAACACCGACTCCCGCAGCACCGGGTGGTTCAGGCCGGCGTAGCTCACGGCGTCGCGCGCTTTCAGGGTGGTGTCGTGCACGGCGGTGCCGGGCGCCTGGGCTTGGCCCAGCAGCTCGAGCGTCTTTCGGTGGTAGTCGTTGGTGCGGTCGTCCGCCATGCCGTAGCGGTTTTGGAGCTCGAGGCGCAGGTCGTTGACGTGGGCCATCGAGCGCGCGGCCTCGAGCGGCACCTGCTGCAAAAAGGGCTGATCGGCGACCAGGTAGCCGTCCCCTTCCAGCGGCACCCCGGCCGACCGCGGATCGGGGCCGACGCCGAGCAAGAACGCCCGGATCTCGCGCACGAACTCGTTGTCGGGGCGGCCCGCCTTGAGCAGCACGCTCGCCGTCTCGTCCGGGGGCAGGTAGGTGGTGATGAAGCCGGGGCCGACGAACTGACACCGCTTGCCGAAGGGCGAGAGCCCGTCGCTGTCGATCATTTCGACCTCGGCGTAGTCCTTGAAATCACGCGGGTTGGTCAGGTCGAGGATCGAGAGCGGCGCGGCGCGGAACGTCACGACGGTGGCGTCCTCGACGAGCTGCAGGTTGGTGAGCGGGATGCCGACCGACTTGAACAGGCGCTGGCCCTCTTCGCCTTCGTCTTTCATGTAGGCGATCAGGCCGTCCTCACCGAACCCGGCCGCGAGCGGGGTGTAGGCGTGGCCGTCGTCGTACATGCGCCACCAGACCCCGAAGTCCGAGGCTTGCTCGGGCAGGTCGAAGCGCCCGTAGGGATCGGTCTTGTAAAAGGGGTGCTGCCAGTACCCGGCACGGCTGTGAAGCTCGCGCGAGCGCACGCCCTTGTCCAGGCTGCGCGCTCCGATCAGCGCGCCCTTCAACGGGTAGCTCGGCACGATGGCTTGCCCCACGTTCGACACCAGCACGCGGCCGCCATAGTTGCGTCGCTGCCACGGGTAGCCTTGCGGGCTGCCGAGCAGCCCGTCGCCGTGCACCAGGGAGAGCGCCAGCTCCCCGAGCGCGGCGAAGGACCCGCGGAGCGACGAGAGCTCGGTCATGAAGGGCAGCAAGACCGGGGACGCCCAGCGCTGGTAGGCCGCCTGACGCGAGAGGTTGACCCAGCTTTGGTGGTTGTATCCCACCCCGTAGACCATCCAGTAGTGGTACACGGGCGCGGGGGCGACGTTCTTTTCGACCACGGTGCTCTGGTCGATCGGGCGCGAGGCGATGGGCTCGACCCGGAACGTGCCGCTGCCGTCGTCGAGCTTGCGCGCCGCTCTGCCCAGCAGCAAATCGATGCTCTGCGACTCGCGCGAGCTCTTGGCGTACAAGCTGAGCACTTCGGGGGTGCCGCTGTCGGACGCCGCTGGCGCGAGCTGTGGGCGAAAGATCGCGAAGTCTCGGTAGCGGGAGAACAGCGTCGCGACGGCGCGATCGCTCTCGAGCTCCTTCGTCCTGAGCGCGTGGAAGGCGCCGAGCTCGGCGAAGCGCGCGTGCACGCGCGCGCGGAGCGCCACCCGCTCGGCGAAGGCGGCGCTCCGTTCGAGCAGCACCAGCGGCGGCGACCCCGCCACCGCGGTCGCTCGATCGAGCGCCTGGCGGGCCTTCAGGTACTCGGAGAACTCGCGGGAGTCGGTGCGTGCGCCGGCGCGCTCGAAGCGCAGCTTGGCCTGCAAGACCGGCTCCTGCCGCTCGAACACGAGCGTGTTCAGCACGTACTGGAACTGCTCGAGGAAGAAGGCCCGGGCAGGATCGCTCAAGCGGTCGAGCCGCTCCCGGGTCGCCGCGACCGTCCGCAAGAAGTCGGGCGCCGAAAAGGCGTCGAGCGCCGCTTTCACCCAGGCGGCGTGGGCGCGGTTTTCGCGCGCGCGCTCGTCGATCGGCTGCAGCCGCGTCTCGAGCATGGCGGCGCCCGGGCGGGTCGAAGCGCCGGTGGTCTCGGTCGACAGCGGACCGAAGGCGTCGAGCAGGCGGTTGGAGTGGGAGGCGAAGCTGTTGAACTGGAGCACGCGCAACAGCTGGTTCAGACCGTCTTCGCCCATCACGCTGGCGCTCGAGGTCATGAAGATCACGTCGCGCGACAGCGTGCCCCGCACCGCGCCGATGCCCTGCACGAGCTCGAGCAGGTAGGCGACGTTGAGCGCCGGCAGGCCGCCGGGGGCCAGGTCGGGGAGCACCGACGGGGCGTCCAGGGGAGCGTAGAACACGACGGCCTCGGTCGCCGGCTTTGGCGCGCGCAGCACACCGAAGATCGTGCGGTTCGGGTGCTCGACGAAGTCGGCGCGCACCCGCAGGCGCACCCGCTGCCCGAGGTGTTCGAAGATGCCGGCGCCCGCCGCCAGGCGCACGTAGTTGACCGGCACGCTCGAGACCATCGCGTTCGTCGGTGGCGCCCCGGGGTTCGGCGCTTCGAGCGCTTGCCAGTCGATGGCGGCGATGCCGTCGCGGTGCGCCACGATCACGGCCTTCACCCCCAGCCGTGCGTAGCGCGGCCAGTGAAAGCCGTAGTCGGGGGACACGCCGCCCGGCGCCGCGTCGAGCACGCCGATCACGTCGCGGAAGTCCTTGCGCGTCGCCAGCGCCTGCTCGTCGAGCAGCACGAGCTCGCCCTCGAGCCCCTCCTCGGGCGTCACCACCGGCTGGAAGTGGTTCGGCATCAGCGGGTACACCTCCACGTCATCGAGCGGCGCGCCGTAGCGCCACGGCGGCCGCGCGACGTCGGCGCGGTAGATCTCGCGGTACGCCGTCCGGGGGGCCACCGTGCGGAGGTGCTGCTGGTGGATCTCGAGCCCCGCGGCCCGGAACGCGGACAGGACGTGGTGCTCGGCGGCCGTGAGCCCCGGCTGACCCAGGTAGCGCGAGCCGAGCGCGAGCAGCTGGCGCTGCCGTTCGGCCACGGCTTCGACCGTGGTGGCCGCGCGCATCGCGCGCGCGTCGAAGCCGCGCGTCGGAGCGACCGCGGCGGCCTGCCGCTCCGGCGCGAACACGCGCACGAACAGCCAGGCGGTGAGCGCGAACGCGGCCAGGCACGCCAGGCAAAAACCGAGCGAGATCAAGGGGCGGCGCAGCGAAGCAGGGAGCATCGACTCACAGCAGGCCGGTGAACTTCACCGTTCCCTTGTTGAAGAAGAACCAGATCGCGTTGCCGAGGATGTGGAGCGCGTGGCCCGCGAGCGCCGCCAGGAAGATCCCGACGGCCGCCGGGACCAGCTTCTCGCGCACGGTCGCGGCGCCGCCGATGCGCAGCACCAGCCAGCGCACGAGGTAGGCGACCAGCAATGACCCCCAGAGCTTCTCCATCATCGTGGAGGGGCCCACCAAGAAGCCAATGGGATGAAACCAGAACCCCGGAAACAACTGGCGCAGGGTCGTGATCACCGCCGCGCCCCCCGCCCCGAACCCGAGCGCCCAGAGCTTCTCTTGGCCGGCCGCGGGAGCGGGGGCCGCGGCCTGCGATCCGGCGGCGTCGAGGGCGGACTGGGTCGCCGCGTGCTCGCTGTTGAAGACACGGAACGCCCCGAGCCGATCATTGAAGTGGTCGGCGTCCGGAAAGTTGGCGGCGCCGAACCCGTACAAGGAGGTCAGATAGATCCAGCCGCCGATCACGATCGCGGCGCCCGCGGCCAGCAGCGTGGCCCCGGCGATCTCCCGCGTGCGGACGCCGAAGCGGCGGCCGACCTCGAGCGCCTGGATTTGAAGGCCCGGGATCAAGAAGAAGCCGTACGGGAGCACCGTCGCCGTGACGATCGTCATCGTCATGATGCCCGACCCCCCGAACAACGGCATGCTGCCGAGCATCGGGATGAGCAGCATCGGCTCGACCGGCACGTTGTAGTTGCCGGGGCTGCCGAGCGGGTGGTTGAAGCCCGCCGCGGGCAGGCCGCACTCGGCCATGAACTTGGCGCCGACGAACCCGAGGAGCACCACCTGCGCTCCCAGCAGCGCGACGGCGCCGAGGGGCGCGCCGAGCCAGATCCCCCAGGCGGCGAAGCCCAACGTGCAGCCCGCGAGCAAGAGCAGGGCGGTGCGCGAGACGCGCCCGTCCTCGTCCTGCGGGCGCAGGGCGAGCCCGGCGCGCAGCGTCCGGGCGAGGTACTTGCGCGTGAAGACCACGACGAGCAGCCCGTAGGTCCAATACGCACCCAGCATCTGCTGCGGGAAGTAGGGGAAGTCTTGGTCTTCGGCGAGGCCTTGGGCGTGGCCGAACCAGTACTGCATTCGGAACAGCAGGTAGCCGACCACCAGGCTTAGCAACACGTTCAGCTCCATCAAGAGGCCCAGCCCGAGGAACAGCGCCAGAACCTGCAACTCGACCCCTTCCCAGGTGCGCCCCCAGAACGCACCCGCCAGGTAGCCTTTGACGCCGACCTCGATGCTCGGATCCGGCAAGCTCGGCAGGTAGCCGTGCAGCACCTTGAGCGCGCACCACACGAAGGCGCCGCCGAAGCCCAGCCACAGCCATGGGTTTTTCGCGAAGCGCGCGCCGAGGCCGCCGTCGGCCGGCGCTGCGCCGAGCAGCACCAGCAGCGGACGCGCCATGGGCAGCGGGTAGCGCTCGTTTCGCAGCCACTGGCGCTGGTACAACAGCGACAGGCCGAGCGTCGCGCCGAAGACCAGGAGCGCGAACGCGCCGAGCCGGAGCGCCGGCCCCACCCAATCGCTCACCGGATACGACAGCCCGGACACGTAGCGCAGACCCTCCGCGCTGAAGAGCGCATCGGGCACCACCACGACGGTCTGGCGCTCCGCGATCGACAGCGAGGCGTACTCCGCCTCGGTGACGCGGCGGTAACCCTTGTACGCCCACTCGATGGCGCGCACGTCGTACAAGCGCAGGTCGTTCCAGGTCACCTTGCCTTTGCCGCGCAGACCGAGCTCGATCGTGACGGCGTCCGTCGCGCTGGCGGGCAGCTCCACCGCATAGGCGCCGACGCGGGTGGCGCCGTCGGCAAACAGCGGGGTGACCTTGGCTTCGCTGCGCCCGCTGACGGGCTCGGACGCCATCGTCGGGTCGTCGTCTGCGTAGAGGCGAATGAAGTAGCCGGCGTCGGCGCCCAACCGTTCGGCGCGGACCCGGGCCGTCAGCAGGTAGGGGCGGCCCGCGACGGCGACGGCGGGCGAGGTGCCGTCGATCGACGCGGTCGCTGCGCCGAGCTCCACGCGCACGCGCACCGTCGAGAGCTGGCTGTCCGCGGCGTGTGCCATGCTGGCGGCGCCGCGCGCGATGTTGGCGGCGCCGCTCGTGGTGACGCCGGTGCGCAGGTCGAACACGCCGCCCAGGAGGTTGCCGCCGTGCGGCCAGAGGCCCTCCGGCAGCGCCTCGAACTTGGTCCAGTCGGCGACGCGGACGATCGTGCTCAGACCCGAGAGCTGGTAGCGCCAGAAGCCGACCATCATGACGGGCGTCGCGATCAGGACCGCGAACAGCACGGTGACCAGCTCGCGCTTGCTCAAGAGGCGCACCCGCGCGAGAGCGGCGATCCCTGCGAGCGCGGCGGCGAGCGGCACGAACACCAGCATGGCCGGGACGGGCAAGGCCTCCGTCCCGATCAGGGTGTTGGCGTTGTCGAACACACCCGCGAGCTGCCCGACCACGCCCGCCAGCAGAATCACGAGCAAGGCCGCGGCCGCCGAGCGGAGCGTGAGGCCTCGGGGCTGGGGCGTTGCGGGTTCGGTGCTGGGTTGTCGTCGATGATCGCGATCTGCTCGTGCCAAGACCGCCTGTCCGTTTCATCCGGCAAGCCGTGGGGCTGCCGGTGTTTTCGTGCTGCGTCGGTTCGGTGCGCCGGGTGGGGGATCCTGCCACGTTCGACCCGCCGAAAGCGCGCGAACTTGGGCACCAGCGAGCGCCGTCGCGGCCGTGAGAGGCCGAGCCCGGTTATGAAGATCTCATAAGATTCAGTACACTTCGCATTTCTCGCCGCTCGTCGCCCGCGTGCCGAAGCAGGCACTGCGGCACCCACATCGAGCTCGCTGTCGGCGGGGGCGCGCAGCTCGGGCGATCGAGAGCGCCTCAGTTCTCGAAGGCGATGCGGTCGACGTAGATGTCGAACGCCTTGGGCGAGCTCGACCAGGTGCCGATGCGGAGCTCCCAAGCGCGCTTGGGGTCGAACTCCTTGCCTTCGCCCTTCGTGAGCTCGGCGACCGGAATGGTGATCTTGTGCCACTGGCCGTCGAGCGCGTCCTTGCCGTACTGGTTCAGCGTGGCGTTGGCGCTGTTCTTCTTGTTGCTGCTGCCGAGGGAGATGGAGGTGCCGCCGAGATCCGGCGCGAGCTCCTTCGTCTTGCCCTCGATTTTTAGCCAGAGGGTCAGGTTCTTGTAGCCGCTGATGTCGGTCCCTCCGTCTTCTGGGTACCACCCGAACCAGTTCCAGCCCATCCCGATCCAGCCGGCACCCTCGCCGTGGAACTTCAGCCCGGAGGAGCCTTCGTGGCCCACCGCAGGCTGCGCCTCGAGCGTGCCCGTGCAATCGGGTTTTTGGTCGCAGTCCGCCCAGCCTTGCGCGTTGCCGGTGACGCTGTCTCCGTCCCAGACCACGCCGCCCCCCGCCCGCCCGGCGCGGGCCCGGCCCCCCCCCGCGGGCACG